>DLKQ01000020.1:0-40571 GCA_002477805.1 Christensenella sp. UBA7584 | reverse complement strand
TTTTCTATTTAAAAAATTTGTTACTATTTTAATATAAGTTTATTCTTTTTCAAAAAGTTTTTATTCCACTTTCGCATAATTAACTTACAAAAAAATTCACTAGTTTTTACATAACGAGTAACACCTACCTCAAAGACAACGCAAAATCGTGCGTGGTGCATTATCGCAAATCTTACCGCTATTTTTAAATTGAACCCAGACTATCTAACGGTTTTATCTTACAAATTAAACCACAAGTAGTGGTTTACTTTTACACAAATATTTTTTATAGTTATCACAAGCTGTAGTATAGTTTTTAACACAAATTTCACATATTTTCAAAAATTTCTTGATTAAATTCCTCATAGAAAGGCTGACCGAAAAACTCTGGCTCTTTTTCTTTTGTTCCAACAATTTTCACACCCTGCATTGGTTTGTATGTTTGAGTACGCAAAAGTTTTCTCTTTACAAAATTTTCGCCATTATAAAACTCTAAATAACTTTTTACCACACTACCATTTTTGGGTCTTGTTTTATATTCGACTTCATCTTTATATTTTTCACTATCCTCAATCACCTTTTCTTCTGGAGGTAAAATAGTTTTCAAAACTTGGGAGTTTCGTTTTATCTGAAAGTTATTTTTTATTCCATAAATCTCAACACCTAACGTTTCTCCATTCGCATATGTCCTTATATAAATCGGCTCACCAGTAGTGTTTTTCCACCTCAAATCGCTAGAACCAAAATTTACCATTGCATCAAATCCACTCATCACATACCCACTCGCCAAACTGTGCGGGTGCGATTCTAAAACTTCAACACCCGCTAAAAGCAGTGCATTATAAATTGTTGTACTAACCTGACAAACTCCCCCTCCAAGTGACTGGGTGTACTCATTGTTGACTATAATATTTGCTTGCTTGTACCCATTTTGCTCCGTTCTTCTCCCTGTTGTTTTATTAAAAGAACACTCCTCATCTTGCATCATAATTAGTCCATTAAATTTTTTCACAGCAAGTTCAATATTACTTTTCCTATTTTCTGGACTACTCGCATAATATGTTTCAAACCTAGATTTTAACTGAGTTCTATTTTTTAATTCCTCTTTCGTCACTGTTGGTAAAAGTTTCTCCGGAAGAACTTCTACCCTCACCTTTGCTGTTTGCTTTAAACTACTCAATATATTTTGGTATAGTTTTTCTTTGTCAACCTTGAGACCTATCTGTTCGCTTCCATAAAAGAAATACGGAGGACTGTTTGGTTTGAATTCCACACTTGCATTAACCATTTCTTTTTCAATCACCTTACACATATCATTAATCAATTCTCTTATTCCAAAAAAAGTGTAGTCAAAAGCGTCCTCATACGAAAAACCTATCTTATGTATTCTTTTTATTAAATCACTTCGCTCCACATTTGTCCCGAGCCTTTTGTTTTTGTTTGCTTTCGCATAGTTGGTGAAAATATTCGTTTTTGGATTATCACTATCTGACCATTTCCAAACACAACCTTTGTAAGAAAGTTCGATGCTGACAAAATTTTCATCACCATTGCTTTCTGGTAGATAACTTCCTCCAAAAACAATTACACACAAAACAAGTAAAACCAAAATGCTTTTTTTTGCTTGCATATATACCTCTTTTGTGTATTGTTTGTAATAATAAAAGATTTATGTAAACAAAAAACACCCCGTGCAGGAATGTTCATTTCTTTTTTTGTAAAAGCAATTTTTGTTTTAATGAAACCAATCTTTCTTTTGATGCTGGCATTATATCTAGTTGATATTTTGCGAAGTCTTCTGTTATTATTTGTTGCGTTAGTAAGATTAGTATTTGTTTTTTTCTAAATTCTGCAATATAAAGCTGTGTACCAATTGGCAACAGTAAAACCATATTCGCAATAACAAACTTGTTTAATTTTTCAAAATCTAAAATACTACTCGTTAAAAGCTTCTTCCCCACTCTAGAAAACCAGTTTTCTACAACCTTTTCCATATCTGAACTTGAGACAAAATCACCCTTGAAATTTATTAAAAACTCTCGCATATCTTCTTTTCTTGTGAAAAATTCTTCAAGTTTTTTTCTTGTCATAATAATCGTTTGTGGAATTTCAAGTGGCTTGATACCCTCTATTACGTGGAAACTGCTTGATTTAAATTTTGATTCTCCACCATAAAGGTTCTTAGCACTTTTATCACGCATTAACGACACTCTGTTACCATACACTCCCTTGCCCGCAACAAACTTTTCAAACGCATATCCACAGGTAAGTGCATAGCCCAAATGTGACATTGCTTGCTCACTTGTAAATTTCTTTGATATCATCAGTTCACCTCAAACTAAACCAAATCAACAGAAAATCTTGAATCACAAGATGAATCATATTTATCATAAACAGCATCAACAAGAAGCACGATATTGTCTTTTCCGCACTCAACATCTTCAAATTTTGTTGCTGGCTCAATTTCACCATTGTACTCCATCGCGCAACGGCAATAAACCTCTAAAAATTCTTTTGCTCTAATAAAAGCGTCCTCAACCGAAACACCCTCAGTACAAATATTTACATCACTAAGTATAATCGTATATCCTCTGTTTTCTTTATCTTTGTATAAAACAGCAGGAAAAACAAACTGTTGCATTTTTTATCTCCCTTTAAATTTTCCCAAGTAATACTTCAATTGCAAGCCATGTGTTAAGCGCTAAGAAAGTTACGCTTAACAAAAGCCATAAAATGTTATACGCCCTCGCCATACTATTGAGTTCATTTTTTTGCCTAATCATTTTAGATGCTTTTCCCGATTTTACAGAATAAACCAACCCAATAACACAAAAAACAATACTCAAAAAGTATGGAATTCCAGCGTAAATATTGTGCCAGCCTAAAATAGAACACAGCACAATACAATGAATGAGTACACCGACCGCACCCACACTGTACCAAAACGAAATTCCAGCAAGCCTTTCAATATCGCCCACTTCCTGAATCTTTTCTATTTTGTCATCAACCTTGTCAAAATATCCCATTTCTTACTCTCCACACATATTATATAAGTTTTGTACAAATTTGGCAAATAAAATAACGCTATTTTGCAAAAAAAATTAACATTTTCATAATTTTTTACATATTATGCTGTAACAAAGCTCCCTACATAACCACTCTTTTTGTGTGTGGTTATGGTTTAAAGGAGAAAATTTTATGTGTAATTTTAATCAAAAAATAAATAGTGGCTGTTGTTGCCCAATTAGACCACAATGCCCTTGTTGTCCTTGCAAGCCCACACCACCAAAAAAATGTGGTCAATATTATGTTGAAGTTAGAGAAATTAGCAAGCCCAGTTGTCCCTTTTGCTAATTGTCATCAATATCAACATCAAAATCAATGCGTGGAAGCTCTTTCTCTTGTGGCGCTAGCGAGTCTACTGACTTTAGCTTTCTTTCGATAGTTCTAGTCTTTCTTGTCGCATCATCAATTGTATTGCTAGCTTCTAAAAGTTTCTTTTGTGTCTTTAAGAGCAAATCATAAAATTTTGTAAACTCCGTTTTGAATAATGATAGAAGAGACCAAACTTCACTACTTCGTTTTTCAATAGCAAGAGTTCTAAATCCCATTTGAAGACTATTTAATAGTGCAGCTAGAGTTGTTGGTCCACACACCATAATTCGATAATCTCTTTGAAGCGTTTGAACAAGTGTGGAATTTTTTACAACCTCTGCATATAGCCCTTCAATGGGTAAATACATAATAGCAAAATCCGTTGTCGTTGGCACTTTTATATACTTAGAACTTATATCTTTTGCATATAATTTTACAGCTTTTTCGAGTTCCTTTGCATTTGTTTCTGCACTGAGAACGTTATTTGTTTCTGTTGCTTCTACAAGCCTTTGATATGCTTCTATTGGATATTTTGCATCAATAGGAAGGTAAACACTCGTGTCATCTTTTCCTGGCATAACTACGACGAAGTCCACTCTTTCAGTGCTATTCTTATCAAGCATAAATTGAGCTTTAAATTGCTCTGGTGACAACATTTGCTCAAGAAGATTTCCAAGTTGAACCTCCCCCCAAGTCCCACGAGTTTTAATATTGCTTAGAACCTTTTTAAGATCACCAACATCTCCAGCAAGGGTCTTCATCTCACCAAGTCCCTTGTACACTTGCTCCAACCTCTCACTAACTTGAGTAAAACTTGTATTTATCCTCTTTTCAAGCGTATCCTGAAGTTTTTCATCAACAGTTCTACGCATCTGTTCTAATTTTTGCTCATTACTTTGTTGGAGCTTGTCCATACTTGTTTGAAGGGTTTGATTAATTCGTTCTAATCTTACATCATTTGATTTTAATACTGAATTAATTCGTTCTTCAATATTTTTAAGTTGCTCTCTTTGAACTTTGTATGTTTCACCTAATCCCGCAACTATTGCATCATTATATTGTTTTACATACTCCATCATACTAGCATTTGCTTCTCGAAAAACCTTTATAACCGACTCATTGTCTGCACGAACATAAGTTAGTAATTTGTCATTTTCTTGTTTAATAACATTCAAAAGACCAACACCATCAAGATTTTGAGATTTTTTCGTTCTAACTGCCAAGGTAGCAGAAATCACAACTGAAATAATGCTTGCCAAAAGTATTGCAACAAGAAGTATGGTACTTAACATTTTTCTTTTCCTTTTAATATATTAAATAAATTTTTCTTTGTATTTAATTCGGGAGTAATAGCACATCTAAGTAACATTGCGTTAAACAACTCTCCATATTTTTGACGAGGTATATTCGGGAAATTTTCAATTATATCATTTCCAGAAATCGCTAATTCCTTAACAGAAAACGGAGCATTGTCCATTTTCATAAAGTTATAAACCGCTTGTATATTTTCTCCAATTCCCAAAATTCGTGCCAAACTTAAAATTCTCGAAATAATTTCACTATTTTTAATAATAAAAATTCTAATATCATCATTAACAAGTGTTTTTATATCTTCAATCCCACACAAAATCCTTGTTTGCAATAAAACTTCCTTTTTCGAAAGCATAAGGCCATCTTGTCCAAGTATTGCGTTTATATTTTTTGAGTTAATAGGAAGTTTTAAAGCATTTAAAATTTCATATGTAAACAAACTAACACGGTGAAAAGAGGGACTTGATACAATACTATAACACCATTTTTCTTTTAGTTTTTCGTTTATATTTTTGATGCCATATTCAAAAGCAAGTTGACGGAAAATATATCCCCAAGCCCCAAAATCTGAAAGCACGGAAATACCTTTTAGCGGTGCGTTTGGGTTGCTAATAGCATCATACTTAAAATCAGCAAAAAGTATAGATAAAATTTCTTTATTAAATCTTTCTTGCGAAATATCTTTTAATTGCTCTATTTTTGCTTTTGCTATATTATAACAATTTTCATCTATTTCAAAGTCAAGTTCCGCACTCATTCTTGCAAGCCTCAAAATTCTGAGTCCATCATCATCAAAAGTTATTTCTGGCAAATTAACTGTTTTTAAAACTCTTTTAAAAGTATCATCAGTTCCACCAAAAAAATCAATTATACTATTATTAGAAATATTGTAATAAACAGCATTACAGGTAAAATCACGTCTTGACGCATCTTCCCTAATATCAGTAATAAAACAAACATCATCAGGACTGTGATTACCGCCCCTACTATAATTTTCTTTTCGAAAAGTTGTGTATTCAAACTCTTCTTCACTAACTTTACTTTTTATTAACAGCGTTCCAAGTTTTTCATTTTTTACTTTAGCATCAAAGATTGTTCCCGAAAGCATTTTTTGAACTTTGTCATACCTAAGAGGCCCGCATATATCAATATCAGTTTCTACAAATCCTAAAAGTGAATTGCGAACATACCCGCCAACGAGATATAATGGCGAGTTTTGTTGTGCAAACAATAAGCAAAGTTCTTTTAAAGATTTTGGAATTTCTAATTTCATAACATCAATTATATCATAAATATTTTAAAAAGGTGTTATTTTTTTATATATTTTTTCTTTATCTTACACAAAAAGGATTTAAAAACATTATACCAAGAGATTCAATACGCCTCTTTATTATTCTAGACAATATTAACTTTACGTCTTGCCTTGTTTCATTTGAATAAAGTTCAAACAAATCAGACAAAATTTTTAATTCATTTTGAGCAAGTTTTCTGTTTAGTAAATAGATACTTCTTGGTCTTGTAACAAAACTTGGATTTATTTTAGTTAAATCTTCAAGAGATGGAAAATTTGCTTTGAGTTCATCGAGTTCAACTTGATTTAGTCTTTTAAGCTCGGACACAAATTCTTTCGGCTCTCCAGATAAACTTTCAATCAAAAAACCCAACAATTTATCCGAAATATTAATAGTTTTGCCAAGTTCCAACAAATCAGGCAAATTTTCATTTTGTAAAATCTTTACCTTACCTAAATTTTCTATTCCTGCATATTTTAACCTCATATTGCTAATACTTTTTTCATCAGCAAGTTGCTCATCATCAAAACTCATTTTGCCCCCCTTAATTTTTATTTTATATGAAAAAGTATTTTTTTTTGTTAAAGGTGTAGTATGGAAAGTTTTGAAATTTTAAATAAAATAGAAAAATTAAAAAAAGAAATAAGAAGTGCCGAACTTGCACTTCTTGATAAATATAATAAAAATATAAACAAAAGTTTGAAAGTTTTTATTTCAAAAAAACGCGAACTTGCAAAATATATAACCGAAAAAAACTAGAGCTCTCTCCTATCTTCTAGAGCTTTTGAAAGCGTAACCTCATCAACATATTCAATATCACTCCCAAGAGAAACACCCTGAGCAATTCTTGTAATTTTTATGTCTAGTGGTTTTAAAAGTTTTGCAATGTACATTGCAGTCGCTTCACCCTCAACAGTTGGGCTTGTCGCCATAATAACCTCTTGAACATTAAACTTTTTTATTCGTTCAAGAAGTTCTTTAATGTGTATATTAGATGGCCCAATTCCTTCCATCGGATTCAAAAGACCGTGTAAAACGTGGAATGTTCCACTAAAATTACGAACCTTTTCAAGAGCCAATACATCTTTTGGTTCAGCAACAACACAAACAACTTTCTGATTACCTTTTTCACAAGTAGTACATACTTTTCCATCAGTCCAATTGCCACATATCTCACAAAAATGAACTTGCTGTTTTGCAACAACTAATGCACTAGCAAAACTCTTGACCTCATTTTCATCTAAATTTATAATTTTGTATGCATACCTAGTCGCTGTTTTTCTACCCACACCAGGCAAGCGAGAAAACTCATTAATAAGTTTTTCAAGCGGTTCAATCAAATTTTTCAACTAGAAAAATCCCCCTGGAATGTTTGGCATATTACTTGCAATTTGTCTATCAATTTGACTGTTTGCATCGTTAACAGCAGCCATAACAAGGTCCTCTAACATTTCAATATCACTTGCATCAACTACTTCAGGCTTTATTTTTAACGCAACAAGTTCCCTTTTTCCATTCATTTTTACTTCGACCATTCCACCACCACTGGTTGCACTAAATACACTTGCTTCAAGTTCCTCTTTTTGTTTTTGCATTTTTTCCTGCATAGCCTGTGCCTGTTTCATAAGCTGTTGCATTTGCATTCCGCCACCAAATCCATTAAATCCTGCCATAATATCAATCCTTTTTGTTTTTTATTTGAACAGATATGCCAAGTTTTTCACTCAAAAGTTTTGTTTTGTCTATTTTCTTTTCAGTTTGCTTCTTGACAATTTCTATATTATAATTATATCCAAGTTTTTTAAAACACGCAACTAAATCAGCGTAATTTTCTGATTTTTTCATAATTTGAACAATCATTTCACTTTCTGATGAAATAATGAAATTATTTTGTACAATTTGCACATCACAAATATCTGCACAGGCTGAATGAAGTACCACATTCTGGCGATGAAGTTCTGTCAAAACCTGCCCCCAAACTTTATGTGAGTTTACATCAGTACTTTGAGTACTAGATATCTTTACTTCTTTTACGAAATTCTTTGCACTTTCCCCAATTGATTTGTTTTCTTCTCTTTTAAGAAATTTCATTGCAGTAACTTCAATTAGCAGTTGAGGATTGCTAGAATATTTCAAATCAGCTTCAATTCCACTAAATGCACTTAAAGCTTCGTTTATCCTTGTTAGTTCGTAATTTTGTCCTAGTCTTTCGAGTTTTTCTTGTATTTCCATTGGCAAATCAACAAGTTCTTTTGTTTTTCCGCCAGCTTTTATAACTAGCAAATCTCTAAATTCTTTAGTTAAATCTTCAAGTAAATTTAGAATATTTTTTCCACTTTTAACTTCACTATTAAATTTACGTATAAAATTTCCTATATCACCTGATAACACACAACTTGCCAAATCAGACAAAACCTCTTGGTCACTGGTCCCCAAAACCTCAAGAACATCAGTGTATTTTATGTCATTGTTTGCAAAACTTGCACACATATCAGCAATTGAAAGAGTATCTCTAACACTTCCGTTTCCCGCTTTTGCAATCGAAATCACGGCTTGCTCTTCAGCTTTTATTCCACTTTTAGAAAAAACATTTTTTACGTGACTTACAAGTTTGTCGAGCCCAACCAATTTGAAATCAAACCTCAATACTCTTGAAAGTATAGTTGCAGGGAGTTTTTGTGGCTCAGTTGTTGCCAAAATAAAAATAATATGTTTTGGAGGTTCTTCCAAAGTTTTCAAAAGAGCATTAAATGCACTATCAGTAAGCATATGAACTTCATCAATTATATAAACTTTATATTTCCCATAAAGCGGTGGGTATTTAACTTTGTCCCTAATATCCCTAACTTCATCTACCCTATTGTTACTTGCTGCATCTATTTCGATAATGTCAATACTACTTGTTTCCTCAAGTTTTTTGCAGACATCACATTCTCCGCAGGGCGAGCCGTCTTTTGAATTTAGGCAATTCACAGCCTTTGCAAAAATTTTTGCAACTGATGTTTTTCCCGTACCACGACTTCCACAAAATAAATACGCGTGTCCAATTTGGTCATTAATGATTTGATTCTTTAGAGTTTTAACAATGTGCTCCTGCCCCACAACTTCATCAAAGTTTTTCGGCCTGAATTTTCGATATAGCGCTAAATACATTTTTCACCTCCAAAATAATTTTGCAACTTCATTCTCATTCTTGCAATAGCGTTTGAAACACTTTTTATATCTTTGCAAAGTTTTTGCGAAATATCTGTGTAAGAAAAACCTTTGAGATATAAACCAAGAACCAAAAATTCGAATTTGCTAAGTTTTTTCATTATAATTTCACTAAGCTCACTTTTTTGCTCAGCTGTTATGAGAGATTCCTCTGGATTGAGCTCACTACTAACAAGATATATTCCACTTTTTTCTTCATCAACAACAATCATACCTTGATTTGAAATAGAAATAAAATTACTTAAGACTGCTCTATTCTTTCTCAAGCTTGCTCTGACTGCTGTTTGAACCTGCCTCAATATACACAAATACGCAAAAGTTGAAAATGTGGTAGAGCAACATTCATCATAAGACAAAATTGCTTTGTAGAGACCAATCATTCCTTCTTGCATCAAATCTTCATCGTCTCCACCTACCAAAAAATAACCTCTTGCTATACTACTTACCATTGGTTTAAAATTTTCCATCAAAGTATCCAAACTATCAGTTGTTCCCTTTTTAAAAGAACTAATAAGTTCACAAATTTGGTCTTGATTTAACTTTGTCATCAGTTTCTCCTTTGTCTTACAATTTCAAAAACCGAGATTCCGCACGCAACAGATGCGTTTAACGAATTAACCTTACCAAACATTGGAAGCGTTAAAACACCATCACAATTTTGTTTCACAAGTTTTCGTGTACCATACCCCTCACTTCCAATTACTAAAGCAATCGGACCTTTAAGATTTTGAGAATAAAAGTCTGTTCCACCAAGTTCTACTGCATATACCCAAATCCCTCTCCCCTTTAATTTTTCAATTTCTTGATTTAGATTTGTAACTTTTGCAATTTTCATATAAGTTATTGCACCCGCACTAGTTTTTGCAACAGTTTCATTAACAACGCAGGCATTATGTTTTGGAATAATAATTCCGTGCACACCCGCACATTCGCAAACACGAATCACACTTCCAAGATTGTGAGGGTCTTCAACTTGGTCAAGAATAACTAAAAATGGTTGTTGCCCCTTACTATCAGCGTATTCCAAGATTTCATCAACCGTACTATAAACAAAATCTTCTATTTTTGCAACATAACCTTGATGAGCTTCTCCTCCACATAGTTTATCTAACTCTTTTTTATCTTTAAATTCAATTTTTATGTTATTTTTCTTTGCCAAATGAATAATTTCATTTTGAAAGTCTTTTTTAAAAGACTCATTAACCCAAAGCTTGAATATGGCCTTGTTTGCACGCAAACTCTCACAAACCGCATTTTTCCCACATATTATCATAACTTCACCTCATCTGATAGTTTTAAAATTTCAGCCAATCGGACTGTTTGATTTGTTAGGAACAAAAATCCAATAAGAGCTTCAAAAGCTGTTGCTTTTTTATAATCAGCCAAACCTGAGTTCTTACTTTTTGAAGCAGTATGCGTATTTTTAGCACGGCGAACAATATCCTTTTCCTCTTCAGTTAAACTATATAATACCGCATCAAGCATCAAGCTTTGTGAATGTGCATTTACAATCTTTGTTGCTTGGATATGAAACTTTCCGCTTTTTGCAGTAGTATTCAAAACCTTTGTCCTTGCATAAAGAGAGAAAAACGCATCTCCAACAAATGCTAGTGACGTTGAAGGCATATTAATTGCCATTTCTGGCGTGATTTCTTCTTTCAAAAATTCAAAATTCATAATATTCATTATAGCACATTAAAAACAAACTAGCAAGAAAAATAATAAAAAACTAGCTAGTGCCAGTTTTTTATAGCAATACCTTCAAATTTAATGCACTAATTCTTAGTTATAAAATCAATCATTCTTACACTTTCTCTAGCATATAAACTATCAATTTTTCTAACCAATCAACAATACAATTTAACGACTAACTCACTCCTAAGTTATATTTATTATAACACATAAATGAAAAATGTCAATACCTTAGTTTAAACTATGTTTGTCAAACTCCAACATAATATATTATTTGCTGAGCCAATTCAAAACTTTTTTAAAAATCAACTTTACTTTAAATCAAAAAATCTCACAATTCCGCAAGTTATTTGATATGCCAATTTTTCTTGGTAAGTTTCAGTTATAAGTAAACTTTCTTCCTCTGGATTGGAAAGATATCCGCCCTCGACCAAAACACCTGGAGTATCTGTGCAAGTCAGCATATAAAAATCACCTTCTGAACTCGTTTTTCTAGCGTTTGGCAAATGTTTTGCGAATAGTTGTTGCATATCATTAGCCAAAATCCTACTCACTTCGCTATTAGGCTTGTAAAAAACTTGAGCACCACGAGCAGAAGAATTTGTAAAAAAATTCATATGAACAGATACAACAAGGTCTGGATTAGTATCCTCAATAATCTGTTTTCTTGCTTTCATATCTCTCATCTTAAAACCACTCGCAAAAACACCATAAAGACCATCTTGTGTACGCCTTGTTTGCACCACATTAATGTTAAGTGTTTTTAAAAATTTTTCTATCTTATTAGTAACAGAAAGGTTTATATCTCTTTCAAAAACACCACTTTTTCCGCAACTTCCCCCGTCAATTCCACCGTGCCCAGCATCAAGCACAACTGTAAAATTGTGACTATCAGCTGATGCCTTCACTTGTGTTGTTGACAATAAACAAGAGGAAACCACAACAAGTAGAACATAAAATAAAGCCATAAAAATTGATTTTTTCTTCAAAACTAAAAACATACTTAAATTTATGATAAATGATTTAAAAAAAGAACATTTGAAAATGTCCTTTTTAAATTTAAGCCAAACTTGCTGTTATATTTATTTTCCCAGAGTTGTTTGTCACAAGTAAAGTATTAGAATCAGTTTGTTTTTCAGACTGAAGCATTGTAACTACATCAATCCATTTTTCAGTATTTGAAGTATCTTTCAAGTAACCACTAGTTGTTCTTTCCTTGGTATCTAAATCACCCATTTTAATATTAACTTCACCTTGAACATTTCTCCAACTTAGAAGCCAAGAATTTTGAGGGACAGTAAGATTTATGTCTCCAGCGTAGCCAAATATGCTACTATTACCACTTATTTCAGTAAAAGTTCCCGTGATGGAACCCGTTCCCTTTGCGTCAAAATCACTTGAAGTATTGATAAGAACTTGCCCTTTTGCTCCAGTAAAATTAGTATTTCCGTGCTTGTTGTTTATGTTTAGATTTATAGTATTACCAGCACAATTTACATCAATATTACCACGTGTGGTATTTGCATAAACATCTCCACCCGCATCAGATATTTTTAAACCACCATTTTCACTTTCAAATACCACTTTTTTTGAAGCTTTGTCCAAAGTTACTGAACCATTTTTCATTGTGATTGTTGCCTCGCCAGTAATATCTTGTATTTTAACATAGCCATCGCCACCAACAACATTGAGTCCATTTTGTATATTTTTAATTTTACTATCGCACGAACCAACATTCAAATCAGTAAAATCAGTAATATTATCTACTTCTAAAAGACCTCTATCCGCCTTAAATTCAAATCCACCATAAACATTCTTAATTGTTGTATGAGTGTTATTAGTGGTCTTTATTGTTGCTTTTTGTGGATTTTCAGCTGTACCAATATCCAATAGTTCGATTAGTCCATATTTTTCGCTTATTGTTATAGTTGTCTTTGCATCAATATTCTTTTCAGATTTAATATTCCCAGATTTTTTTGTTATTTCTAAATTTTCACTCACAGACATATTAGCAAGTGTTACCGTACCCGTGCCCGCATTGATTTTCAAGTTGTTTGTATTAATAAGTTTTTCAGCATTGTTAATATCTCCACCAATAGTAACATTTCCACCTTGCGTGTTTATTTCTAGTTTTTTGTCTGCAAATGTATTGGTTTCAACGACTAATGTTAGTAAAGTTTCACTTCTCACCAAAAATCCATCAGGCTCAGACATCTTTACGAAAAAGATATTTTGTCCATTTTCTTCTATGTATCTATTCTCCTTTATACTAGACGAATAGGTTGGCTTGTAAGCATCCCCACCCCATACAAACCCTTTGTACGAACTATTAACAACTGACGCTAAACTTCCTGCTTGATAAGTTTCTCCGCGTTGACCAGTCTCTTTTACCCTAATTAAAACATCATATCCTCTTGTTTCCACACGGTAAAAATCTGCATTATCCCACATCGCCTTTGTCTGAGCGCTCTCTTCAGAGCGTAAGTACTCAGCCATTTCAGAATCATAATTACAAGATATGTAATGCAAACCAAAAATAGAAACACTAGGGAAAATCATTAAAATTGCACCCAAAATGATAAAAACAGTTAAAACCGAAACCAGTACAATCATAACAATTTTCATTATTGCGCCAAAAATACCCATACTTTCTCCTTATTACTTACTTTTGAATTGTTGCCTTAATTCTTCTTATACCACTACTTGAACTTTCTTCTTTAAGTATTTTAAAACTTCCAAGTTCGCCTGTGCTTTTTGCGTGTGGACCACCACAAATTTCTTTACTAAAATCACCCATAGTATAAACTTTAACTTTATCACCATATTTACTTTCAAAAATACCAATTGCACCACTTTCTTTGGCTTCCTTTACTGTCATTTCTTCGCAAGTGATAGGCAAATCTCGCTTTATGGCGTCATTAACCAAATTTTCAACTTGACCGAGTTCATCTGGTGTCATTTTGTGGTCACAGACAAAATCAAATCTCAACCTTTCAGTAGTGATATTACTACCTCTCTGCTCTGCAGTACTACCAATTACTTTTCTAAGAGCAGAGTGTAAAAGGTGAGTAGCAGTATGAAGCTTTGCAAGAATTTTCTTATCCTCTTCATTTTCTGTTTGAGCAACTCCACCTTTAAACATCGCTCCAGAATTATCTCTTGACTTTTGTTGATGTGCTTTGAATGCAACAAGAAATCCAGCCATATCAACTTTTAATCCCTTCTCAAATGCCAGTTCTCTCGTGAGTTCAATAGGAAAACCAAAAGTATCAAAAAGATGAAAAGCATTTTGTCCATCAATAGTATCGCCAGATAAACTTTCTACTAGCCTATTAAACTCTTTTAACCCACTTTCAAGTGTATGGCTAAATTTAGTTATTTCAGCACTAAGCTCATTTAAAATAAAATCTTTCTTGGTAACGAATAATGGAAATTCGGATTTATAGAAATCAATAAAACACATTGCAACTTGTAAAAGACTTTGAGCATCAATTTTTAAATCCCTCGCACAATTTACCGCTCTACGAATAAGCCTCCTCAAAATGTATCCCTGTCCAACATTGCTTGGCACTGTTGGATTTTTGTCACCAAGCAAAAAGACTACAGCACGAATATGATCACAAATTACTGCGAAAGGCTTTCCGGTTGGTTTTTCGAAATCAAAAGTTTTTCCACTGAGTTTCTCAAGAACTTTTATTGCATCGCAAAAACAATCGTTTTGGTAAGTACTCTTAAAACCATTAAGAACACTAACAACTCTCTCCATTCCCATTCCTGTATCAACATTTTGCTGTGGCAATTTTTCTAATTCTCCACCTTGTTTTGCAACAAAAAATTCCATAAAAACATTGTTCCAAATTTCAACCCATTTCCCACAATCACACGAAGGGTCACAGTGTTCACCGCAAGCAGGTTTTCCTGTATCATAGAAAATTTCAGTATCTGGTCCACAAGGTCCAACACCCCCACCAATTTCCCACCAATTATCCTTTTTAGGGAAATAAAAAATATGATTTTCTTGTATGCCACATTCTTTCCAAAGACTTGCACTCTTTTCATCACGAGGGACATTTTCATCACCAGCGAACACAGTTACAGCAAGCTTGTTCTTTGGAATATTTAGCCATTTTTCACTTGTTAAAAACTCATAACTCCACTTTATGGCATCTTCTTTAAAATAATCACCAACACTCCAGTTTCCAAGCATAAAAAACATTGTATGGTGTCTATTATCCCCCACTTCTTCAATGTCATTAGTTCTAAGACAAGGTTGAATACTAAATAGTCTTTTCCCACTTGGGTGCTTTTCTCCCATAAGATAAGGAATAAGTGGTTGCATACCCGCAGTTGTAAAAAGCACTGAATTATCTTTCGGAATAAGCGATGCCCCTTCAATTTGTTTGTGATTTTTTTCGCTCCAAAATTCTTTCCACATATTCATCAATTTTTTACTTGAAAGTTCCATTTTAATTACCTACTTTAAAATTATCTTTTAGTGAAACAACCTCATTAAACACAAGTCCTCCATTTGTTTGTATTAGGTAAAAATACCCTTTCCTCACAAACTGAAACCTGTCAAATTGGTTGCAAGAAAGCAAATATTTTTCTGCCTTTGCTGAAATGACCTTCAGTGATTTCTCGTTAAAAACTTCTTCAAGATTTTCACCATCAAAGACAGCACCTTCTTTGAGAAGAGTTCCAAATGTGTTGATTTGCACATCTATACAATCTTTTGCATTTACCCAGTGAATTGTTCCTTTCACTTTTACTCCACTTTCATCGTGACCACTTCTTGAATTTTCAAAATATGAACACTCAAGGTGATCTATATTTCCGTCCACGTCTTTTACAACTTTATCACATTTTATAATATAAGCACCTTTTAGCCTTACAACACCTTCTGGTTTAAGCCTAAAAAACTTGCTTGGAGCATCTTCCATAAAGTCTTCTTTTTCAATATATATCTCATTAGAAAAACTTACTTTGTGAGTTCCCGCATTAGAATCATTAGGATTATTCTCAACTTCAAGCACTTCCTCTCCAGAATAATTTGTAATTATAACCTTTAGTGGGTCAAGCACTGCCATAACTCGCGTCGAAATTTTGTTGTAGTCATCACGCACACAACTTTCAAGAAGTGACTTATCCACATTCGCACCAGCAATTCCAATTTTTGAAATAAAGTTTTTTAAACTTTGAGGTGTATAACCTCTTGCTCTCATTCCACGAACAGTCGGAAATCTTGGGTCGTCCCACCCTGATACTTTTCCCATTTCTACAAGCTTTCTAAGGTACCTTTTCCCAGTAATTGTCCCTGTAATATTTGTACGCACAAACTCAATTTGTCTTGGCTTTACCGAATTAACCAATCCTGAATTATCCACAACCCAGTCATAAAGAGGTCTGTGGTCTTCAAAATCGTTTGAACAAAGTGAATGTGTAACATTTTCCATTATGTCTTCAAGCGGGTGAGCAAAATCATAAAGCGGATAAATACACCACTTATCACCCTGTCTATAGTGCTCTTTGTGCACAATTCGATAAATAACAGGGTCTCTCATATTGATGTTTGGACTAGACATATCAATCTTTGCTCTTAAACATTTTTCACCGTCAGCATATTTGCCAAGTTTCATATTTTCAAAAAGCTCTAAGTTTTCATTTACACTACGGTCACGATAAGGACTATTTTTTCCAGGTTCAGTGAATGTGCCACGATAGCTGTTTATTTCCTCAGCTGAAAGGTCATCGACATATGCAAGACCTTTTTTTATCAGTCCTACAGCAACATCATACATTTTATCATAAAAATCACTTGCAAAAACAAGGTTTTTCCATTCAAACCCCATCCATTTTATATCTTCTTGCCACCCATCTACATACACTATATCTTCTTTTGATGGATTGGTATCATCAAATCTTAGATTTGTATAACCCCCAAATTTTTCAGGCATCAAAAAATTTATTGTAACTGCTTTTAAGTGACCTATGTGCATAAAACCATTTGGCTCTGGTGGAAATCTCGTAACTATATGATCTAAATTATAATTAATCATATCTTTTTTAATTTCAGACTCAATAAAGTTTTCTGTTTCTATGTTTTCAATTTCTGTTTTGCTTAATGTTTTCATCTAATTTTCCTTTCAATAGTTTGTACTAGTTTAATTTTATTTTGTTTTAACAAAAAAGTCAAGTCATATGCTAATTGTTGCAAAAAATATTTTGAATATAAACAAAAAAAATCTACAAAATATCTAAAGGAGTTAAAAATGTCTGAAAAACCTATTGTAAAAAGCCTTGAAGAAAACCTTGAGAACATAAAACAAATTTTTCATAGTTCGCAAGATTTAATTGTGCGTAAGTTTGTTTCGTTCGGAAAAATTAATTCCGCGATAGTTTACATTGATGGCAGTGTTGATAAACAGTTTTTGATTGGCGGTGTTCTCGACCCATTGCAAAAATCAGCACCACCAAAATCAGATAGTTTAGCAAATTACGCAATGGAGAAAATTGTTGCCTTTTCACAAGTTAAAACTGAAACTGAAATAGATACTATCATAACAAATATAAGCAATGGTCTTGCAACAATATTTTTTGAGGGTTCTCTTACAACTGTATGTGTAGATAGCACTAAATGGCCTGTCCGCCCCCCATCAGAACCACCAACTAGCGCTGTTTTAAATGGACCTAGAGAAGGTTTTGTAGAAGATGTTTTAACAAATGTTTCATTACTTAGAAAGAGATTAAAAACTCCACACGTTATGTTTGAAAAATTCGAAATTGGTAGATACTCCAAAACTCAAATTAGAATGTGTTACATAAAAGGTGTTGTAAGCCCCGCAATAGTCAAAAAGTTACGAGACAAATTATATAGTATTGATATTGATGGAATTGTTGATTCGAACTACCTTGTTGCTTTTTTGGAAGACCGCAGACATTCTGTTTTTAGACAAGTTGGTACAGCAGAAAAACCTGATATTGTTGCAGCAAAGGTACTTGAAGGTCGTGTCGCCATTATTGTTGATGGTTCTCCAATTGTACTCACCTTGCCATATGTACTTTTTGAAGATTTTCAAGATAGCAATGACTACTACACAACATCATCAAGAGCGACTTTTTTAAGATTTCTAAGAGTTTTCGGTGCTATAATTGCTGTTATTTTACCTGGGTCATATGTCGCAATGATGCTATATCACTACAAAATCATACCCATAAAACTTTTAATCAGTATTGCAAATAGTATTCAAGGTATTCCTCTTTCACCATTTTTGGAAGTGTTATTTATAATTTTCCTTTTTGAAATTCTGTATGAAGCCAGTTTGCGTATGCCACGATATATGGGACTAGCCCTCTCTGTAGTTGGTGCATTGATTTTAGGAGACACTGCAGTAAAAGCTGGACTTGTAAGTCCACCTGCTGTTATGATAGTTGCACTAACTGGTGTAATGAGTTATACAGTTCCAGCCCAAACCTCTCAAATTTCGTTTCTAAGACTTGTATTCACATTCCTTGGGGGAATACTTGGTTTTTACGGAATCATTGCAGGAAGTCTGTTCCTAGTTGGATACCTTTGCAGTATCAAAAATTATGGAGCACCATACCTAGCCCCACTTGCACCAATGATACCAAGCGACCAAAAAGATTCTATTATGAAAAAACCTATTACAAGTCAAGTAACAAGACCAAAAAGTTTTCCAAACATAAATTCAAGGAGGCTTAGAAAATGAAAGAACTAACATCAAGACAATTTATATTTGTTGTGTTTTATTTAATGCTAAGCACAAAACTTTTAACAATTCACCCACTTGTTTTTGAATATTCAGGTAAAGATTCCATTCTGAGCATTGTATTAGGAACAATTTTCGATTTTGCTATTTTAATTTTTATTGTTTGGCTCCTTCAAAAGCATAGAGATAAAAGTTTTTATGAACTTTTAAAAAGCACTTTTGGAACAGTGTTATCAAAAATATTTCTTTCGCTACTTTTTGTCTTTATATTACTTAAAGCACTATTTTTAGCACAAGAGACTTATTCATTTTTTCTACAAATCTTGTATACCGAAATTCCGCTTTATGTTTATGTTTTACCGACTCTCTTTATTTTAGGATATTTTGCTGTAAAAGGAATCACGACTATTGCTAGAAGTATGGAGATTTTTTCTATCTTTATTTTAATTGGAATTGTTGTTTGCTCTCTTACAGCTCTTGGTGGTGCAAGTTTTAAGCACATTTTACCATTTTTTGAAAATGGACTAATGCCAACCATTGATGGATTTTACGCTCAGCTCTTTTATCGAGGAAATGCCATAATGCTTTTATGCCTTATGGGCAAAATTGACTTCAACAAATATTTTAATTTAAAATTTTACATTTATAGTACTATTTTAACACTTATAGTACTTGGAATTGGACTTTTATTCTATATGGTTTATGGTCCAAGTGTTAAATATGTCGAATTTACTTTGGCAGAACTTCCTCAGTATGACCCATTTGTAACCGACCTAGGAAGATTTAATTGGTTAAGTCTTGTTGTTTGCACACTAGCTCTTTTCCTAACAAGTGCCACTTTTATATACTTTATGTCACTAATTGGTCGGTGGGTTTTTAATCTCAGACGAGCAATAATTCCAACAGGAATTAGTTTAGTGCTTTTAATAATTTTAGCAATAATAAATCAGTTTAGTTTGGTAATTATGGACGCAAAACTAACAACAAATTGGCTCTATATAACAACATCTATTTTAAGCATTTTTATTATTTTGTGCATAATTCTTGCGTGTTCAAGGAGGAAAAATGGACAAAGCGTTAAAATATAAGATAGTTTGCTGGTGCGTTGCAATTTTTTTACTAATATTTCTTCCACAATCAATCAGCACAGCAAGTCAGGTTCAAATCACCTCAATAGTTTCAGGTCTTGGCGTTGATAAATCAGAAAAAGGACTTGAAGTTTCCGCACAAATAATAATTCCGGAACCAAGCACAAGCTATTCACCAAAAACAGTAGTCGCAAGTGCTGAAGGCAAAAATTTGGTAGAAGCAATCAGCAATATTGAATTAAAAGTAGGTCAAACATTAGGTCTTGCTCACTGCTATGTTATTATTCTCGGTGATGATTTGTTTTCAGAAAATGTTCCAGATGAACTTGACTACTTAATGCGTAGTAATATAATGGGCAACAACTCAGCACTTGTTCATACTTCAGGAAAAGCGAAAGAATTACTAAAAATTAGTTCTCAACTTAGTGAAAGCGATGTAAACAACCTGCAAAACATTGCCAAATTTAATAAAGAAAATTATAGCTCTTCAAACACCAGTCTCATTGACCTTTTCAATGATTATTTATCGCCAGCAGGTTGCTCACTAGTTGGAACTATTGATACAGAAGATAGTTCTAGCCAAAGCAATGAAAGTAGTTCTGGAGGAGAAAATTCAGGGCAGCCAGAGGGAGAAGGTCAATCCGAAACAAGTGGTGCAACCAGCACAAATAGTAAGGCTGTTTTGAAAAATGATGGTTCTGCAATAGTTGTAAAACACGGGAAAAAACTACTCAATCTAACAAAAGAGCAAATTATAAAATTCAACTGGCTTGACCCAAGCACACAAAAAGGAATTGTAGAAATTGAAAATTATTCTGATGAAAATTTAAAAAACGCAACTCTATCAATTAAAAAAATATCTAAAAAAATCAAATTTATACCAAAAATCATAAATAACGCCCCTATTCTTGATGTACACATAAATCTCGAAAGTCGAATTGAAAGTATTAAAGACGAACAAGGAAAAATTTACACAAGCCACAAAAATTTTTATAACGCTTCGCTTATGAACGCGATTTCTGACAAAATTAAAATTGAAATTTCGGAAGCTTTACAAATTGCAAAACAAAACAATTTTGACATCTGGAATCTTTACAACATTTTTAACACACATAATAGTCAAAAGTGGAAAAAATATTTATCATCGCTTGAAAACAGTGATAACTATATGCAAAACTTAGAAATCTCAGTTGATGTAAAAATTGAAAACAAAGAATAAACCCTGTTCTAATAATTTTAATTAAAAAACACGCTCCTGTGAGCGTGTTTTACATATATTTATCATAAATTTTTGAAATTTCGAAAAGAGATTTATCTTTTGAACTTTCTCTAATTTTTTGTGCATCTTTAAATTCTTTTTCACCCAAAAGACTAAGTGCATTATCTGTAAAGCTTGTTGGCAAAACAGCACTTTTTGCTTTTGCATCAAATAGCTCCCTACTTATAACTATATGACTGTTGCAAAACTCCGAAAGCATACTGAAAAGTACTTTTTCTTTTTCTGTTTTAACATCTCCCATAAACGCAACAAGTGTTACACTTCCACCAGCTCTAGTTTTTCTACCAACGGCAAGAAGTTTTTTGATTTCGACAACAGCATTCCCATTAAAGCCATTATCATCAATCGAAGCTGGCAAACAATACTCATATGTTCTCATCACAGATAAAATGTCATCAATTACAAGTGCAACATTTTTTCCACTTTCACAAAGTCTTTTTGCCTGCTCTATTGCAAGATTTACCGCATACATTTGCCTAAATGGGATAACGTCAAATTCTGAAAAAGCGTACTCTACATTCTCCGAAACCGAAAGTCTTTCTTCAGGCCTTTTGTTAAGAGCAACAAAAACCGTATGAACTGAATTTTTATCAAATTCTTCAGCAAATGATTTCAAGATTTCATCTTTTACGCACCCCTTATCTCCAGAGATTATAACTCTTTGCCCCAATCCTATAGGCGCCAAAAGTTTTGTAAATCGTAAATTGTCATCTTTCCATAAAGGTAAAATTTGGTTTGTTTGAATAGAACCCAAATTAGAAAAATTAACTCTTGGTTTTTCATCAAAAGGTTTTCCATTGATTGAAAGCACATTATCAACAAATATGTTATCTTTTTTAACAAAATTTGCTTCAATTATGTCACCACTTTTTAGCATAAAGTATTCCATCAAGTTTGGTGAAATAACTGCAACATTATTATCTTGAAGATAAGAGATTCCACCAATGTGGAGTGTTCCCCAACCGTTTGGTTCAGCAAAAACAACACCAACAAGTGTTTCATCTCTTTTCTCACACATTGTAAAATCATATTTAAATCTAATCTCAGGCATTCTCACACCAAAATCAACAAATTTTTGACTTTCAATAGTTTTCAAAAATGAGCCATTTTCCCAAGAGGATAATGTAGAACTTGATGAAGATTCCATCTCTTGTTTACTCCAAGAACCCTCGTAACCAATAAAATTTTTAGGAGGGCGTCCCTTTTTGTTCTTTGCCACAAAAGGAGCAATTTCACCACTAATAACTTGTAAAATCTTTTCTATTAAATCATCTTTTTTATATGTAGTTGGCAAATGAACCCCAACACTTCTGGCAATTTCTCTAAGTTGAAAAATTCCAAATTCATTAAGATTTTCTCGCGTGTATTTATTACTTTTTATGTTCATTTAGTGCTCCTTTTAAATATTTTAAAAAAGTATAACATAATTTTGTAAAAAAGTAAAGTGAAAAACAAAAAAACACAAGGCTATTTTAACCCTGTGTTATGTAAGCTAACATTATAATAAAGCTTACAATAATATTTTTGTCAATTTTTCGTTTTTTATTCAATTTTTTACTCATTTTTTCATAAAATAATTAATTTTTATAGGCAAATTTTGCATTTTTTATTTTTAATTTAGCAAATGAAATTAGCTACTTTTTAAATTAAATTAGTCAAATTTGCTCATTTTTGTAAATAAATCTACATCAACAGCTCTCCATCATCTGTTAAAATAACTTTCATAATATTTAGATTTTTACCCGTATGAGCGTCAATATAAACATAATAAGTATTTCCACCTTTCAGACATTTAAATTCCCAAGCCAGATTTTCACCGACATATTCACCCGGGATAACAGTAAGTCTCGTTTGCAAAACATCAAGATAAGGATCAATTTTTTCTGATGCAGATTCTTTTGAAAGTGTTGGTGTTAAGTCTGTTCGTTTTGTATGATTAAATCCCCAACTTCGAGCCTCATAACCAACAATTTCACCAGTATTACGACTGACTTTTATTTTTATCATATCAGGATAAATAATTACTCCATTTTGAACATAAGTCAAATTACAATAAACAAAGCCATCACAATCTGTACTCCATACAACTTTTGCATTTTCTATTCCAACCTTTTCAGCAAACCGCTCAGCAAGCACTTCACATTCTTTAAGTGATTTTACAGGTTTTCCTGAGTTAACATCACTTCCAAGAGCAAGTAACAAACCACCCTTTTGTGTTATTTGTGCATAAGCTGAATTACCATCTTTCTCAAGAGAAAAGTTGAAAGTGTCAAAATCTCCACCTTTGGATTCTCCCATTTCTTGTATATCCCATTTTTCAAACCACTTTTCCAAACAAAGCTTTGCCTCTGTTTGGGTTATCTCATTTTCAGGCAACCCCTTTACTTCTTTATTTTCAACCGAGTCACTAAATGGTCCATCATAAATTAGGCTTGGATATTCTATAGTATCGTTGTATACCCCATTAAATTCACCACTAAAATTGTTCATTTTTATGGCAGGGTCCGAAACATTATCTACAATAGAATATCCTCCGTTAATTAAACTTGCTAGGCGGTTGAGCTCATACTTTACCTCACTTGCACTTTGATGTAAATTTTCGAGTTGGTCCAAATCATCATCAGTTATATCGCTACCTTTTACAATTTTTTGATGTAAGGTAAACGCATATCCACCCATTTGATTTACAAACTTTGTAGTTTGATTAAGTGCATTATGGTCAATAGGCAAAGAAGCCAAACTACTAGCCGAGCTTTCACATAGCGAGACAATTTCGGTTAGATATTGCTCCTGTTTTTTTGGGTCTGAACTAACCAAAAGTTTGCTTAAGTCCGTTTCAATATTATTAATATCATCTGTTAAACTATAAAAGTTGTTTTGATATGAACTATTTAAAAGTTGTTTGTAGTTTGCAACATCGTTAGAAGCCATCCCCCACATAACACCCATAAAGGAAACAGCAACGGCCGTAACAACACAGCACACAACAATAGTTATAATGTTTGTTTTATTCATTTTTTACTCCCTAAATTGCAAAATTATGCTTTCCAATTTTCAAAACTATTTGTCTAGACCAAATCCACGAACTTGTTGCGGTACTTGGATTGTAATAATAAATTGCGCCATACGTTGGATCCCAACCATTTAAAGCATCTCGTGCAGCATTATAAGCTGACTGATTTGGCTCTAAATTAATTTGACCATCATTCACACAAGTAAAAGCATATGGTTGATATATTACACCCGAAATTGTGTTAGGAAATTTTGAGCTTTTTACCCTATTGAGAATAACAGCTCCTATAGCAACTTGACCGGCATATGGTTCACCTCTTGCTTCAGCGTGAATACATTTTGCAAGTAGATAAAGATCATTGTTTGTTTGTGATGCTAAACTTAGCCCCATAGCAGCAGCTGTTTTGCTTCCAACAATTCCATCTGCTGTAAGTCCATTTTTCTTTTGAAAACTTTTTACTGCGGATTTAGTTTTTGTTCCATAAATTCCATCAACAGAACCAGTATAATATCCCCAATTTTTTAATTTTGTTTGTACCTGTTTTACTTGTGACGAGGAAAGCACAGCCTCAACCTCAAGGCATTGCTGATTTTCTGACATTGCAGTGATTCCAAGAATACCAATTCCAAAAAATGCCAACAGGCAAATAGATATGTAAATAAATTTTGAAATTTTTTTCATATAGTTCTCCTTTTTATCTTTTCCTATTGTGTGCCTTTTTTTTGTTTTTATTTAAGAATTAAAAAACTTTTTCACAATTTCTACAAGTTTTGATTTGTAAACAACTTCAGTTGAACCATCAGCCCCAGCAACAAAACACATTGGTGGGTACGCAACACACCACCAATTATCCCCTTGCCCCGTTCCAAGATTTAAAATAAGTGCGTCATAAAAATCACTTTCTAAAGTTAAGGTATCATATGTTCTTGTTGGAAAATATTCATTTTTAATACTAGCTTGACTTGTATATAAAAACCCATTCTCTTTTAACACTTCATTGGCAACGCTTTCAACTAATTTTAAATTTTCTCTAATAATTTCTATTGATTGTTGTTTACTTTTTGCATCGCTTAAAAGTGGAATTAAACTTTTAACAACCTCATCTTTTATTTCATATTTAACTTTTTGATCATCAATGCTATTACTATTTGCTCTTATATGTATTCTTAAATAATCCGAAGTTTGAACTGATTGATTACTACCAGTTTGAGAAAAAACAAGTAATCCAACTAGAACCAAAAAAGAAATTATAATCAAAACTATTGCACTTTTTGAATTTGCCATTTTCAACCTCTAGCTATGATAATTAACACATTTTTTCATTTTAAACACAAAAAATAAGAAAAAAGCGTATAATTTCACGCTTTTTTACACTTTTTTATAACTATTTTTTGCAACTCTATTTTATTTGTTGTTGCCTATATATCATAATCTGAGTTGGTTTGGTAATTGGAAAAGTTAAATCTGGGTTTTGCCTTAGCAACATTTCTGGGCTAACAAGTAGTGCTTTTGCAATATCCCAACAATCATCTGCCTTTTCAATGGTGTAAATGCCCATACTACTTTCTGGCGGGATTCTATTTTCACCAATTACAATATTACTCAAAATAGCTTCATCAGAATTTCTAAGCACACAAACGTTAATGGCAATCTCCGCAAGAACATCTATCTCTTTTGATTTTTTATTTCTAGCTTCTGTTTCCTTTATTACAACCTTTGCGCTAACAGTATCTGAAGATACAACATCATCTACTCTAACTGTTGTTTCAAACGGAATTTCAACAACAACAGCCTCAGTTGTTCGCTCTTCATCATCAAGTAAATACACAACATTAACAAAAGCATCACCTGAGATAATAATATCATTATCCAATACTTGGGCTTTTCTCACATAAACATCACCCGCTGATGAAAGTACAACTTTATCAATTCGAATTTCATCATCACCTAAAACAATATTTCCATCAATTTTGTCAGTAACAAGTTTTGAAAGAAGCACTTTTTGATTTACAAATGAATTAAAGTTCATTTGCATTTCTTTACGCGGACAAAATGAATCAACAACAGCCTCCACACTTCCCTCTGAATAAACAAAAATATTAGCTGAAAATTTATTTTTTAATACAACAACACCTTTTGAACTTGTTAGCTCGCCTTGAATTTCAAAATCATTACTACAAGTACTTAGATTTGCAAAAACCATGTTTTCACTTGTCACCTTTGTAAACAAAACCTCTTGATGAAAATCAGAAACATAAAGTTGACTTTTTAGTTTTGGAGTCTCATCATTGGTCAAATATACTAAGTTAGTATAAATTTCACCACCAAGAACGACCAAATCAGTAGATGCCGACACATCTTTTATTGCACCATAACTTTCAGCTAACAAAACTTTTGAAACAGAATTTGGTAAATCAATTTCTGTAGTTAAATCAAATTTTTCATTCTTAGCCCCCATCAAATTAGTATATGCAAGTGTTTCAATTTTTTCATTTGCCGGTGCCATACTTGAAACATATGATATTTTTTGATTTTCTAAAACTGAAATTTCGACAGCAAGTTGTTCTATAAAGCTTACTGTAAGGTCTGATAGCGAAACATTTTCCGTGCCAACATTTTGAACGTCAGCAATAACTTGACTTTCTGCCGAAATTAATTGACTATTGTATGTTGCTGAAAAAGTTGATTGACCTGTAATTGAATTTACACCAGATTCAGTTAAAACTAAGCCTGTTGCAAAAACATTACCTTCAAGCACAACCGTTCCAGCATTTACTGTAATATTAGTAACACAAGGAAGAGCTCTAGTTGAAAGAACCTTTAAGATTTTTTCACCATTTGCATTTAATGTAACTGAACTTTGTGTTTTAAGTGTTTCCAATTTTCTGTTGTGTTTCGTTTCTATTTGTGTAATTTGTGGTTCAAAAGCCATTTTATTTCCTCCCATAAAACTAATATAGTGTATGGGAAAGGAAAATTAAATATGACAATATAGTAAATTTTTATTTTTTCAAACCAATCTTTACATCACCACATAGTATATCACTATATGAACACGACATTTTCTCAGTCGTTGTTGCATTATCAAGTTTTACAACAAAAACGCTATGATAAGCATCTTCTATCACACCGCTATAATGCGAAATCTTTTTTCTTCCGTGATTAACCTGCATTTCAACGCCTTGACCTTTCAGTGCGAGAATTCTATTTTTTACCTCTGTTAAACTCATTGTTGGTTCTCTCATTAAACACCTCACTTTTTCTTTAATACTTTCCTTTTATAACTCATTATATACAAAAAGACACTATTAATTTTAGTGTCTCTTTCAATAAAAAATAACTTTATTTAACTATTTTTTTCACATTTTTAACTATATTATTAACAGTTATATCAAAAAGCTCAACAATCTCACACCCATTTCCACTTTCTCCAAAACTATCAATTCCCAAAACTAGACCATCATCACCTGCAAAAGCTTTCCAAGTTTGAGTAACACCTAATGTGACCACAACCTTTTTTACCCCCTTTGGCAATACACTATTTTTGTATATTTTTTCTTGCTTGCCAAATAACTCTTTACAAGGCATACTAACAACTCTACTATCAATACTTTGTAAAAATAATTCTTTTTGAACTTCCAAGCAAACGCTAACCTCACTTCCAGAAGCAATCAAAATTACACTTGGTTTTTTCCTCTCTTTAGATATGATATATCCACCAAATTTGACATCATCAGAACTTCCTTCAATTAGCGGTAATTTTTGTCTACTCAAAATAAGTGCTGTAGGGTTCTGGTTTTCTAATGCCATTTTATAACAAACAGCAGTTTCGGTTGCATCAGCAGGTCTTAGAACCATTAAATTTGGAACAAGGGCAAGACTTTCTGTTTGTTCTATTGGTTGATGGCTTGGGCCATCTTCACCTATCCAAACACTATCGTGAGACAAAATATACAAAACAGGCAAATTCATTAATGCACTTTGACGAATAGAATATTTCATATAATCACTAAATATCAGAAAAGTAGACGCAAAGGTTTTAAGTCCAGTGTGAAGAGCTATTCCATTACAAATCGCCCCCATTGAATGCTCACGCACCCCAAAAGGAATATTTGATGCAGAATAATTTGTAGAGCTAAAATTACCTTCCATACTTAAATATGCCATAGTACTTTGTGCAACATCAGCACCGCCACCAAAGAAATTTCCAGAAACCTGCGAAAGCGTATTTAAAATCAAACTACTTACCTCTCTTGTTGCAAGTGATTCACTAAATTTCATTTTGTCTACTTGTTTTAAAAGAGGTTTTACATCATTACTAAAAAGCTCTCTATAGAATTTAGGGAATTCTTTTTTATAGTTTTCTAATTTTCCCATCCACAGATTGTACTCTATTTGCTTTTCTGTCTTTATTTTATCCATAAAATCATAAACGTCTTTAGAAACTTCAAATGGTACACTAGATACTCCAAAGCGTTCACAAATCTCAGCCACTTGTTGCTTTGAGAATGGCTTCCCATGACATTTGCTTTGACCAGCAAGACTACTACCATACCCTAAAATAGTTTTACAGATTATTATGGTTGGTTTATTTTTAGATTTTTTTGCTCGCTTTATTGCTTTTTCAATTGAGAAAAAATCTTCACCATTTTCAACGACTAAAACATTCCACCCTGCAGACATAAACCTCATTTTTGTATCTTCAGTGTTAGTTATTGAAAGTTTGTCTGTCATTGTCACATCATTATTGTCATAAATCGCAATAAGCTTGTTTAATTTGAATGTGCCAGCTAGAGTACTTGCTTCATAGCTTATACCTTCCATAAGGTCACCATCACCACACACAACAAAAGTATAATGGTCACAAATTTCATTACCCTTTCGATTATACTTTGCCCTTATGTGCGCTTCAGCCATAGCCATTCCAACAGCTGTTGCAAATCCCTGTCCTAAAGCTCCCGTAGATGCGTCGACTCCATCAGTAACATTAACTTCTGGATGCCCTGGTGTTAATGACCCCAATTTTCTAAAGTCTTTCAAGTCATCTAATGACACATCATATCCAAACAAATGGAGAGTGGAATATAGCACACTGCTTCCGTGCCCGCACGAAAGTACAATTCTATCACGATTAAACCACTTTGAATCTTTTGAATTAACATTAGCATTCTTATATAGAGCATAAAGAATTGGTGCTATTCCCAAAGCAATTCCTGGATGACCAGAATTTGCATTTGCTATTTCATCTAACGCAAGTTTTCGCATTGTATTTATTATTTTTTCTTCTATCTTCATTTTAATACCTCTTTCGTTATTATATCAAAAAATAAATAAAAGTAAAATAAAATCAACTTAATTTTAAATATTTCAACTAATTTTTTTCAAAAAGTTGTTTATATTATACAAATAAAACAATACAAGGCAAACACACCATTAAAATTTAAAAAACTTTTAAACTTTCACTCACCATAATAGCCCCCTTATTTTAGCTACACAAAATACAAGATTTGAAGAGCAACACTATTTTAATCAAGATTTACTCTCCCACCCCACTTAATTAATTGGAAATGTCTATGTGTATAAATAAAAAAACACTGTAAAAGAATTTTTCTTTTTAGTGTTTTTCTAACTGAATATTCAATTTTAACTGAAAGTTATTTTTTACTCTTTTGCTCTTTAAAAAAGTTATTTAAAGCGGAAACAATCTTTTTTAAGGCCTTTTTTTCTTTGTATGTACTTACATTAACAACAATATCTGAATTTTCAACATAAAATTTGTCTCTCTCAGTAAAAGCAATATCCAAAAGTTTGAAATCAATATCATCGCCGGAAAGCTTAGCTCTAGTTTCAAGAAATTTTGGTGAAATTTGAAGATATATAATGTAGCTAGTTTTTTTAAATTTTGCCAAGTTTTTTGCATTTAAAAGGGTTGTGGGATTAATACTTATTATAGTATTTTCGAAACTAGAAATGTTTTTTATTACCTTGGTTTCGATATTCTTTAAATATTTTTTCCCATCTTTGTCACCCAAAACGGACAGAATGTGGTCAATATCTCCAAGCTCAAAAGCAAGCATCTCATCAACATCACCAAAAAACATATCCAACTTTTCGCCAAGCATTTTAGAAACATTTTTGCTATAATTTGGAAGCAAACATATCAAGGTTAAATTAGTTTTCATTACAAACCTCTTTCTTTTATTTATTTCATTGTAACATATGTTCTTATATTTATCAATAATTTTTGCGTTGTTTTTGGGAATTGGTTTTTGATTTTGTTTTTAAAGTTGCATCACTTTTAGACTTTGTAATCTTTTTAGAATAAGTTACATTTGGCAAATCAACGCTCAAGTTGACACCTGCAACCTGAGTTTTAAGTTTACGTTTTTTTGATTTTGCACCAATTCCAAATATTATACTTGCACCCACAATTAGAACTGTACCACAAACATAAATCCATTTTATTCTTACAAAAATAAATCCATCACTTGTTGCAATAAACATTTCTCCAGCATTATCTACAGCATAAATTAGCGTACCATTTTCTTTTGTGTTAAGTATGTTGTTAGTAGCAACACCACAATCCTCAAGTCTTTTAATTACGGCTGCATTTGGGTGACCATATTTATTATCAGAATTATTACAACTTATAAAAGCATATGTTGGTTTTAAAACATCTAAGAAATAAGCTTTACTTGAAGTATCACCACCGTGATGTCCAACCTTGAGCACATCTACTTTTGGTAAGTTCGCGTTATTTGTTAAGTACCTTTCAACACCTTCTTCCGCATCGCCAGTAAGACAAATTGATTTGTTTCTATAACTTAAAACCATAACAGGAGAATAGTCATTGTTTTCGGTGTAATTTAGATAGTTTGGTGAATAATATTTCATTTCATATCCATCACCAGAGATTACATTTGAGTTTACAATCGGTGATGTAAAATTAGATGTGCCAGTGTAATTGTATTTTACTTGACAATCTTTTTCCACGCCTTCTTCAACATATTTTTCGGAATAAATAGCTTTTAACGCATTTGCGTATATTGAAGAAGTGGAAAATTTCCAGCCACTCAGACTTGCAAAACTTGTCGTTGAATCACTTACAAATCCCGCCACCTTTGCTCTTCCAAGTTCATCATTTATAAGCTTAGTATCTGCACCAGGTTTATAGTAAAACATTGCAGGTCTGTAAACCACTTTAAACTGAAAGTTTGAAAAAATGTTTACCAAATTGTTACAATGGTCAGCATCTTGATGTGTTAAAATAAAAAAGTCAAAAATACCATTTTCATTTCCATCAAAAATATTATTTTTTATATAATTTATAGCCTTGTTTCTATATTCAGAACCAAGAGACCCTGTACTAACACCTGCATCAATTAGTCCTTTTTTCCCATCGGGAAGTTCTATAGCTATACAATCAGCATTTCCAACATCAATCACGTGAACCACTAAATCTTTTTCAATCGCTGTTGCGTATTCACCATAATCCTTTGTAAGGTATTCATTGTATTTATCTTCAAACCAAGCACTAAAAGGTAAAGTGGCGCAAACTATACCACACAAAATTAAAAATAAAATTATCCTTAGTTTTAAAAATTTATAACCATTAGATTTCTTTTTGCTCTTTTCCAATTTTCTTCAACTCCAATTTTTCTCTTTCTGTTAATGATTTTGTAAGTTTATCAAGCTGTTCACTTTTCTTCTTGATTGCCAAAATCTTTCTATTCATCTTTTTAATGTTCTTATCGGCTTCTTTCTTGTTTAGAACTTCTAAAATTTCCGGAATACATTTTTTTGTTGCTATGTATCCCCTTTTCATAAGTTCAAGTGTGTTTGAAATTTTTAATTGACTAAACTCAGATAAGTCAATTTTTATAATATAGTCTGAATAAACATAGCCATTTACCGCATTTGAAACCATTAAAATTCTGAGTGATGCCTTTAAAACCTCTAGCATTTTTGTACTTTTAGTTCCATACCCTCTCGTGGGATTAATATCTAAAGAAACAACAATGTCAGCGCCCATATTTCTAAGTGCATCTGCAGGAATATTGTTTGTAAGAAGCCCATCAACAAGTCTCATTTTTCCATATTCAACAGGCGTAAAAACTCCCGGAACAGCACAAGAACCCACTATTGCTTTGACAAGATTTCCGCTTGTGATATGCACTTCTTTTCCAGAAATCAAATCCACAGCAACTATGCAAAGAGGTTTTTTTAATGTTTCAAAAGTATTTTCTCCGATAAGTTTGGCTACCATTTTCTCATATCTGTCAGTTTTGTTTGGTACAAAGATAAGTTTTGAATTTGTAAAATCACTTTGCTTTACTTTTAGCGCATATTGTTCCATTTGTTCAATCGGCATATCCATTGCATACAGGGCACCCATTAGTGAACCTATTGATGTTCCAGCAACATAATCAAAACTTATACCAGCTTCTTTCAACGCACGCATTACTCCAATATAAGCAAATCCTCGAACACCACCTCCACTAAAAACAATACCTGTTTTTAGTTTTTTCTCATTTTCATTTTTATTTGTAAACAAATTTGTAAACCAATTCATAGCAACCTCTTAGCAAATATAACATATTTTTAATTAAAAAGAAAGAAAAAGAAGCAAAATTTTGCTTCTTTTTTAATTATTCTTCAATTTTTGATTTCTTTTCCTCTATAGCTCTTTCAACTTCTGCAATATCAGCAAGAATCTCAGCATTTACTTTTCTTAGAATTTTGTTTGTCTTTTCCAAGATTGGGAATCTATCTTTGTTTGCGTTCATAACCTCTTCGCAGTGTTGAACACTAAGTCTAAGTCCATCAAGAAGATCAAGATCCTCATTTAACTTTTTAGCCTTCTCTTCATCAATATCCACATAGTTGTTTACACCGTAAAGTATAACCTTTTGTCTTGCAACAATAGCTTCCTTTCTATTTAGTTTTGCTTTATCTTTTTCAAGTGTTTTCTTAACTCTTGCAAGTGGACCATATTCTTTTTTGTTGTCTCTAAGATCCTTTTTGTTTGCCCTTAGTCTTTCGTTAAGCATTTCAAGCCTTGCTTCAAGTTGTTCTAGAGTTTCGTTTGCGTAAATTGAATTCATATCAGACACAACCACAACATTTGATTGCTCTTCTTTTAATTCTTCAAGTCTTTTGATTTCTTCTTCAAGTTGCTTTCTTTGCTCTTCAAGGTCAGCCTTTTGTGCTTCTATCTTTGCTTGCTCTTCTGCAAGTTGTTTTCTCTCTTCATCAAGCTCAGCTTTTTCTTGTTCATAATCAACTTCTTCCTCTTCATTTTCAATTTTCTGAGCTACTTGAGTTTTATCTTCAACCACTTCTTCCTTTTGTTGTTTATACTCTTCTGGTTGCTCTTCAATAACACTTTCTTCCTCGGTAATCACAACTGGCTTAGCTTCAACTTTTTCTACTTTTGCCTCATTTTCTGCTACTTTCTTAGACTTTTTAAGCTCATTATACTCAGCCACACTTTCAACATTGATTTTTGTAATAAGTGCATCAAGCTGTTTACTATCAACTTCAGACTCTTTCTTTTCTTCTTCTTTTTCGTTAAAAATGTCATCAAAACTGTCAAAATCTTGCTCAGCTTTTTTAGGTTCAACAGGTTTTGTGTCGTAACTTAAATTACTTGAAACCTTACTAAGGTTTTGTTCCTCCATAGCCTTTTCATCGCTCCAAGTTTGTTGTTTTTCCTGCTCTAAATCATAATTCTCATCAAGCTCATTTGTATCAAGCACGGTTGGTCTAACAGTTTTTTCCTTTGATTTAACCTTTGCTTTTTTAACACCTTCATCTTCGCAACCGTTATTGTTTTTGTTAAGTCCAGTTAAAACTAAATTTGCAATCAAATAAACTATAATAGCCCCAACAACTATTACTCCTACTATTGCAAGAATATTTAAAAAAGTATCCCAAAACATAATTTTACTCCTTTGAATTTCTAAATGGTGGAAGCGATGGGAGTTGAACCCATGTCCAAATGAATTCGCTAAAATTTACTACGAGTGTAGTTGCTTTTTATTTAACCAAAAGCCTTTTAAAGCAACAAACTTTGCTTTGGCTAGTTTTTTATACAATGTATCGCCAAACTTTCGATACAAGGTTGATTGGTTTTTTGAGGCTTGAACACTTGCAACCAATCAGACATTGCTCAAACCAGTTTTATTTAATGACTAAACCGAGTCGGAACTAGGCATAGCAAGCAGCCATTGGCATTGAGCTTGCAAATCCATAGTTTGTTTTTACATTGTTATTTGCATTTATTTTGCTTTTCGTTTTTAATGCGGTCGAACCTGCAACTCGCAAATGTTTAACTTGTTCACCTGTCGAAACCAACACGCCCCCGTGTGGTTTTATACTCTCATTTTTAGTTCACGTTGAACACTTTTTTCCAAATCACGTTTTTTTATTGTTTCGCGTTTATCGTGTAAAAGCTTTCCTTTGCAAAGCCCTATCTCAACTTTGACAAACTGTCTATCAAAATACAACCTTAGAGGCACACAAGTTAATCCCTTTTGCTGAACTTTTTCAGAAAGTTCCAAAATTTCGCTTTTATGAAGCAAAAGTTTTCGTGTTTTACGCTCATCGGGTGCATAAGATTTGGTCTTGTCGTAAGTTTTTATGAACATATTGTGAATAAACGCTTCGTTGTGTCTAAATGTCACAAAACTTTCGTTAATACTCACGTGTCCCAATCGAATCGATTTTACTTCACAACCTTGCAAATTTATACCAGCCTCAAATTTTTTTAGAATAAAGTATTCAAAATGAGCCTTTTTGTTAGTAGTTATGTTTTCCATTTCTACCTCTCATATTATACCACTTGTTTATAATTTTTTCAATACCCTTTTGAAAAATTTTCAAAATTTACATTTTTTCACTATATTTTTATTTATTCTTTGCAAATTAAATAACAATTTTAAAGTTAACCTGTCTTTTTGGCATATTAACACCAACCACTTCAACTTTAACTTTTTGCCCTAGTTGAAAACTATACTTGTTACCTTTTAACATATACTTGGATTCAAGATACATATATGTATCTACAGGTAAATCCTCTTCACCACACATTCCTTCCACAGTGTTGTCAAGTTCGACAAAAACACCAAACGCAGTTACACCACTCACAACGCCACTATAAACTTCCCCTGTTTTATCAAGCATAAATTCAGCCTTTTTAAGGTCATCTACAGCTCTCTCAGCCTGCTCGGCAAGTTTTTCTCTTTCACTAGATTCAATACTAGCCTTAACAACAAAATCTTCATAAAATGCAATTCTATTAGAATCTGCTTTTTTTAATATGCAATTTTTGAGAATTCTATGAACCATTAAGTCAGGATAACGCCTTATTGGAGATGTGAAGTGACAATAATATTTGGCAGCAAGACCAAAATGTCCCAAATTTTGACTTGCATATCTAGCCTTTTGAAGTGAGCGAAGCATTACTTTGTTTACAACACCATCACAATCCTTGCCCTTTATTTCAAATAACAAGTTTTGCAAATCCTTTGGTTTTACATTTTCTGGTTGTCCTTTTATATGAAGTCCCAGCCCAGAACAAAAGGAAAAGAAATTTCCCATTTTTAAGCCATCTGGCTGTTCGTGAACACGATACACGCAAGGAAAATGTTTTTCACACACACATTCTGCAACAACCTCATTGGCAAGAAGCATAAAACTTTCTATTAATTTGTGTGCAGTATTTCGTTCATATTTCATCACATCAACTACTCTACCAAATTCATTTAAAACGATTTTAGACTCTGGCACATCTAAATCAAGAGCACCTCTTCTTTGCCTTTTTGTAAAAAGAAGATTGTGCAGTTTTTCCATAAGTTTAAATTTAGGAACTAAAACTTTGTATTTTTCACAAGCGTCTTTATCATCTTGAAGCACTTTGAAAACATCAGTATAAGTCATTCTTGCGAAAGATTTTATTATTCCATTACAAATCTTGTAATCTTTTACGTTACCCTTACTATCAAGTTTCATAACAACAGATAGCGTCAATCTTTCAACATTTGGATTTAGCGAACAAATACCATTACTAAGTTCAACAGGAAGCATCGGCAAAACTCTATCACAAAAATAAACACTTGTAGCTCGTCTAAACGCCTCTTGATCTAGAGCAGAATTTGGCTTGACATAATGACTCACATCAGCAATATGAACACCAAGAATAAATCCGTCCTCATTTTCAGAAATTGAAATAGCGTCATCGAAATCTTTTGCATCTTCACCATCAATAGTAACAATTAGCTCTTTAGTAAAGTCTTCACGACCAACTTTATCTTCTTCAGTAACAAAATTTGGTATTTTTCTTGCCTCTGCAAGCACTTCTGGAGCAAATTCTTCATAAAGATTGTACTCACGAATTATAGAAAGTATGTCAACACCCTTGTTTGCTTCATTGCCCAAAACTTCGATAATTTTACCCTCTGGGTTCTTTCCTTCTGCATCAAATTTTGTAATTTTAACAACAACTTTATCCAAGTGTTTTAATTTCAATTTTTTATCTATTTTTACAAAAATATCATTGAAATTTTTTGAATCATCAGGTTTCACAAAACCAAAAGTCTCATTTTGCATAAGAAATGTTCCAACTATATTGTCTTCATTTCTTTTTACTATTTTAAATACTTCACCCTCAATTTTACCATTAAGCGTTGTGGTCTTTATTAAAACAATATCCTTGTTTAGTGCATACTTAAGCTTTGTATGCGGAATAAACACATCAGGTTCATCACTATCCAAAAGTTTACAAAAACAAAATCCCCGTGAATTTCCAATAAGTTTTCCACGCTTTAAATTAAGTTTTTCAGTTAAAATAATCTTTTGCCCACCAGTCAATACCAAATCACCAGATTTTAAATAATTTGAAATTGCAGAAAAAACTTCACTATTATCCATTTTTAGCGAAGTACTTATAATTTTAGAAAGTTCACTTTGTTTTAAATAATCCAAATTATTTTCTTTCATAAATTCTAATATTTTATCCACAATTTTTCTCCTACATTATTAATAAAACCAAAAGAGGACAAATTATTGTCCTCTGCTATGCTGTAACAAATTTTGAAATTATAAAATAAGCAATAGTGATAACTGCCATACTTACAGCAATTCCAATAGTCCATTTTTTAAGACGACCTTCGACTGTTTTACCCTTGTTTTGAGAATAATATGTTTCAGTAGTACCACTTATTGCATTAAGTCCGCCTCCACTATTCCCTTTTTGACACAAAACAAGAATTATAATTGCGATAGCACCTATCCCCATTAAAGCTACAAAAACAACTTTTGTCCAAAACAAAAAGTCGATAACTCCTGCTGGTGCAGCCATCATATATGCCATTGAGCCTAACATAATTCCTCCACAACATTTCGTAAGATTAATTTTAGCATACATTTATTTTTTTTTCAAGTGATTTTCATTATTTTTTTTTACCTAAGCCAAATATAAAGCATACTAAGAGTGAAAAACACCAAAAAAAGGAATAAATTGCCATATTTTATCGGAGATTTGTCAGCATCTTTTTTTAGGTTCACTGTTTTTGCTAGGAAAAAGAAGGAAAATGCCAAAAAAACAATAATTAGAATATATCTTAAATAGTCTGGTATATCACGAAAGACAGTATTGATTAAGTTATTAAAAAAATCTAGCATCAAAAACATATTTTTCCTCCTTAATTTATTTCAAAAGTGATGGAGCAGTCATTTCAGTTGGAATATCAATACCCATTATCTCCAAAACCGTTGGAGCAAATGAAGCAAGACCAAACTCACCTTTTTTGAATTTAATCCCTTTGTTTGTTATTAAAAATGGAACAGGATTTTTTGTGTGTGTTGTACTCATTCCTGCTTTAACCCTCATATCTTCAATATTCCCGTGGTCAGCAGTAATCACACATTCATAGCCCATATCAATAGCTGTGTTAACCACCTTTTCCAGCGATTTATCAAGAGTTTCCAAGGTTGAAACAGCAGCTTTAAAATCACCAGTATGCCCAACCATATCAGCATTAGAAAAATTAACAAGTATAAAATCATATTTCCTTTCTACAAGCTTTTTTTCAAGTACAGAAGCTATTTCAGGCGCTTTCATTTGTGGGTACTTTGCGAAATTGTCCACATTTTCACTTTCAATTAAAATTCTATCTTCGCCTTTATATGGCTTTTCAATACCACCATTAAAATAATAAGTTACGTGCGCATATTTTGTTGTTTCTGAAATTTTTAATTGTTTCAGTTTTAGCAAACTTAAGTACTCTGACAGAGAAAGCGAAACATTCATTGGAGGAAAAGCAGGCTTGATCACTTTAACCTTTTCATCATAAGTAGTCATTGAACAGCATTTAAAAACTTTTTTATCCTTTTTAAATCCGTCAAATTTTTTACAAGCAAAAGCCTGTGAGAGCTGTCTCATTCTATCTGGTCTAAAGTTAAAGAAAAATATTTCATCATCTTCATTCATTCCACCATAACCTGAAATTACGTATGGTGGTATAAATTCATCACTTGTCTTTTTCTTGTACTCTGTGTCAAAAACACTTTCAAAATTTTTAACCTTTTTTCCTTTCCCAAATCGGATAAGATTGTATGCTTCTTCAGTTCTACTGAATCTCTTTTCACGATCCATTGCATAGAACCTGCCACAAATCGTTACTATTTTTCCAACTTTCACTTTTTCTATTTCGGACTCAAGTCTTTCCACATATTCCATACCACTATCTGGCGCAGTATCCCTACCATCTGTAATTACGTGAATAAAAACATTTTCAAGTCCTTGTTGTTTTGCTAGATTAAGAAATGTTATCAAATGAAAAATTGAACTGTGTATTCCGCCATCAGAAACAAGACCAACAACGTGAAGAGTCGAACCCTTTTTCTTCACCCTATTTATCTGTTTTATAAGTACTTGATTACTAAAAAAAGACTTATCCTCAATAGATTTATTGATTTTCATATATTCTTGTAAAATACACTTTCCAGCACCAAGATTAATATGTCCAACCTCGCTCCCACCCATTTGCCCCGGAGGAAGTCCAACAAACTCTTCACTAGCATAAATCTTTGTGTGGGGATAAGTTTTTAGCAAACTTTTCCAATAAGGCATTTTAGCCACAAAAAGTGGGTTTTCCTCTTTATTTTCATTTATACCAAAACCATCTAAAATTATCGCAAAAACAGGTTTCTTTACTTTCATCACTCGTTTATCCTTTTTCCAATATTTATAAAATTTTCAGCACTAAGACTAGCTCCACCAATTAAAGCTCCATCAACAATCTTTTCAGATAAAAATTCTTTTGAGTTTTGCAAGTTAACACTTCCACCATACAAAACCTTAACTTCTTTATTAAAATATTTACTAACTAAATCTTTAATATACTGCACAATTTTCACAACCTCAGCCATAGTTGGAGTTTGTCCAGTTCCAATCGCCCAAACAGGTTCGTATGCTATTATTATATCTTTTAATTGAACATTTTTTAATGCACCGAAAAGTTGCTTTTTTAAAACTTGTTTGGTCCTTTTAGACTCATATTCCTCTAGACTTTCACCAACACATAAAACGGGCATAATATTTTCTTCATTAAGTCGTTTTAGTTTTTCATTTATTTCTTTGTCCGTTTCACCCATTTGTCTACGCTCACTGTGCCCTATCAAACAAAAATCAACTTTGAATTCAGCAAGCATTTTTGCACTAATTTCACCAGTAAAAGCACCTTTCTTTTCAAAACTAACATTTTGAGCACCGATTTTACAGTTTTTTATACCTTGTATCTCTTGTAAAAACAAAAATGGTACACTAATTCCAAATTCTATATTTTTTTCTTTTATTTTTTTGAATTGTTTTTTAAAATTTTGAACATCACTTAGCGTATTGTTCATTTTCCAGTTTCCGTAAACATACTTCATTTTTTACTCCACCTTATCTGATATTGCATCAAGTCCAGGAAGACCCTTTCCTTCCATAAATTCAAGAGCAGCACCACCACCAGTTGATAAGTGTGTTACCATATTAGCCATTTGAATTTTAGCAAGTGCAGAAGCACTATCTCCACCTCCAACCACGCTCACAGCCTTAGAAGCTACAACAGCTTCGGCAATATTCTTTGTTCCACGCTCAAATTTTGAAAATTCAAACACACCCATTGGCCCATTCCAAAAGACAGTCTTTGCTTTTGAAATTTCGTCACTAAAGAGTTTTGTTGTCCTTGGCCCAATATCCATTCCTATATCGTCATCAGCAAAATCCTTTGTATCCACATCTCTTGATTCTGCAATAAAATTAAATTCTTTCACAACAACGTGGTCAATTGGGAGGAGTATTTTTGTACCCCGCTTTTCCGCTTTATCCAATAAAAGTTTTGCTAGTGGAATTTTATCTTTTTCAACAATTGAGTGCCCCATATTAAACCCCTTTGCTTCAAGAAAGGTATATGCCATAGCACCTCCAATCAAAATTGTATCTGCGATATTAATCAAATTGCTGATAAGATTGATTTTATCCTTTATTTTCTTCCCCCCCAAAACTACAACAAAGGGTCGTTTAGGATTTGATAAAAGTAAATCAAACATCTG
>DLKQ01000012.1 GCA_002477805.1 Christensenella sp. UBA7584 | reverse complement strand
CTGAGGAGAATACTAAAAGTTGTAAAGACAAACACTAGCATTATTGAAAAAATAGCTCAAATTGCCACCTTTTTGGCTTGTTTGCCCATTTTCTTCACTATTTTCCCGTTCTGTTTCAATTTTTTATTACCACCAGAGTATATTAAAGTTTTTTTGTGCTAGATTTACTTTTCCAACTTTAACCAATTTTTTAGCCTGTTTTGATTTTTTATATTATGCAAAAGTCCTAGATTAATTTCTGCCTAAATCTGTACTCTAGTTGGTCTTAGTGTGTTTACTATTGATATTTTTATTTTAAAGTTTTAAACCAGATTATTTTATAGCATATAGCAATTTCCATTTTGCAGAGCTTACCAGTTTATTTCAGAGATTTAACTAGCTTTTAGCAAAATTTTCGTATCTACTTTATTAGTATACCTAATTTTTCAGAAAAAACAAACGATTTGTGCATATTTTTTGAAAAATTTTAACCTTATAGTTTTTTAGAAAGTTAAAAATTTATAAAAAAGCACAAAATCAACTTTCCCCCCTTCCTTTAGAACTTTCTTATCGCTAAGTTTTTGAGATTAGATAAAATTTTACAACACAAAGAGATTGAAAAATAGGAAGAAATTTTAGATTTCTTCCTAAATTTTTATTTTGAGTGCCCCCTAGTTCACTTCAAATCACGACTTTAGTTTATTTTGAGCTTTCTTTTTTATTTTTTCTATCTTATTTTCCACTTTGTTTTGCATTTTATCCATAAATTGCCTTACTTTTGGACAGCATAACATTCCTATACCAATTCCAGCCCCAAGCATAAAAGCAACAATCCCCTCTTTCATCGCCCCCTCCTTTGATGCTAGTTTATGCCAAAAATTCATTTATCTACTAGGAAATTTTTGGAAATAGTAAAGATACTATTATTCTACAACTTCTTTTCTTTTTCTTTCCTCTTCTTTTTCAAGTCGTTTGTAATAATTAGCTATAGCGTCTTCAATTGCTTCCTTTGCTAAAATTGAACAGTGTATCTTTTGAGGAGGAAGTTCACCAAGTTCTTTTATAATTAAGTTGTTATCAAAATTAAGTGCTTCTTCAATTGTTTTGCCTTTTATAAGTTCAGTAGCAATCGAGCTAGAAGCAATTGCTGCAACACAACCAAAAGTTTTAAATTTTGCGTCTACAATTTTTCCATCTTCGATAACTAAATATAATTTCATAATATCTCCGCAAACTGGATTACCAACGGTACCTATTGCATTTGCGGTACGAATTTCCCCCATATTTTGAGGATTTTGGAAAATTTCCATTACTTTTTGAGTGTACATTCTTTATCTCCCTGTGATTTCATTTTTCCTACTTGTGCTTTTGTAATTGGCGAAATTTTTCGCAATTTTTTTATAATAGCTTCAAGTTCATTTACAACAAAGTCCAACTCTTCTTTTGTCGTTGATTTGCTAAGTGAAAATCTGATAGTTCCTTGAGCTAAATCTGGCGATAAACCAATTGCCTTTAATACGTGAGATTGTTGGAGTGACCCTGAAGAACACGCCGAACCAGTTGAAACAGCAATCCCTGCCATATCCAACAAAAACAAAATACTTTCTCCTTCAACCTGTCCAAACGAAATACTAGCATTGTTTGGAAGTCTCTGAATTGGGTGCCCGTTGAGATAAACCATTTCAATTTTATTTTGAAGTTCTCTCACAAAATAATTTCTAAGTGTTGACACCTTTTTTGCATTTGCAATTATATCTCTTGTCGCAATTTCGATTGCCTTTCCGAAACCAACAATTCCCGGTGTGTTGCTAGTTCCACCTCTGAGGTTACTTTCTTGCTCGCCACCCTGCATAAACTTTTGGATATGAACACCATTTCGAAGATATAGTGCACCAATTCCCTTTGGCCCATTTATCTTGTGCCCAGACATACTCATTGCATCAATACCCATTTCAGAAACATTTATGCGAACTGAGCCAATCGCCTGTGTGGCGTCAGTGTGAAAAATTACACCTTTTTCTTTTGCTATATTTGCAATAGCTTGAATATTTTGAATTGTACCAATTTCATTATTTGCTGTCATAATTGAAATTAGTGTAGTTTCTTTATCTATGTTGTGAAGCAAGTGGTCAATACGAACAAAACCATACTTGTCAACATCAAGATAAGTTACCCTAAATCCTTCCTGTTCCAATTTTTTGCAAGTTTCAAGAACACTTGGGTGTTCAATACTGCTTGTTATAATATGTTTTCCTTTCTTTATGTTGGCATAAGCAATTCCTCTAATTGCCCAGTTGTTTGCTTCGGTTGCACCACTTGTAAAATAAATTTCATTTGGATTGCAACCAATGGCTGTAGCAATTCTCTGTCTTGCCAAATCAACACCTGCCTTTGCATCACGACCAAAACTATGCAAACTATTTGCATTTCCGTAAATTGAGTTAAAATAAGGCAGCATTTCAGCCAGAACTTCACTATTAATCGGTGTTGTAGCTGCGTTATCTAAATAAATTCTATTCATAATCTACTCCTTGTCACTTTCAAGCATTTCGCTAATAGAAATGCTATTAAGTGTTTTGTTTATTTCATTATATAGTTTGTTAAAAACAAAACGATTTGGGCACTTTATCTTGCAAGTTGTATTACAATCCGCAAAAACAAGTTCATCTTCTAAAGCCCTTAAAACCTCACCAGCGCTAATTTGATTTGGCTCTCTTGCTAAATAATATCCACCAAATGCACCTCTAGTAGACAAAACAATTTTCTTTTTTCTTAAAAGATTTAAAAGTTTTTCTAAATAAGGCTTTGTTTGCCCTGTTCCTTCAGCAATTTTTGTGAGGGAAACAGGTTCTTTTGTATAGTTTTGAGCTAAAAAACAGACAGCTCGCAAGCCATATCGAGACTTTGTTGATAATTTCATATTTCAATCCCTACCATTTTAGTCTGTATAATAATAACATAGTATTTTACAAATTGCAACACTTTTATAACAAAAAATTCAAAAGTTTTTAACTAAATTACCAAGTTTTAAAAAAATGAACCATAAAAGTTTTTAATCTTTTTTTGGTTCACCTTTAAAAATTAAATATTGTTAATAAT
>DLKQ01000041.1:9771-16674 GCA_002477805.1 Christensenella sp. UBA7584 | reverse complement strand
ATTCAAGAATTTCATCTTTTTGTTTGAAGCCTATTTCTCGTGCGACTTCTTGACCATTTTTAAAAATAATAAGAGTTGGCACACTCATAAGTCCAAATCTTTGAGCAAGAGCCATATTTTCATCAATATCAACTTTTACTATTTCTACAGAATCATTTTCATCTGCAACCTCTTCCAAAATTGGTCCAAGCATTTTACAAGGCCCACACCAAGTTGCAAAAAAATCAACAATTACAGGCTTTTCGCCTTTTATAATCTGCTCAAATTCACTTTCATTAATATGCTTTAATTCCACGATTCTTCTCCTTTTAAAATTTTAATAATACTTTCAATGTCGAGTTTTTTTTCTTCTCCACTCTCCACATTTTTAAGTGTATATTTGTTAGTATGCATTTCTTCATCACCAATAATACACATAAATTTAGCTTTTAATTTTTCTGCAAGTTTGAATTGTGATTTAAAACTACGATCAAGTTCATTGCACTCAACTTTTATTCCATTTTGTCTTAATTTTTGGGCAACAAGGTAAATATCTTCAAGTTTAACGCGACCGACATTCATTACATAAACATCAACCACAGGACTTTCATATTTTGGCATAAGCATTAAAATTCTGTCTAGCCCTAGTCCAAAACCAACACAACTAACGCGTTTTCCACCAATTTCCTCAACCAAATTATCATATCTACCGCCACCACCGATAGAAAGTGTTCTTCCTGTACCATCAATATCATCACATACATATTCAAATACTGTTTTTGTATAATAATCAAACCCACGCACTAAATTTTCATCAACTACAAAATCTATATTAGCTAGTTTTAGTAGTCTCTGAACTTCTGAAAAGTGATCCCGACATTCCTCACACAAATATTCTGAAAGCTTTGGGCCTTGTTTGAATAACTTTTTACAGCCTTCAACTTTACAATCTAACATTCTAAGCGGATTTGTTTCCATTCTGCGTTTACAATCTGCACATAATTCACTTTCATTCTGTTTGGCAAATTCTTTAATTGCGTTATTAAACTTAGCACGACATTCTGGGCAACCTATTGAATTAATGTGAAGAGAAAAATTATCAATTCCCAAGCTTTTTATAAAAGTTGTGGAAAGCTCCATTAATTCAACATCACCAATTGGAGTATTAACACCAAACGCCTCACACCCAAACTGAGTGTGTTCACGATAACGCCCTGCTTGAGGGTTTTCGTAACGAAAATTGTTTGCAATGTAAAAAAGTTTTAATGGAAGCACATCATTGAAAAGACCATTTTCAACAAACGAACGAACAACTCCAGCTGTTCCTTCTGGACGCAGAGTTAAACTTCTTCCACCTTTATCTTCGAAAGTGTACATCTCTTTACTTACTATATCACTACTTTCGCCAACACTTCTTAAAAACAATCCTGTCTCTTCAAAAGTTGGGGTTCGAATTTCTTGAAAAGCAAAACGACCAGCAATTTCTCTCGCATTGCTTTCCATTTTTTGCCAATCTTTTACAACATCAGGCAATATGTCTCGAGTCCCCTTTGGTTTTTGATACATTTTTTATCTCCTTGTATTTTTAATCTATTAAAGAATATATCTAGACAAGTCGTGTTCTTTTAAAGTTGGAGCAAGTACCCGAAGAACAAAATCTTTTGTGATAACAACATCTGTCACTGGGTGATTTCCACTTGCTTCAAAACTAACTTCTTCAAGTAAACTTTCTAAAATTGTATAAAGTCTCCTTGCTCCAATGTTTTCCTTGCTTTCATTTTCAAGCTCAGCAATCCTAGCAATTTCCTCTAAGGCATCTTTATCAAAACTTAGATTAATATTGTCAACTTTTAAAAGTTCAATATGCTGTTTTGTTATTGCATTTTTAGGCTGAGTTAAAATCTTAAGAAAATCATTCTTGGTAAGATTTTTTAACTCAACTCTAATTGGAAAACGACCTTGCAATTCTGGAATTAAATCCTCAATTTTTGCAATATGGAAAGCTCCTGCTGCGATAAATAGAATATAATCCGTACGAATTGTTCCATATTTTGTGCTTACTGTACAACCTTCAACAAAAGGCAAAATATCACGCTGAACACCCTCACGAGAAACATCAGGACCATTACCTTTTCCGCTGGAAATTGCAATTTTGTCTATTTCATCAATAAAAATTATTCCTTCTTGTTCAGCTCTTGCAATACCTTCTTCATTTACAGCATCAATATCAATAAGCTTACTACTTTCTTGCGCAACAATATTTTTACGAGCGTTTTTTACGGTAAGTTTTCGAAGTTTTTTGCGTTTAGGTAAAAATCCGCTAAACATTTCCGTTAAATTAGCATCAGGTGCCGCCCCCATAATCTCTATTGTTTTTGGAGCTTCTACTACTTCCATTTCAATAATTTCATCATCGTGCTTACCCGAAGCAATTTCTTTAAGTAAAACTTCTTTATAGTTTTCAGGTTCTTCACTTTTCACTATTTTACTTTTTGCGTACATAATGTCACAAATTTTTTGATTAGCAATATCGTTCGCTTTTGTTTTTACTTCTTCAAATTTTTCTTCTTTAACCAATCTAACCGAAGTTTCTACAAGGTCACGAATCATACTTTCAACATCACGACCAACATATCCAACTTCGGTATATTTTGTCGCTTCCACTTTTACAAATGGTGCTCTAACCAGTCTTGCAAGTCTCCTTGCAATTTCTGTTTTTCCAACACCTGTTGGGCCTTGCATCAAAATATTCTTTGGCGTAATTTCCTGTCTTAAATCTTCAGGAAGTTTGCTTCTTCTATATCTATTTCTAAGAGCTACAGCAACAGCACGTTTAGCTTTGTCTTGACCGATTATATATTTGTCTAGTTCTAGAACTATTTGTTTTGGTGTTAATTGTTCCATTATTCTACCTCCTCAATAACCAAATGGTCATTTGTGTAAATACAATATTGACCTGCAATTTTTAAACTTTTTTCAACAATTTCTTTTGCAGAAAGTTTTGTATTTTCTAATAAAGCTTTTACAGCACCTAGTGCATACACACTACCAGAACCAATTGAAATAAATCCTTCCGTTGGTTCAACAATGTTTCCATCACCCATTACAAGATAAAGTTTATCTTTATTTGCAATGAGTAAACTTGCTTCCACCCTTCTGAGTGGTGAATCCAAGCTCTGCCAGTCTCTTGCAACTTCAACAACTGCTCTTTCTAGATTTCCTGAAAATTTTTGTAAATTACCCTCTATTCTTCTAAAAAGCGCAAAAGCATCTGAAACAGTCCCCGCAAAACCAACTATTACTTTATCTTCGTAAATTTTGCGAACCTTTACCACACTATCTTTTAAAATCATATTTCCAAGTGTTGCTTGACTATCTCCGCCAATAACAGTTTTTCCATCTCGTTTTACAGCAACAATTGTTGTTCCCTTTAATTCTTCCATATTTCTTCTTTATACTCCTTTATTTCTTTTAATGCACGCTTTACCATTTCTTGTCTCTTTATATTACGAGGTGCTTCTATCGGTGCAATAAGCCCCCAATTTATGTGCATTGGTTGAAAGTTATACTCACTTGCACTAACAAGATAATTCGCAAGCCCACCAATAGCTGTTTTGATTGTTGGCAATTTTTTTTGACTATGCAAGTACTGATTTACAAAAATTGCACAAAGTAAACCAGACGCAATACTTTCAACATATCCTTCTACACCACTTAGTTGCCCTGCAAAAAATATATTTGGATTTGATTTGAGACTAAAATTATTGTTTAGAACTTTTGGTGCATTTATAAAACTATTTCTATGCATTGAACCATATCTTAAGAATTTTGCATTTTTAAGAGCTGGAACAAGCGAAAACACCCTCTTTTGTTCTGGATAAGTTAAGTTTGTTTGGCACCCAACTAAATTGTACATAGTTCCATCTGCATTTTCTTTCCTAAGTTGCAAAACAGCAAATGGTTGTTCTTTTAAATGAGTAAAACCAACGGGCTTCATTGGCCCAAAGCGCAAAACATCAAATCCTCTTTTTGCCATAACTTCCAAAGGTAAACAACCTTCAAAGTTTTTTTCAAATTCTCTAAGTTGAGCCCTTTTTGCACTAGTAAGTGCTTCCCAAAAAGTAGTGTATTCCTCTTTATTTAGTGGGCAATTTAAGTGAGCACCTTTTTCTATACTCCACCTATCTGCAAAAAATGCCTTAGATATGTCAATACTCTCCGCTTCGACAATTGGTGCAATCGCGTCATAAAAATACAATCTATCTCCAACAAGTGACTGTATTTCTTTTGCAAGTTCATCGCTCGTTAGTGGTCCAGTAGCGACAACAGTAACAGCATCTTTTTCTAATTTTGTCACTTCTTTACAAACAACCTCAATATCTTTGTTTGATTTTATTTTTTCAGTGACCATTTCGGAAAATAGTTCTCTGTTTACTGCTAAAGCATCTCCTGACTCAACCTTGCATTTGTCAGCACAATCAATAACTTCACTTCCAAGCACCCTAAGCTCCTCTTTTAGTAAACCTGTTGCAAACTCTAATGAACTACTTTTTAGTGTATTACTGCACACAAGTTCACTAAAATTTGGACTGTTGTGGGCTGGACTAAACTTTTTCGGCTTAATATCAAATAATTTCACTTTTAACCCAAATTTGGCTAATTGCAACGCACATTCACACCCAGCCAATCCAGCACCTATCACATTTATTTCTTTCAAACTAAGTTTCCTTTTGAGTTATATTTTCTGAATTTTCAGTTTCTGTTTTTTGTTTTCTATATTCAACAAAACCACATTTCTCATTGTGACAATAAAATTTTATCCCTTTTTGAAGAAGAATATCATTACATTTTGGACATCTTTCTTCAGTTGGCTTATCCCAAGAAACAAAATCACATTCAGGATAGCCACTACACCCATAAAATTTTTTACCAGTTTTAGATGTCTTTTCTAATATGTTCTTTCCACATTTTGGACATTTGCCAATAACAATTTCTATACTTTTTATATTTTTACACTCAGGATAGTTTGGACAAGCAAGAAATTTTCCATATTTGCCACTGCGAATAACCATTTTTGCACCACATTTCTCACAAATAACATCACTCTCTTCAACAGGAACTTCAACTCTATCAGGTGAGCCACTTGCTTCTTCCAACTCTTTTTTGAAATCAACATAAAAGTTTTCAATAACCTCTTGCCATTTGTCTTTTCCCGTTGAAATCTCATCAAGTGTATCTTCCATCTTTGCTGTAAATGTAATGTCCATTATGTCCGGAAAGTGTTTTTTTAGTGTATCACAAACAACAACACCGAGTTTTGTTGGTTTAATTTGTTTTCCATCTTTTTCTGTATACTCTCTTTTCTCAATAGTGGTTATTGTAGGGACATATGTTGCAGGTCGCCCAATACCCTTTTCTTCCATAGTTTTAACTAAACTTGCTTCAGTATACCTTGCTGGAGGTTTTGTAAATTTTTGCTCAGATTTTATATTCTTGCAATCAACAATTTCATCTTCATCTAATGGTGGCAATGTTTTTTGTTCTGATTCTTTGTCTTTTTCTTTTTCAACAAAATCCTGATAAACTTTTGTGTACCCTGCAAATTCAGGAGTTCTACCTGTTGCCTTAAATGTGTATCTATCAACTAAAATATCCACAGAAACACTATTAAATGTTGCTGGCGTCATCTGGCTTGCTAAAAATCTTTCATAAATAAGCTTGTAAAGCTTGTATAAATCAGTTTCAACCTGTCCTTTCACAATCTCTGGAGTTATTTCAAGATGAATTGGTCTAATCGCCTCGTGGGCATCTTGAGCACTTTTTTTACTTTTATAAATATTTGGAGTGATTGGAGCAAACTTTTCTCCAAAATTTTCTATTATAAATTTTTTAGCAACTTCTTGCATTTGTGGCGACACACGAACAGAATCTGTTCTGATATAAGTTATAAGAGCAGTTTTACCCTCACCCTTAAGTTCAACTCCTTCATACAAGTGCTGAGCCGCCAAACTTGTTCGCTTAAGATTCATTCCAAGTTTGTTAAGTGCGTCCTGTTGCATTGTTGATGTTATATATGGAGCTGGTGGATTGGATTTCGTTATGCTTTTTTTGATATTGATAATCTTCCATTCTTTTTTATCAATATCATTTAAAACCTGATCCTTTTCAGCCTCATTTGAAATTTTTATTTTCTTTCCATCTTTTGCCTGAAGCGTGGCAGTAAATAATTCTTTACTCTCTTTTTTAGCAAGTTCGGAATTAATGTTCCAATATTCTTCTGGCTTAAAATTTTCAATTTCTCTTTCACGGTCAACAACAAGTTCAAGTGTTACAGACTGTACACGACCTGCACTAAGTTTTGGTTGAATTTTTTTGCTAATAATGGGAGAAACTTTATAACCAACAAGCCTATCAAGAACTCTCCTTGCCTGTTGTGCATTAACAAGGTCTAAATCAATCGCTCGTGGTTTTTCAAGAGCCTTCATTATTGCATTTTTAGATATTTCATTAAATTCAATACGCACATTGTCATTACAATCAAGATTAAGTATATAAGCAATATGCCAACTAATTGCTTCACCTTCTCTATCTGGGTCAGTAGCGAGAAAAATTCTATCTGATTTTTGAGCTTTTTCTTTTAGTTTTTTAATAATTTCTTTTTTATCAGCCATTATTTCATACTTTGGCTGAAAATGATTTTGCATATCAATTCCCAAAGTTCGAACAGGTAAATCTCTTACATGCCCCTTTGTAGCAAATACTTCATAATCCTTCCCTAAATACTTTTGTATTGTCTCTCGCTTACCAATACCTTCAATAATTACTAAGTTGCTCAATTTTACCCCCTAAGTTCTAGCGATATATTATATTAAAAATTAAATCACCTAAATTTAACGCTTTACGGCAAATTCATTGCCTGCAAGC
>DLKQ01000041.1:0-9609 GCA_002477805.1 Christensenella sp. UBA7584 | reverse complement strand
CCTGCAAGCCTTATTATTAAACCACGAATTTCCATTCTTGTCAACTTGCTATTCAAATCTTTTGCGTTCATACCTGTTTTTTGCGAAATTTCGTCAAAATGCATTTCTTCTTCGCCAATAGTGCTTAATATAATCTCTTCATCAAGGCTGAGTTGAACTGCTTTCTTTTTTTCTTCTTGTTGCTTTTGAAAATTTGGAAACTGCTCAATGATGTCGTTAGCTTCCGTAACACAACAAGCCTGAAGTTGTTTGATTAAATTGTTTGTGCCAGCACTCTTTGTACTATCAACTGGTCCAGGAAGTGCAAAAACAGACCTGCCATTGTCAATAGCAAAAGTTATGGTATGAAGAGAACCACTTTTAGCACTGGCTTCTGGCACAAAAACACCACTTGCGAGTCCTGCAATAATTCTGTTTCTTTGAACAAAATTAAAAGCTTTTGGCACATAACTCGGTGGGTTTTCGCTTATAAGAAGTCCACCTTTCTCAACTATTTCTTCCGAAAGTTTTATGTTAATTGCTGGATATATATGATTCAAGCCACCCGCTAAAACCGCAATAGTTTTCCCTCCACAATCTACACATTCTTTTTGAGCAATACTATCAATACCTTCAGCAAGTCCGCTTACTATCACAAACCCAGCCCTACTAAGCTGTTTTGAAAATAATTTTGTTTGTGAAGCTCCGTAGCGTGAACATACTCTGGCCCCAACTATCGCTAATGAAGTTTCATTTAAAAGCGAAATATCACCTTTGTAGTATAAAACTGTTGGCGGGTCATAAATTTGTTTTAAATAATTTGAATAGTTTTTGCTTTCAATAGAAACCCATTTTACGCCAATTTTTTGCAAACCAAACATAAAATCTTCAAGTTCTCTTGAATTAAAAATACTTTCAATCTTTTCTATTTCTTTTTGACTAAAAAATTTGTCAAAGCTTTTTATATTTTCAAGACTTTGCCAAGCTTTATCACTTGAGCCACAGTAATCCACAAATTCTAATTGCTTTTTTGCAGAAATTCCCGCAAGGGACATTAACAAATAAAATTTTTCCAAACTAAATCCTTTTTCATTTTTTATCTAAATTGATATTTTTTATCGAGAGAACGATACCCTATAGCTTCAGCTAAATGTGGGAGTTCTATGTTATCACACCCCTCAAGGTCTGCAATTGTCCTTGCAACTTTGAGTATTCTGCCATAAGCCCTAGCACTTAATGCAAGATTATCAAACGCATCTTGCATAAGTTCCTCACTTTCCTCGTCGAGCTTACAATATTTTCTCATTTCAGCATTTGTCATTTTACTGTTAGAGAAATGATTAGAATTTTTATATCTTTCAAGTTGAATTTTTCTTGCATTGTTGACTCTTTCTTTTATTTTAGCACTACTTTCTTCAAGTTTTTCGGAATCAGACAAATCTCCATATGAAATATCATCTACCTCTATATGTAGGTCGATACGATCAAGAAGTGGTCCACTTATCTTTCCCAGGTATTTTTGAATTGCACTTGGTGTACATTTACATTCCCTTTTTTTACTACCATAATTACCGCAAGGACAAGGGTTCATACTGGCAATAAGCATAAAAGAAGCGGGATACTCAATAGTTGCAACATTTCGTGCAATCGTAATAACACCATCTTCAAGTGGCTGACGCAAAGTTTCTATAGTGTGTCTATTATATTCAGGTAACTCATCTAAGAACAAAATTCCATTATGTGCCAAACTAATTTCACCTGGCTTCGCATTTTTGCCTCCACCCGTAAGTGCTATAATTGTAGATGTATGGTGAGGCGAACGAAAAGGTCTTTGCCAAATTATCCCCTCATTGTTGTCAAGAGTTCCAGCTATACTATGAATTTTTGTAACCTCTAATGACTCATCAAAAGTAAGATCAGGCATAATGGTAGGAACACTTCTTGCAAGCATAGTTTTTCCTGCACCCGGTGGTCCAATCATTAAAACATTATGTCCACCTGCAGCAGCAATTTCAAGTGCCCTTTTTGCCTGTTTTTGCCCTTTTATATAACAAAAATCGTTAGACAAGAACTCAGCATTTTTCAATTCTTCAAACTTTTGTTTTAAAACAGCCTTAAATTCTTGTTTGCCATTTAAAAAATCCACGACCTGTTTTAACGATTTTAAGGCATAAACCTCGAGACCATCGATAAAGCTTGCCTCTTTCTCATTTTCAAACGGAATTATGATTTTTTTATGTCCAAGCTTTCTTGCAGTAATTAAAGCTGGCAACACACCATTTATTTTTCTTATTGACCCATCTAGTGAAAGTTCACCTATAAAAGTAAATTCCGAAAGATTTGGGCAAACAATTTCTTCAGTACACGCAAGAAGTGCCACCGCAATTGGTAAATCATAAATTGGCCCCTCTTTTTTTACATCTGCAGGAGCAAGGTTAACAGTCACTTTTGTTATAGGAAATTTTAAATTACTATTTTTTATTGCACTTTTTATACGCTCTTTACTTTCTTTAATACTGGCATCAGGAAGCCCTACGGTATCAAATTTTGGAAGCCCATTATTTAGGTCCGCTTCGACACTAACCTCGTATCCCTGTATACCAAGAAGTCCTAAACTTTTAACTTTTGCTAACATTTTATTATCCTTTCATACATTTATAACATTTTTTGAGAAAAAAAGCAAACAAATAATAGAAATTTTGTTCGCTTATTTTTTTGAAGATAACAAACTAGTGGTTTGCATAGGTTTATAAACTATATTTTCGATTTTTTTATTATGAGAAGTATTTATTTCTCCAATAGCATTCGCAATAATAGCAAAAACCAAACTTACAACAATCAAACCAACGCTTAGCCATACTGTTGCTGTTAAATATTTAAACAAAAATATTATAAAAATCCCGAATGGAACTATTTCAAGTAAGATTGCAACAAGAAGCAAAATTTTCTTCCAAGATTTTATAACATCGCTTTGCTCAAGTCTTGGTGAAAACAATTCCATAATATTGTATGTTATAAAATAAGCAAGACCAAGGAAAGTTAACATTATAACTCTCGCCCCACTGGTTGCACCTGAGATTGACGCAAAGACCAAATTCATATTTAAAGTTTTTAAGGTTGTAAAACACAAAAGACAAAAAGCTAATGTGCAAATTAACAAATCAATTAGTCTTGCCCAGTTATTATTTTTTGATAAGTCAGCAAAGCCGATGCTATCATTTTTAATTCCAAGACAAATTGAGCAAACGAACTTCCATATTATGAGTAGCAAAATAGCTACCACTAAGATAGAGCAATAAATAGTTACACCACCTAAAAGTCCAGTATTGTAGGCAAAAAATAGTAAAAAAGACATTAAAGTTAAACCAGTACTAAATGTAATTACTCTTCTTAGTAAAACGATATTTTTGAGCGTAAGCTCTTTTCTCAAAAGCAATGATAATCCTGACCAAATAAAATCAATTACAAGCGAAATCAAAAAAATCAACGCAACAATTAAATATAAAACACTATCATATTTTAAAATTGCACCAAACAAAGTTGTATCTTTCCACATTGGACAAGCAAAAAGAGAGAGTATTACTACAACAAATAATAAAGTTGGAACTGCAGACTGAACGACAAATTTATTCGCTTTTTTTGAATAATCTGGTTTTTGAACTGGTGATGGTTTTATACAATCACATTCATCGCTACCATTTGCCTTTGTTATAATTTCAATACTAACACCAAAAAAATTTGCAACCTGTTCTATTTGCTGTAAATTTGGCGAGCCTGACCTATTCCACCAGCCTTGTAGCGTTTCTTTTGAAATATTGGTCATATAACAAAAATTTTGTAACGTAATATTATTTTTCTTACATAAATTCTTAATATTTAAACAAAAATCTCTAGTGTTCATAAAAAAATTCCTTTTTGTAATTTTGTATAATTTTCAATTAAGCTTGTAATAATATTATTTTAAATTCAATCCCATTTACTTTTCCATTTACTTTAAAAAAACCTCCTAAAGCGAATGCATTAGTCCACTTTATTTAGGAGGTATTTTAGTTATTATTTTTTTCTTTTTCTAGCAGCTTCACGCTTTTTCTTGCGCTGAACACTTGGCTTTTCATATGCTTCTTTCTTACGAAGGTCGCCGATGATACCATCTTTTTGGCATTTGCGTTTAAAACGCTTTAAAGCACTTTCAATGCTTTCATCTTTGCCAACAACTACCATTGTCATATCTATCTCACCACCTTCTATTCCATTATTGCATATATATTAACACTTTTTTTGACTTATGTCAACAATTCTGTAAAAATTTATTTTGATTAGCATCATCGTATTTGTGTAATTTATTTAAACATAGTCTCTATTTATTTTATGTTTTATATGTATATTTTCATCATTATGCAACATTGTTTTATATAAAAACTTATAATTTTTTTACTCTATTTTTTTAATTTTTCACCACAAGATTTACAAAAAACATCATTTATACCACACTGCTTACCACATTTTGGACAAGTGACATTTTTTTTAATATTAAATCCACATTTTTTGCAAAAATTTTCTGTTCCTTCAATACAAACTCCGCATTGTGGACACTTGTCACTCACATCGGCATAATTGACTGCAATTTTACTTATAACAATCATTAAACCATATCTGAGCATAATACATCCAATAGCAACAAAAGGTATAGCAACGACACAAAGAATAAACCAAGTAATAGGCATTTGAAAATTTTGTAAATTTTTAAATCCAGCGATTATAAAACCAATAAAGCCAACAAAAAACAAAATTATGCCAATTGCTAGCAGTGTACCACCCCAACCAAGCAAATTTCTTTTTACCGCTCTTGCTTTTTTATCATCTTTCATTTCAATAGTTTTTTGATTCAGCATAGCAATATAATTTTTAAAACTCACCTAACATTCTCCTTTATGATCAATTTTTGGTCCTAGCTTCTGTCCTCCAATGATGTGCACGTGCAAATGCTGAACAACTTGATTACCATTTTCACCTTGATTTATGATGATTCTATAACCATCTTTTAGACCCAAATCCTCTTTCATTTCACCAATTTTTACAAAAATTTTACGTAGCACTTCTAGATTATCATCAGCCTGTTCAAATCGTGCATAATGCTTTTTTGGAATTGCCAAGTAATGAATTTTTGCTACTGGGTGAATGTCGTTAATTATGAAAAAATCCTCATCTTCGTATATAAATTTTGAAGAAACCTCTCCTTTTGCTATTTTACAAAAAATACAATCTTCCATATGTTTTTTCTCCTTAAATATAATATTCTATACTAAACTTGTAGCCAAAACTCCATCTTTAAATAACTTTTGAACCTTGCAAGGGATAAGCTCATTTGTAGTATGACTACCCTTTTCAATATAAATTTTTGTAAAGTTTGCGCTATGACCGACAAGATAGCCTTCAATCTCCTGTTCGGTTAAAACCTCTTGGCAAGAACCAATTTGGCTGTTTAGGAATTGATTATGTAGCTGATTCCTAAGTTCTGTTGCTTCCGAAACACGCCGTTTTACCTTCTCCCCGTCAACAAGTGGAAGTCTTGATGCAACCGTTCCACCTCTTCGAGAGTAAGGGAAAATATGAATATCAGCAAACTGTATTTTTTTAATTGTGTCAAGCGTCTGAGCAAAATCTTCATCTGTTTCATTCGGGAAACCTACAATTAGGTCAGTTGTAATTGCACAATCAGGAAAACTGTCTTTTATTAATTTTGTTTTTTCTATAAACTCACTTGCTGTATATTTTCTGTTCATATCTTTGAGCGTTTTGTCACAGCCACTTTGCATACTAAGATGAAAATGTGGACAAAAGTTTGGCATAGTTTTTAGTGCCTTCAAAAATTCGGGCGTAATTATTTTTGCTTCCATTGAACTAAATCTAATTCTAGCATTTATCGTTGAAAGTGAAGATACCAAATCAAGCATATCCAAATTTATGTCAGCTCCCCAAGAAGAAAGGTCAATACCAGTGAGAACAATTTCTTTTGAAACTTTTGCCATATTAAAAGCTTCGACAATAATTGACTCCAGTCCACGACTTCTACTCCTACCCCTTAAATATGGAATCAGACAATATGAACAAAAGTTATTGCAACCATCTTGAATCTTTAAGTATGACCTAGTTCGATGTTTCTTTGCTGGAGCCATTTCTTCATAATCATAGGGCGCATCAATAACAAAACAACCATCTTTATCAAGCATTTCAGTAAGCCACTGTTTTCCACTCGTTCCAACAAGAACTGAAACATTTTTCTTACCTTCAAAATTCTTGCTGTTGTTTTGTGAAGCACACCCACAAACAAAAATTTTTGCATTTGGGCACATTTTATTTATTTTTGTAATCATTTGCCTAGACTTTCTCTCAGCCTCGTTAGTTACAGCACAAGTCGAAAGAAAAATAAGGTCAACATCTTCCTCAAGGTTATCAACAACTTGCCAACCTTTTTCTATCATTGTTTGAGCAAGGCTGTCTGCTTCGTATTGATTTACTTTACAGCCAAGCGTTAAAAAAGCTACTTTCATTTTTTCTCCTTATATCTTCCAATAATCTAATTCATAACTCACAGCACTAGCTAGGGCAATTACTGCTGTTTCTCCCCTTAGGATATTTGTTCCAAGCGAGACTATTTTTGCACCTAATTTTGTAAATTTATCGACTTCTTGTTTATCAAATCCGCCTTCACTCCCTACAATTAAAGCAATTTTTTCGTTTTTATCTAGTTTAGACAAAACTTCTTTTGCAGAGGTAGTACCTCCTTCAAAAGCCACAACAATTTGTTTAAATTCACGAAGCTTTTGAAGACAACCATCAAAATTACTCACATCTTCAATCTTCATTGGAGTTTTGCGACCACTCTGTTTACAAGCTTCAAAAGAAATCCGCTGAAAACGCTCTTTTTTACTACCACTTTCTTTTGCAATTACAAATTTACTTAAAAAAGGAACAAGACAGTCAACATTTAGTTCGGTCAGCTTTTGAACAGCAAAATCCATATGTTCCCCTTTCATAAGTGCCTGAAAAACTGTTATATTTGAATTTTCTTCTTTTATTTTACACTTTTTGTCCACGAAACAAATTGTGCAATCCTTCTTTATCTCGCTAATTGTACATTCATACTCAAAGCCGTCATCACAAGAAACAACAATTCTTTCGAGAGGTCTAAGGCGAAGTACTTTCGCTATATGAATATGCTCCTGTCCCGAAATAGTTAATTTATTATTTAAAATATCTTGCTGTGATACAAAAAACCTTCTTGCCATACTTTACTCCTAAAACAAAAGTATTTTATCAAATATACACTTAAAAATCAATGATTTGTGTAAAAAAATTAAACCACAGCGAAATTTAGCAATTCACAAAAAACCAACAATTTTCCGAAGTAAGCTATAAAACCCCCTTTATTTTCATTTACAATTAAAAAAGTATGGAAAGCTTTTGTAAATACAAAAAATGAATTAAAAAACTACAGGTATGTGCTGAACTATCATTAATTTCCGATTCAATTTTCTCATTTTATATTTGTTAGGCTCAAAACAAATATATCATTTATATTTATTCATCGGTATACCTAAACAAGACAACTATTTAGCGGTTTTGTATTACGAAAAAGAAGCCTGTTTATAGACTTCTTTCTTCTTTTTCACCTTTTTCGTCAACTATGTTTTCCAACTCTCTTATTGGTGCAACATATGGAGTAAACTTAGGCATAACATATCTAGGCTTTTCAATTGGTTTAACTTTTTTCATTTCGGGAGCAAACTCTTTATAAGGCTTTACATACACTTGTGTTCTGTAAGAGTCAAAAACTACATTTGAATTTTCAAGTTTTCTTGCTTCAATTTCCTCTACAATTTTAAGTGATTCAAAAACTTTGTCTGCTTTTAAATCATCAAGTTGCTTTTTACCGATAATCATATAATAACTCACTTCCTTTTATATTTACATTATAACATAAAAAAAATAAAAAATCAATACCTCTATGGCATAATTACTATATTTATTTTACTTTCAAATTGTTTTTTGCTATAATAAAAATATTAATTTTAATTAAAATAAAATCAAGAGGTAAAAATTATGGACAAAGTATCAAAAATATTAGAAAAACAAAAACAATTTTTCTTCTCGGGTCAAACTCTTTCTCTCGAATTTAGATTACAGCAGTTAAACAAACTAAAACACTCAATTTTAGCAAATATAGACACCCTTTTAGAAGCGTTTAAGACTGATTTTAACAAATGTGAATATGATGTTTTTACAACTGAAGTTGGCCTTGTTTTAGAAGAAATAAAATTTATGAAAAAACATCTAAAAACGTTTATGAAAGGTAAAAAAGCAAAAGGCGGAATAACAAACTTTCCAAGTAAAGCAAAAATCGTACCGCAACCTTTAGGTCAAGTTTTGATAATGTCGCCTTGGAACTATCCTTTTCAACTTGCAATAAACCCACTTGTTGGTGCAGTGGCTTCAGGAAATACTACTGTTGTCAAGCCAAGTGCATATTGTCCAAAGGTTTCAGAATGTATTAAAAAAATACTCTCTGTTTTTGATGAAGAGTACATTGCAGTTATCCTAGGCGGAAGAGAACAAAACCAAAGTTTGCTTGAGCAAAAGTTTGACCTGATTTTCTTTACAGGAAGTAAAGAAGTTGGAAAAGTAGTGCAAGAAAAAGCTAGCAAATACCTCTGCCCTGTCGTGCTAGAACTTGGTGGAAAGTCACCTTGCATTGTAGACAGTGACTGCAATCTAAAAACAAGTGTTAGAAGAATTGTATGGGGAAAGTTTTTAAACGCTGGTCAGACTTGTGTTGCTCCAGACTACATTTTTGTTCACGAAAGTATTTATGAAGAATTTTTAAATCTAGCAAAAGAACAAGTCAAAGTGTTTTACTATGAAAATGAAAAGCTTAGACCAGATTTTCCGTTTATTATTAACGAAAAGCACACAAAAAGACTTTCTGAACTTGTTGATAACGAGAAAATTATTTGCGGTGGAAAAATTGAAAACAGACTCATTGAACCTACGATTCTTCGCGACATAACTATTGATGACAAAATTATGCAAGAAGAAATTTTTGGCCCGCTTATGCCTGTTTTGAGTTTTAATGATATTAGTCAAGTGATAAAATTTATAAACAGCAAAGACAGGCCTTTAGCTCTTTACTATTTTGGAAAACAAAATATTGATAATGTTCTTTCCACAACCTACTCAGGTGGTGCTTGCATAAACGAAACCGTGATGCACGTTGCAACAAATACTATACCTTTTGGCGGAGTTGGTGAAAGTGGAATGGGTAGTTATCACGGTTTGCAATCGCTATACACTTTTAGTCATATGAAATCAATTCTAATTAAAAAGCCTAAATTTGAGATGAAGATAAAATATCCTCCAATTACAAAGTTTAAAAAAAGATTATCTTACAAATTTTTGGGCTTGAAATAATTTTATTAGATTCAAAAAACAAAACTAGGTTTTTCGGAAGCTGAAAAGTCTAGTTTTATGTTTTTAAGCTGTAATATTATTTTTACTGAGTGTGACTTGGAGTTTATTATGGATTTGTTATCCTCTTTTCCATTCAATAAAGTTCGTAAAGCGAGTTGTAAT
>DLKQ01000043.1 GCA_002477805.1 Christensenella sp. UBA7584 | reverse complement strand
GCCAAGTGATTCAGCGAGATTACTGCTCTCTACTGCATACTCTGTTTCTTTCTTTACAATTTCATTTTGCATGACAATTCTCCTATTTCTTAATTCTTATTGATTGTTTTTCAAAGGTATTGATAAGTCCATCTAACCATTCTGGCATAATGTCCTCATTTCCCTTTTTCTGTTCTTTTACAAATCCACTTAGAGTGTTTGCATTGACTGTGAAAAGGTAGTCAAGTCCTTTATCACGAATTCTCTTATACAATTCATCTCTGGTTTCTGGGTTTGCTGAAAGGTATTCTCTTGATGCCACAATGAACTGAACACCATTTCTTTTGAAGGTAGAAACTTCATTGTCGGTCATCTTTTGGATTAACTCTTGTTCTAGTTGTTCCACTACTTCGTTTGCATCTTTGTAAGCCTGCTCACGAATATCTCTTTCCTGTCTTGCGGCATAGTATTTATCCGCTGTTTCAAATAAATCTTGATTTTCCATTTGGTCTCCTTATTTGTTTGTGTTGAATAACGATCGCCAATTGTCAACCACCAAGTCTGCTATGCTTTTCTTTCTTTTTAGTGCATCAAAGACCTTTTCATCAATGGTCTTGTTTGCTATTAAGTGAATGTAGGTGCAATTGTTTTTCTGCCCTATCCTGTGTATTCTTGCTTTCGCCTGTTCATAGTTTGAGAAACTATAATCCAGCGAATAGAACACAGCAGTATCAGCGGCAGTCAATGTGAGCCCCATTCCTGTTGTTTGTATCTGCCCAACAAACACTCTAACTGTTTCATCTTTTTGGAATTTTTCCACTTGTTCTGCACGGTCTTTAACATCGCCTTTGATAAGTGCATATTCTATTCTCTTTTTTATTAGTAATCTTTCGATAGCATCTATCTCTGCGACAAATCGTGCAAAAACAACCAACTTTTTGCGTGCATCCATACACTCATCAATAATTTCTTCAAGTGCGTTTATCTTTGCTGAAGATATTGGCACAGCTTCATCACTTATTTCAGTTTTAACGAAGCCACCTGTTATCTGCGACAATCTCAATAATTTAGTAAGCACGTTCATTGCTACAACATTGCCTTGTTCAAGTTCTGCAACACTTTCTCTTTCCAAAAGTCTATATTGTGTTTCGGCTTTTGGTTCAAGGTCAACAAGTCTTATTTGGTCAACTTGTTCTGGCAAGTCTAAAGCTTCTTTTTTGGTTATTCTAAATGCAATACTGTGAGCCTTTTCCACAAGTTCTGGGAGGTTTTTGTATCCTACAACTTGATGATTTCCATAGCCACCAAGGATTGCGTATCTTGCTCTAAATGCGTAGAAACTAGAACCAAAAATGTTTTCATCCAGGAACTTGTACTGTGAGAAAAAGTCCAAAGGATTGTTTGTCACAGGTGTTCCTGTCAAAATAATGTTGTGTTTACTTTGTTTGCCAAGTCTATGAAGTGCTTTTGATTGTTTTGCTTGTGGATTTTTTATCTTGCTTGACTCATCACAGACAATTAGGTCTGGTTGCCAAATTGCAAGCATTTCTTCAATTCGCCAACAACTTTCATAGTTGATGACGGCGACTTGAAGTCCTTTGCCAAACAAATTGTTTAGTGCTTGGTATTTCTTTTGAGAACTACCATCAAGCACAGCAATATTGAAATCGAAGTCAGCAAACTTTTTGAATTCACTTTCCCATACTGAAACTATGGAAAGTGGCGCTACTATCAGCATTTTATTGATTTTTTGATTGTTATATAATGCACCAGCAAGTGCTATTGTGATCAAGGTTTTCCCTGTTCCCATTTCGGCCAAGATGGCAACAGATTTACTCTTTTTCACTTCGTTTATTTCTCCAATATTCTTTCATGTGTAGGCTTGTGTGTTCTGCTCTATCCATTACTTGAATATTACTAGGTTTGTTGTTCTTGCTGTTACCATCAATGTGATGAACAACTTCATTCGGCAATAGGTCTCTTCCGAGCTTCACTCTTGCAATTCGCCTATGTTCTGGCTCGCCTAGATACTTGTTATAGGATTTTGCTGTTATGTTATTTTTGTTATTGTATTTCAGCTTCCTTTGTCTCATTTTTACTCTTTCATCTATTGTTTTGCCAGGCTGATTCATAGGGTTTATTGTCTTATTGAAGTTAGAGAACTTTACCGAATTAAACTCATTTTTGCACTTTGCTGAGCAAAAGTTGAATTGATGAATTGTGCTAGGTGTTTTCATTATTATTTTTAGGCAGTTATCACAAACTATTGGAACTTTCATCTGGGATATAACCCATCACTTTTAATGCGAATAGAAAAGCTTTAAGTTGGTGCTTATATGGTTGCACATTGATTGGCATTGTCGTGTTGAAAGATTTCTCTATATTTTGGTTTTCTGACATTCATCTGCCTCCAATTGATGATCTTCATGGCATCTTCCGCTCCTACAAACTTGATAAATGTCATTGCATCATCTCTTTCTAAATCCCCGTTATCGAATAACATATCAATAAACCTTTTGTAATCCCAACCAAGGTTCTTAACAAACTCGCCCATTGACATCTTAATCTCTTTAAGGTATCTAATTAACTTGTTCCTGTTGATCTTCATTTTTTGTCTCCTTGCTTGTAGGTGGTGCGAAATCATTTATCAAATCTTGTAATAGTCTTGGGTTCGCTTCATTATCATCAGCACCTTGCAGTAATGCCAATGCTTTTCCGAGAATCTGCAATTTCTCGTTGGTGATTATTTTCCCCTGGACTATGTATTTTGTGTCGAGTTTTACACCACCTCTGTTTATGCCACCACAAAAAGTTTCAATAGGATAGCGATATGCAAGTGATTGGATGTGTCTTTGAGCAGTCTTTTTACTAACTTCAACTTCATCAGCTATTTCTTGCAAAGTATGAACTTTGCCATTGGAAATATAATTCAAAATATCTGCTGTTACGCTTGAACTTTTGAAATCCATATCGCTATCACCTCCTTTCTTTTTGTTTTGACACCATTACTTTAGCAAGGTCGCGTGGACACCATTTGACCACGCGGGAATTATTTTTCAATTTTTTTTAGAAATTTTTTATTTTTTTCTTGTAATAAAAAATCCCAAGTTATAAAGAGCGCATAAACCCTCTTGTACTTGGGACTTCGTATTTTTTATAAAGTTGTAGGTTGATGAGTTCGGGGATTTTCAATAAAACCTCCTTTTCTTATCAAAAAACTCATCTTTCGTATATTACACAATAATTTTACAATACCTTTTAGGTATTGTAATTTTTTGATACCTACTTTTATTGGCAAAACTGCTCTTTCTTTGTCGCAATTTGCCGAAAATAAAAAACCCAAGCGTTTTATCAATTTTTTAACTGAAAGAACGCAAGGGTTCGTATTATTTAATATTCAATTTTAATCTGCAAACTCCATTGATATGAAGACTTTTTCTTTGCATCTAACACATTTTACGTCATAGATGAATTGTTTCCGCTTCAGTTTGGTTGGCACTACAACAAGTGCTTTCACTACACCTGTTTCATCAGATGTAATGCTCTCTCCCAAACATCTGCCACAATGTGGACAAAACATTTTAGTTTTCAATGCTATCGCCTCCTAAAAACTGTGAATTACGTGCTTAACAATACCTTGAATTTTAACTTCTTTTGTAATTATGTCTTGATATTTCGGATTTTCAGGATGCAATGCAACATAGTCTTTGTGTTTGAATAGTCGCTTTACTGTGGCTGAATCGTTTATCAGCGCAACAACGATGTCTCCGTCATCGGCACTATCACAAATTTTAACTACTAGCAAATCTCCATTATTTATTCCTGCGCCGACCATGCTGTCGCCTTTTGCGTGCAATACCATTGTTTCGCCAGAACCAAAAATTGATGTAGGCAATAAATAATTCTCCTCAATATTTTCTTCAGCTAGAATAGGTGTTCCGCAGGCTACTGAGCCAACCAGTGGGGCTACTATGGTTGTTCCTTTGCGAAGGTTAAATGGAATCTCAATTTTGCCTTGATCGTTTTGTGAGAGTAAACCACGAGTTTTTAAGACATTTACATATTTTTGTGCTGTGCCTATGCTTGGGAAACTCATTGCATGGCAAATCTGACGAAATGAAGGCGACCTACCTTCTTTCTTTTGATACTCTTTTACAAAGTTCAACACTGCTTGTACTGTATTCTCTTTTATTACTCTCATTTTCCTATTCCTTTGTTATAAATATACACCCCGTATATTTATGGCTTAATGATAGCACACACTATATCCCAAAAATTGGATTTCAAATATTTATTTCAATTTTTTTGCAAAAAAAATAGACCAGGTTTATCGCCTAGTCTATTTTCTTTTAATCCATTGATTGCATTTTGTCTAGCAAACTTTCGTAACTATCTACCACTTCGTATCTTACATTGCCTGCAAGTTGAAGTTGGTCAAATAGTTTTTTAGCACAATCTGTCTTTGCTTTTTCTATTCCACGAAGTTCTAGTGATTCCATACTACCTTTTGTTTCAGCAACAAAATAGATGTGTTTTACACTGCCTTCATTGAATGCTATTGCCCAGTCAGGTGCATAGTTTCCAACTGGTGTTGGAATTTGGAACGATCTTGGAAGTTTGGCGTATACGCAAACTTCATTTGCTACATCAAGTTCTTTTGCAAACTTGCGCTCTATTGACTCTTCGGCACTTCCATCGGTTACAACATAGTCTTGAATTGCCTTTTGCGCCTTATATGCCTTGTCAAAGTCAATCTTTGCTTGGTTTCCTGTGAAAATATCGCTGTCGTATTCGCCTTCGGTTTTGTTGTAGGTTATGTGGTCTACTATCATTGAAGCCTTTTGCTCATTTATTAGTCTTGAAACCTTGGTTATAAACTCTTCTGGGTTGATAGCAAACATTTCAAATTTTTCTCTTGTTATACCTTGTAAAATGCGAACTACTGTTCTTCTAGTTAAAGTAGTATTGTCTACAATTTTACCTAATAAGGTCGTATTTTGTATTATCGGCAGCACCACTACGGATTGTTTCAGTTCTTATGTCGGTTGTACTAAATGAATCGCCACGCTTTAATGCGTTCTCATCCATTGTTTTCTTTTGCTGACCTATTGTTACAACGTACTTTAATTCAGCAACGAATAATCCTTTGTTTATGCTTTCAATTGAGTGTTTGATAAGTTCTTCACTATCAAAGTCAACTTTGTATGTATACTTGTGGTTGATTTGCTTCCAAAGTTTTTGGAACTCTGCCTTGTGGAAGTTGTCGTTAAGTGGGTTGCTTTCCACTGTTGATTTGTTAGCATCTTCAAACATACCATCAAGTGCTTTTTCGTTGTAAATGCTTTCAACAAGTTTATGCACACTTTCTGTGTA
>DLKQ01000018.1 GCA_002477805.1 Christensenella sp. UBA7584 | reverse complement strand
AAAAAACACAAATGTTTTTACATAAATTGTCAAAAATTTTATAGTCTAAATTTTTATGTTTTACGCAAATTAAAAATAAAACCTTAGACTTGTGCAAAAAAATTTAAAATTCTTTGAGATTTTATTGAATTAATTTTTTTATAGTGTTAAAATTAGATAGTAAACAAAGGAGAACAAAATGAAATTTTGGAAAGAATTTAAAGCCTTTATTAGTAAAGGCAATATTATAGACCTAGCTATTGCAGTTGTTATTGGTACTGCGTTCAACAAAATTGTAACTAGTCTTGTAAACGACATTATTATGCCACTTATCACTTGGGGACTTGGCGCTAATAGTCTTGCAGAACTTTCGGTTGTCCTTCAAACAAATGCTGAGGGGGTAGCAACACTAACTTGGAATTACGGAAGTTTTATTCAGTCGTTAATTGACTTTTTCATCATAGCACTCACAATTTTTGTTGCACTAAAAATTATGATGAAAGGAAATACAATTTTTAAAGAAGTTGCTAACAAAGTTAAACCAACAACAAAAGAAGAAAAAAAATATTTAAAAGAACAAGGAATTAATCTCAAAGACAAGCACGCAGTAAGAGAGGCTCTTTTAAAACGCAATGAAGAAATTGAAAAACAAAAGAAACTTGAAGAAGAAGAGAAAAAAGCCGAAGAGTACAAAAACAGCACCGAGGGGCTTTTGAAAGAAATTCGTGACCTCTTAAAATCACAACAAACTCCCAAAACTGAAACAAATCAGGACGAAAAATGTGATGAAAAAAATGATAAAAAAAGTGATGAGAAATAAAAATTTTGCTTAAAATAACAGCAAAAAGGCAACAAAATGAAAAATCTTATAAAAAATCACAAAAATTCAAGTTAGATTAAATAAAATATTTACAAAACAAAAAACGTTAAAAACTGAATTTGTGAGTTTACTTTTCCATTTTGTTGTAATCAAACTTGTTTGGTTTGATTATTGATTGAGACTCAATTTAAACGATAGATACATTTATTAAAATAACACCCACCATATAAAAGACATCAACTTAAATTACCATCAAAAAGGCAACAATAACAAACCTTTTAGAAAACAATGCAATTTAGTTTTTTAGTATTAGTCTTAGTCCAATAAACAGTGCAAAATTACTTTATTTCTTGCTTTACATCAAAAAAGTTTTTCCAAGCATTTTTTGCTAGAAACATATCGACATTATAAATATTTACATCTTTGGGAGCAGTTTCAAGGTCATTCCACAAAATTGGCATTGAGATTGTAGCACCCTCTCTTGCCCTAAGTGAAAATGGAGCGACACTTGTTGCCCCTTTTTTATTTCTCAGCCAGTCTATAAAAATTTTCCCTTTCCGTTTTTCTTTGCTCGCATAACTAATAAATCTATTTGGAAATTTCCGCTCTAAAAGTAAAGCGATAGTTTTCGCAAACTTTTCGCTTTTTTCAAAACTAGAACACTTTATCGGGACAACAATATGATACCCCTTTCCTCCACTTGTCTTTAAAAAAGAAACGAGTCCAAGTTCATCTAAAACATTTTTCACTTCTAAAACACCTCGCCTTACTTCTTTAAGCGAAACGCTTTCGTCTGGGTCGAGGTCAAATACCATCACATTTGGACTACTTAAATTTTTTACCGTACTTGCCCAAGGGTGAAACTCTAAAGTTCCAAGTTGAACTTGATATAAAAATTGCGTTTTTGTTTTAATATAAAAATACTCACTATCCTTACCCTTGTCGCTAGTAACCAAAAACCTTTCACCCTCTAAATTTATCTGTGGGTGTTTTTTGTAAAAGCAATTATCCAAATCTCCAAAACACCTTACAACGCTAAGCAGTCTATTACGCAGAAATGGCATAATGTAGTCAAAAATTTTTTCATAATATTTTACTATTTCAAGTTTAGTTACATTTGGGTTTTTGTAAACTAACTTTTGAGGATTAGAAATTTTTATTCCACTAACAACTATTTCCAAAGTCACTCCTTTAAAACATCTTGGGGCTGTTTATCATTTCGCACCGCTTGATAAATAGGTTGCCTTAATATATTTGTTTTTGTCCACTCTGCAAATTGAACTTGCACAATAATTTTGGGCTCTACTGGAACAAAATTTTTTAAATTTTTATTTGCAAAAAAGCTTTTTTCTGATTTAATTTTCTCTAACTTTTCCAAAAGCATTTTTCCCTCATTTTCACTAAATCCTGTTCCAACTCTACCTGCATAAACTAAATTCTTATTCTCAAAAAAACCAATTAAAAGAGATTTTATACCACGCCTTTTATCTGAAATCGTATAACCGCCAACAACAAATTCAGATGAATTTGTGCACTTGATTTTCATCCAATCTTCACTTCTTCCCGCGATATATTTTGAGCCCATTTTTTTGCCAACAATACCCTCAAGCCCCAAATTTTTAGCAACTGAAAAACATTCTTTCCCCCGCCCTTTGACAAAATCCGAAATTTGTATATGCCCAAAATTTTTCACAAGTTTCGAAAGCCTTTCTTTGCGATATTCAATACCTTTTTCACGCAAATCTTGATTTTTTTCAAAAATTACATCAAAAATCATATATTTTATCGCAATTTTAGCCCTATTTTTTGCAAAAGCCTGCAACAAGCCAAAATCCGAACAGCCATTTTCATTAACAGCTATCACCTCACCATCAAAAATTAAATTTTGATTTTTGGCTAACTTTTGCATATCTTTTGCTACCATTTCAAATACTTTTGTATAGTCTTTTCCATTTCGGCTTTCAAGTTTTATATTTCCATTTTCACAAAAACAAATTATGCGATAACCATCATATTTAATTTCGTATAAAAAATTTTCATCATCAGGAATTTTATTCACTTTCGTTGCTAGCATTATACCAATCTTTTGTGGCATATAATTTGAAATTTGACTCATTGTTTTTCTAGTTTTGATACTTGTAGTAAAAATTTTTGTAATATCTTTCGTGGTTACATATTCGTCATTTTCTTTTATTAAGAGCCAATTTTTTCCATCTTTTAATCTAACCAAAGCAAAACCACCCTTTAGTCTTTTTCCAAAAAGTTTGAATTTTAAACTTCCTCTTTTTAGCCCATTTTTAAAATCCTCAACTTTTTTATAAAGCCCAAAATCCCAAAGCATCACCGTTCCACCACCATACTCGCCCTTTGGAATCACGCCTTCAAAATCAGCATAATCAGTCGGGTGGTCTTCAACCATTACAGCAAGACGCTTTTGCTTCGGGTTCATAGATGGCCCTTTGGGAACAGCAAAGCTAAGCATAACTCCGTTATATTCAAGTCTGAAGTCATAATGGTCGTGACTCGCCAAATGATGTTGAACACAAAAAATATTCTTTTTTCTATTCAAACTTTCTTTAGGTTCAGTAGTATTATTAAAATTTCGTTTTGATTTATATTCTTTTAATTTTTCCATATGCTAATTGTTAACTATGGAGGCAATATTATTCTAAAAGAACTAATTTTGGAGATAATTTAAAAAGTTCTATTTACATATCTGAAGCAAAGTGTTATAATTAGAACAAATGAATAAAAAGGGGGGAATTATGGATTTTAAACTAGTGAGTAAATACAAACCAAGTGGCGACCAACCACAAGCAATAGAAAAACTTGTTAAAGGACTAAATGACGGACTTGCTTCTCAAGTTTTAGAAGGCGTAACTGGAAGTGGAAAAACTTTTACTATGGCAAACATAATTGAGAAGGTAAATAGACCCACACTGGTTATTGCACACAATAAAACATTAGCTGCCCAACTTTGCAATGAGTTTAAAGAACTTTTCCCTGAAAACAGAGTCGAATTTTTCGTTTCTTATTATGACTATTACCAGCCAGAAAGCTATATCGTTTCAACAGATACTTATATTGAAAAAGATATGTCTGTAAATGATGAAATTGACAAATTGAGAGCATCTGCCACTAATTCATTACTTGAAAGGCGTGATGTAATCGTAGTCGCATCGGTTTCGTGCATTTATGGTTTAGGAAACCCAGATGAATATTACAATCTTCACATCTCACTTAGAAAAGGTGATAAAATTAGCAGAGAACAAGTTATTCGTAAGCTTGTAAATGTTCAATATCAGCGAAACGAAATAGATTTCAAGCGTAGCACCTTCCGAAGCAAGGGAGACAACCTTGATATTTTTCCATCATCATCTTCACAAATAGCAATAAGACTAGAGTTTTTCGGCGATGAAATAGACCGAATTTGCGAATTTGAAGCAACCACTGGAGACGTTATTAGCGAACTTGAATATGCGGTTATTTACCCAGCTTCACACTATGCAGTAGGTCAAGACAAACTTTTAAAAGCAGTAAACGAAATTGAAAATGATAGAATTCTTCAAACAGAATTTTTCAAATCACAAAATAGACCTCTTGAAGCGGAACGAATTTCACAGCGCGTCAGTTATGACATTGAAATGATGAAAGAAGTCGGTTATTGTAGTGGAATAGAAAATTACAGCCGATATTTTGACGGAAGACAAGAAGGTGAACCGCCATACACTTTGCTTGATTATTTTCCAAGTGGATTTTTAACACTTATTGATGAAAGCCATATGACTATTCCACAGATAAAGGCAATGTACAATGGAGATAGAGCAAGAAAAACAAATTTAGTAAACTATGGCTTTAGACTTCCTTCCGCTTTTGATAACAGACCACTAAACTTTGATGAATTCAATTCAAAACTTGGGCAAACAATTTACATTTCAGCTACCCCAGCAGAGTATGAACTCGAAAAAGCAGACCAAGTAGTGAACCAAATTATTAGGCCAACAGGACTTTTAGACCCAATAGTAGAAGTCCGAAAAATTGAAGGTCAAGTTGACCAAATTATGATGGAAATCAACAAAACTTTGGAGCACAAAGCAAGAGTTTTAATCACCACTTTAACAAAAAAAATGGCAGAAAGTTTGACCACCTATCTTGCATCTTTCGGCTATAAAGTGACTTATATGCACTCAGATATAGACACTCTTGAGCGAGTCGAAATTGTAAATAATTTGCGTCTAGGGAAAATTGATATTCTAGTTGGAATTAATTTATTACGAGAAGGACTAGATATGCCCGAGGTTGAACTTGTTTGTATCCTTGACGCAGATAAAGAAGGATTTTTACGTTCATCAAGAGCACTTATTCAAACAATTGGTCGTGCTGCAAGAAATGCTAACGGAAGAGTTATTATGTTTGCAGACAACATAACCGAATCAATGGAAAACGCAATAAAGACAACAGAAAATAGACGAAAACTTCAAATGGAATACAACAAGAAAAATGGTATTATTCCGAAAACAATTATTAAACCAGTTTCAAACAGCCTGGAAATCAGGAAAAAGCCTGAAGAAAAAATTCCAAAAAACAAAACAGATATTACAAAAGAAATCGAAAATCTCTCTTCTCTTATGCAAATTGCCTCAAACAGTCTTGATTTTGAAAGAGCAATTGACCTAAGAGATAAAATTTCTGACCTTAAAAAACTTGTAAAAAAGGACAAAAAACAATGAATGAAATAGTTATAAAGGGTGCAAAAGAAAACAACCTAAAAAACATTGACCTAAGAATTCCTCGCAACAAATTTGTTGTTTTTACTGGTGTTAGTGGAAGTGGGAAAAGTACCCTTGCATTTGGTACAATTTTTGCAGAAGGACAACGTAGGTACATTGAAAGCTTGTCAAGTTATGCGCGTATGTTTTTAGGTCAAACACAAAAACCTGATGTTGAAAGCATTGAAGGGCTTTCGCCTTCTATCTGTATTGACCAAAAAACAACAAACCACAACCCCCGCTCAACTGTTGGAACTGTTACTGAAATTTATGATTACCTCAGGTTACTTTTCGCCCGAATCGGAACTCCATATTGTCCAAATTGTAACAAAGCAATTGAAAAACAACCTCTTGACCAGATTACAGAAAAAATTTTAAATTATGGCGAAGGTACAAAAGTACAAATTTTAGCTCCTGTAGTCAGAGGTGAAAAAGGCACTTGGGCAAAACTTTTTTCAGAACTCAAAAAAGACGGTTATTCAAGAGTTATTGTAAATGGTGAAACAAGAACTTTAGATGAAAAAATTGAACTCAGCAAAAACAAAAAACACTTTATTAGCGCTATAGTAGATAGACTTGTAATCAAAGAGGGAATTGAAAGCAGACTTTCTGAAAGTGTAGAAACCGCAATAAAACTTGGAAAAGGTCTTGTTTCAACACTTGTTGATGACAAAGAAGAACTTTTTTCCACTCTTTACACCTGCCCTACTTGTGGTTATGTTTTAGAAGAAGTCACTCCAAGATTATTTTCTTTTAACGCCCCATTCGGTGCTTGCTCAAAATGCTCTGGAATAGGTTATACTGAAGAGGTTTCAGAAGACTTAGTTCTTGCAAATAAAAAACTTTCTGTCCGCGAGGGTGGCTTGGCTGTAAATGGCTGGCGTGGTGAAGACGGAACTTTTGCAAGGCAAATTTTTGAAGAAGTTGGAAAAGCCAATCACATAAATTTGAGTATTCCGCTTGAAGAATTACCGAAAGAGGATTTGCAAACACTACTTTACGGAACTGGTGATAAAAAATATACAATTTACGCAAGCAATGGTCGCGGTTTTAGTACCACATTTGAGGGTATTGTTAACAACTTAAACAGGCGTTATCACGAAACAAATAGTGAGTTTATAAAGCAAGATATTGCACGACTTATGCAAAGAAATGAGTGTGACCTTTGTCACGGAAAAAGACTAAACGAAAAAGCACTTTCAATAAAGATTGACGGAAAAAATATTATTGAACTTTGTAACTATTCAGTAGAAAAATTGCTTCCATATTTCGAAAACTTGAAGCTAAGCAAAACTAAAACGTTAGTTGCAGAAAGCATTTTAAAAGAAATAAAAGCAAGACTCAGATTCTTAAACGATGTTGGATTAAACTACCTCACTCTATCACGCTCTGCCGAAACTCTTAGTGGTGGCGAAGCGCAAAGAATTAGACTTGCGACACAAATTGGAAGCGGACTTGTCGGTGTTTTGTATATTTTGGACGAGCCAAGCATTGGCTTACACCAACGTGATAATGATAGGCTTTTAAAAACACTCACAAATTTAAGGGACTTAGGTAATAGTGTAATCGTTGTTGAGCACGATGAGGATACTATTAGGTCAGCAGATTTTATTGTTGATGTTGGCCCATATGCTGGAATTCACGGTGGGGAAATTGTTGCTACAGGAACACTGGAAGATATTCAAAATTGTCCAAATTCTGTAACCGGGAAATTTTTGAGCGGAGAAGACGGCATTAGAGTTCCGAAATATAGGCGTGTTCCATCAGAGTTTTTTGAAATTGTTGGAGCAAAAGAAAACAACCTTAAAAATATTAATGTAAAAATACCAACTGGCGTTTTAACTGCAATAACTGGTGTTAGTGGTAGCGGAAAATCTAGTTTAATAAACAGAATTTTATACCCCTATGCAAGTAATTTTATAAACAAAACAAAACTGCAAGTTGGAAAAGTTAAAAAAATAAAAAATCTGAATGTGTTTGATAAAGTAATTAATATTGACCAAGCACCAATTGGAAGAACACCAAGGAGTAACCCAGCGACTTATACTGGTGTGTTTACATTAATTCGTGAACTTTTTGCACAAACCACAGACGCAAGAGAACGAGGCTATAATGCTGGGCGATTTAGTTTTAATGTAAAAGGTGGAAGATGTGACAGTTGTGACGGTGCGGGCGTAAAAGAAATCGAAATGTACTTTTTGCCCGACATTTCAGTTGTATGCGATGTTTGTAAAGGCAAGCGTTACAATCACGAAACCTTGGAAGTAAAATACAAAGGCAAGTCTATTGCCGATGTTTTAAATATGACAGTTGAGGAAGGCGTAAAATTTTTCGAAAACATACCAGGTATTAGCACAAAGTTAAAAGCAATTCAAGATGTAGGTCTTGGTTATATTAAACTTGGTCAATCTGCTACTGAGCTTAGCGGTGGTGAAGCGCAAAGAGTAAAACTTGCAACAGAACTTAGCAAACGCAGTACAGGAAAAACACTCTATATTTTAGATGAGCCAACAACTGGACTTAGTACTTTCGATGTAAAAAATCTGCTTAGAGTTTTAAACAAACTTGTTGAGCAAGGAAACACTGTTGTTGTAATTGAACACAATCTTGATGTTATAAAGTGTGCAGATTATATTATTGACCTTGGCCCAGAAGGTGGAATCGGCGGAGGCGAAGTTATCGCACAAGGAACTCCTGAGCAGATTGCAAAAGAAAAAGAAAGCTTTACTGGTGCATACCTAAAAATTTACTTGCAAAAAGGCTAAATTTTTGTTGAAGATATTTATAAAATATTTAATGACTAAGTAAAGAAATTTTATAATGCGCCATTACTTTTTTGTTGCTGTGCAACTCATTACCCCCCCGCAAGAGCGAAGGGTTTAAATTCAAAATTTTGCAAAAGGGCTTATAATAAAACAACAATTTAATAATTTGATAAATTAGTAGGAAATAGATTATAACGACTCTATCTAAAAAATTAAATAAATAATACTATTTTTCATAAAAAACCAATTTTTAGAGCAAAAATCACGAAAATTTCGTGATTTTTCTATATATTTTTTGCAAATAGTCTAAACGTACCGAATTTTTACATCGCTAAAGTGTAAATTTTTTATTTTTAAAATTACTAATTATAACATAGCAATAAAATAAATAAATTTTCAAAATTGCCACAAACTAATACCATAAAATTAAGTAATATAAATTAATTTAAAAGGAGATTTCTATGGCGTATAGTTATAAAACATCAATTGGATTTGGTCTTGTTTACATACCGATAACACTTCATAGTACAATAAAAAACAATGACATAGGTTTTAATATGCTTGAAAGGAAAACACTTTCAAGAGTAAAATACAACAAAACTTGCACAGATTGTAACAACAAAATTATAAAAAATGAGGACATTATAAAAGGTTACGAAATATCAAAAGACAACTATGTTACATTCGAAAACGAAGAACTAGAAAAGCTAAAAACAAAAAAAGACAAAAGTGTTATAATTGAAAAGTTTGCATCTCTCGATGAAATAAACCCAATATATTTTGACAAAACATTTTATGTATGCCCCGAAAACAAACAAGCCGAAAAAGCGTTTTCACTTTTAAAGACTGTTTTAAAAAAGGAGAAAAAAGTTGGGATTTCTAAAACTATGCTAGGAAACAGTGAGTGTATTGCAATATTATGGGTAAAAAATGATGACCTACTTTTATCAAAATTATTTTTTGCAGAGGAAGTGCAAACAAATCCAGCGAGTAATTTAAAGATAAAAGTTGATGAAAAAGAACTAAAACTCGCCCAAAATATTATTGATGTTATGAAAGGAAAATTTACCCCAGAGGACTACAAAGATGAATATACGCAAAGAGTAAAAGAAGCAATAAACGCAAAAGCCAAAGGCAAAGAAATTGAGCAAGTTGACCAAGAAGTAGATATAAAAGTTGTTGACCTTTTAGAAGCCTTACAAAAAAGCGTTAAGACTTTTGCCAAAAAGCGCGCTGTAAAAGAAACCTAATTCTTGTATTACAAGTTTTGCATCGTATCTATTATCATCAATTCCACAATAATAGTAAATAAAAGAAAACATATAAAACGACAACGCAATTTTCGTGATTTTTTATTAGTGGTTAAATTATAAAATTGTCATCTCATTACATTGTTTACATATAAAAACACAAAAAATCACGAAATTTTCGTGATTTTTACTATAAAAAACATTAATTTTTAATAAGTTTCAAAAAACTCCCTCTAATTAATGAAGAAATTCTTTAAAGCAAAACCGACTAATACCTATAGAACAAAAATATTCCTATAAAACTAATAAGTAAATTTCAATAGTAGTATTTTTTTCAAAAACTATTCATCTGTAAAATCTTAAGTTTTTTATTTTGAGTGCTACCAATCTTTCAATTTTTTCATTTGTAAAATTACTATCAAAAATTACTTTTTAATCTTTGTGGAAAGTTTTATAAATTTTGTGCGCCAATTTTAAATCAATCCCCTTTACACAGTTAAGCTCCTCAATAGATGCCGATTTTATCTTTTCAATATCACCAAAACTTTTTAGAAGCTCAGATTTCTTTTTAACCCCAACCCCATCTATTTCATCGAGTTCCGATTTTAACATACTTTTTCCTCTTAACTGCCTATGAAAGGTTATTGCAAATCTATGTGCTTCATCACGAATTCGTTGCAGAAGTTTTAATGGCGCTGTTGAATGGTCGAGTCTAATTGACTCCGAAATATGAGGAACAAAAACTTCTTCAAGTTTTTTCGCCAAACTCACCATTTCAATGTCTGGAAAATTAAATTTTTCAAGAATTTCCACACACGAACTAAGTTGACCTTTTCCACCATCAATAATCAAAAGGTCAGGCTTTTCTTTAAAGGAATTTCCATCTTGATTTTTAAGTCTAGTAAGTCTACGCGTAATCGTTTCCCTTAAACTAGCAAAATCATCAATTCCTTCTACCGTTTTTATCTTAAATTTTCGATAGTCGCTACGCTTTGGCTCACCATTTTCAAACACAACCATTGACGAAACTTTGTTTGTTCCTGAAATGTTTGATATATCATAACACTCCATTCTTCGAGGAAAGTTTTTGAGCTTCAGTTTTTCTTGCAAGACTTTTAAAGCTCCAATTGTGTTATCATATTTTTGCTTTTCCTTTGAAATATTTTTTGTAATATGCTCAGTTGCATTTTCTTCCGCCATTTTTAGAAGCCTAAAATTGATACCTTTTGGGTTTGTTATAAACTTTATGTTTTGCTCAAAGTAATCACACAAAAGCTGTGGCTTTTTCAAGTTATAATTAAGCACAATTTCTTTTGGAATTATCGCATTTTGATAATATTCGCTTAAAAACCTTTCCAAAATCTCTGACGCGTCAATGTTTGGGTCAGGAATTGAGAATGATTTTACGCCCAAAATTCTTCCACCCCTAACAGTGACAACGGATACAGCACTAGTTAAATTATTTGTAACATAACACACCACATCTCGGTCAATATTTTTTGGCAAATTAGCAATGCTTTGGTTTGAAAGTTTTTTAACCATATTATAAGTTTGTCTCACCTTTATTGCTTCTTCAAACATTTCATTTTCTGCAAGCATTTTCATTTTGTTTTCAAGCTCTGAAACAACTTCAGCATCATCACCCTTTAAAAAATTTACAGCTTTTTCTACAGCGTTATGATACTTTGCACTGCTGACCTTTTGAGTACAAGGTGCAAGGCATAATCCAAGTTGAAAGTTTAAGCACTCACGCTTTAGTGGTTTTTTTAACGCATTTTTGCAGGAGCGAAGTTTGAAATGCTTATTCAAAAAATCTACAATTGAATTTGCACTCACTCCCGCCAAAAATGGCCCAAAATACTTGTAATCATCTTTCAGAACTTTTCTTGTAGTAATAAATCTTGGGTACTGAGATTTTAAATCAACCTTTATATAAGGAAAAGTTTTACTATCTTTTAAAAGAATATTGTAAAATGGCTGATACTTTTTTATCAAATTATTTTCAAGTGTAAAAGCATCAAGTTCTGTCGGAGTAATAATATATTCAAACCATTTTATGTTTTCCACCATTTTCAAAACTTTTAACGTCTTTTCTGTTTTGTTAAAATAACTTGATACTCTGTTTTTTAGATTTTTAGCTTTTCCAACATAAATAACAACACCGCCTTCACCGTGCATTATATAAACTCCACTTTTGTTTGGAAGCTCTTTTAACTTTTTTTCAATATCATCATTCATATATATTAGTATAACACACTTAGTACTATTTAACAAGTTTTTGTTTGCATTTTATGATTATATACAATTTTAGGAAATTGATTTTACACCACAAAATAACAATCTAACACTTTTGCTAAATTATAATAACTAAATCACTTTTGTTGCATCGCTAATAATAATATCAATATAAGACAACACTTTTTCTTTCGAATATACATTTGCATTGTGTATAAGGTATGTTCCCATATATGCAAGTCCGCCAGTGAAAAATTTAGACAAAATTTCAATTGGAACTTTGTAATTTAATAATTCTTTTTGCTCATTTAAAACAGTAGAAACACTTTCATCAATCATCTGCAAGAAAAGTATTCTAAGTTTGTCATCATTTTCATTTTTAATAAAAGACAAAAATAGTTCTATATTATCACTGATAAAATCAATACATATTTCGGCAATTTTCATATAGAGTTCTTTTGGAGATGTATATTTAAAATCTTTTAGAGCTTTTAAAATAACATCATTTTTATAATCTTCTATTATACAACTAACCAAATGATATTTATCCTCAAAATATTTGTAAAAAGTTGCACGCGTCACTAGTGCGTTTTCACAAATATCAATAACTGTTATGTCCTCAAACTTTTTCTTTAACATAAGCTTTAAAAGAGCGTTTGATATATCCCTTCTTGTTCTAATTACCTGTTTACTTTCTGCCATATTCTCCTCCAAATATACATTAATTTTAAAATGGTTTAAAAATTTACATATGTCGAAAAATGTAAATTAAAATCGCTTGATTTTGTCGTCAGTATATCATATAATAGCTACATATGTCAAGAAAATTTACACTTGTCAACTAAAAGGAGAGAAAAATGAACAAGTTTTCAAATTTTGTAGTCAAAGGCAGATACTGGTTTTTAGGTATTTTCTTTGTTATACTTGTAGCAAGTGCTGTACTAATGAACTTTGTACACGTCAATTATGACCTAACCAGTTATTTACCAAATGATTCTAATACCAAACAATCTATTGAAACAATGAAAGAAGAGTTTGGTGCGACAGGGACAGCCTGCCTAATGGTTAAAGGAGTTAGTGAAGATGAAGCTAAAACGCTTGCAGATAAAATCGAAGCCTTAGACGGAATTACCACAGCAGTAAGTTCTAGGTACGACTCAGCAAACGAGTGTGCTTTAATTAACATCTTTTTAAAAGATGGTGATTACACTCAAGAAGCCGAACAAACAATTACAGAGCTCAAAACAACACTGGATTCTGAAATTGGAGAAAATGGCTTATACTACCTAACTGGCTCAGCAATTACTGCAGGAGCTTCAAGAAATGCCATTTCAAACGAAATTCCGCTCATAATGATTATGGCAGTAATAATTGTACTTGTTGTTTTAACACTCACAACACGCTCTTGGATTGAACCGATAATTTTACTTCTTGTTATCGGAACAGCTATTCTTATAAATATGGGTACAAACTACTTCTTGGGTGAAATTTCATTTATTTCAAATTCTATTTCATCAGTACTTTTAATTGCTCTTGCAATGGACTACTCTATTGTTTTAATCAGTAGATTTAGAGAAGAAAGAGATAAAACAGATGATGTTTATGAAGCAATGAAAAAGACAATTTCTGGTTCTATCGTAACCATAATATCAAGTGGACTCACTGTTATGGCAGGATTAATTTCGCTAGTATTTATGAGTTATAAAATAGGACTTGATATGGGTCTTGTACTTACTAAAGGTGTGTTTATTTCACTTCTTGCAGTAATTTTCCTTATGCCAGCATTATTACTACTTTTTGCAAAAGCAATTGCCAAAACAGAGCACAAAAACTTTATTTCTGGCTTAAAACACATTGGGACTTTTGCTAAAAAAACACGTTTTGTTATGCCTATTATTTTTGTACTTTTAATTGGTGCTTCATTTGCAATTCAAAATACAATGCTAGACTTTAACTATAGTGCAAAATTTAGCAATGAAAACAGCCAAACATATCAAGACCAAAAGGCAACCGAGCAAGTTTTTGGCAAACAAAATGCACTTGTCTTAATGTTTGATAAAGACCTTTCAATTGAACAACAAAACGACCTTTATGAGCAAATTAAAAATCTTTCAATCGGAACTGGCGAAAACGAAAAAACTCTAATTAATAGTGCAAGCAGTTTTGCCAGTAGTGGGAAAGGCGAAGGCGAGCAACGCTTAACCCTTGGAGACAATTTAAGTCAACAAAAACTTACACAAATATTTGCTGGAAATCTTTTACAAATAAAAACAGCACTTGGCGAAGAACCAACCCTATCCGCTCAGGAACAGCAAGATATGAGTGAACTAAGTTCAGCAGTACTTGCAAGCGTACAAAACTCTAAAGCTCAACCAACAGGCAACGCATATGCTTATGAAGTTTTAAAAGTTCTTCACACTCAAGAAATTCAACAGGCAATAACAGCAAAACTAGCTGATGCACGAAAATCCACCCCTATGATAGCAGTTATTGAGGATTACTACTCCCAAGAACAACGTGCCGAAAATATATTTAATTCAGAAAACAAAACAAGATTTGTATTTAACGTAAACGCAGATGTTGAAAGTGATGAAGCAATTGAATTTATTAACAAGCTAGAAACACTTTTATCAGAACAAAAGGTTAATGGAACAGACACAAGTATAGCATACAACATTGTAAGTAACACTCAAAACGTAATTGAAACAGCTGATGTATTTAAAACTGACCGACTTGTTGTAGAGCTTGTTTCAGCTATCGCAATATTAATTATTGTATTGCTAGCCTTTAGAAGCGTTTCTATCCCTGTAATTCTCATTCTTATTATCGAAGGTTCAATTTGGATTAACCTTGCTGGAAACGCACTTCTTGGAAATTCAATCTTCTTTATTTGTTACCTACTCGGAACAGCAATTCAAATGGGTGCAACTATCGACTATGGAATATTGCTTTCAGATAGATATGTTGAAGCAAGACGTACTCAAAACAAATTTGATGCTATCAAAACAGCTGTAAACAAATCATTTACTACAATCATAACATCAGGAAGTATTTTGGTTCTTGCAGCATTTAGTATTGGAATCTTCTCATCAACACCTCTTATTTCTTCAATCGGATATTTGATTGGTTGTGGCGCTTTGTGTGCTTCACTTTGTATGCTATTTGTCCTTCCTCAAACACTATTATTACTAGACAAAGTTGTTCAAAAAACAACGCTAAAATCAAACTTTTTAAACGACCTTCCTAAAAAAGACTTAAAAGAAACAAAAGTTGTAGAAGCAGAATTTAACGAAGTTCCAAAAGATGAAAAATAACTAAAATTAAAGAGTATATTTGTTAATATGCTCTTTTTTTATCTTTTTTGTTGAAATAACATACAAATTATGCTAAAATCTTTTTATTATGGAAAATTATTGTACAAGTTGTCCAAGACATTGCAAAACTAATAGAGTTTCAAATGTTGGTTTTTGCGAAGCGAAAAACGAATGTATAGTAGCAAAAGTTATGCTTCATCACTGGGAAGAACCAGTAATTTCAGGTGATGAAAATAGTGCTGGTAGCGGAGCTATTTTCTTTTCTCATTGTAACTTAAAATGTGTATATTGCCAAAATTTTGAAATAAGCCATTTTGAAACTGGCGAAAAATATTCTCCAGTAACACTCGCGGAATTATTCAAAAAATTAGAAAAACAAGGTGCACTTAACATAAATCTTGTAACACCAACTCATTATGCGTTTGAGATTTTAGAAGCATTGCAGATTTATAAACCCAAAATTCCCATTGTTTGGAATACTGGAGGTTTCGAAAGTTGTGAAATTGTGGAAAAGTTGAAAAATTATGTGGATATTTTTCTCACTGATTTCAAATATTATTCAAATGAACTTTCAAGTAAATATTCTTCTTGTCCAAATTATTTTGAAAACTGCTCAAAATCACTTCTCAAAATGCGAGAAATTGTGCCAGAAGATATTATTCAAAATGGACTTATGAAAAAAGGAATAATTGTTAGACATATGATTTTGCCAGGTTGCACTAGTGACAGCATACAAATTCTAAATTGGATAAAAGAAAATCTAGGCACAAAAACTTGCATAAGTTTAATGAGTCAGTATACCCCTTGTGGCAACGCAAAAAACTTCCCCGAAATTAATAGAAAACTTAAACCCATTGAATATAAAATAGTAAAAAACCACCTTTTAAAACTCGGCTTGGAAAACGGATTTTTGCAAAATTTGTCCAGTGCAAACACCTGTTTTATTCCAAACTTTGATGAAAAATAGAAACAGAACTCATTTTTGTATTTAATAATCAAAAAATTGATATAACTTTAATTATAACTAAAAATTGAAGAACTAGATACACAAATAACACAGCCACAAAAAGTAAAAATCCGTAACTATTTAAAAACAAATCTCCCATTTTAGCAAAAGAAATTGTCTTTAAACTGAAAAACTTGAAATAATCAATTGACAGACTATTTTTATTATGTTATACTTGATAAGTATGGAGAAGTACTCAAGTGGTTGAAGAGGATGCCCTGCTAAGGCATTAGTACGGGAAACTGTAGCGAGGGTTCAAATCCCTCCTTCTCCGCCAATATCACACAACCCGAACATTTAATTTAGTAAAGACTTTATTGTTTTGTATTATGTCCTTTAAAGAAAGTAATTAGCAAATAAATTGCTAATTATTTTTTATTTTTAGCGTATTAAAAAGTAGTTGGAACATATGATAACTAATTTTTTGTTTTAGTTTCTTGAAAGTAAAATACTAACCTTTTTAAATAAAAAATCTCCTATGGTAAGTATCCATAGAAGATTTTGTGTTTTGTTTACATTGAAGTAAAAAGATTTACTTTAGAGAGGCTTATTTTATTTGTTTACTACAGTAAAATCGCTTCCATCTTGCTTGTAGTATGTTGTTTTGTCTTCAGTAGCGTCATAGATAGCAAAATCATAATTTGTAGTGTCAGTAAACTCTACAAGATAATTTCTGTGTCCACTTGTTACAATACTGTCATACGCACTAGTTGCCGGTGTGATATAAGCGTTAAATCCGCCTCCTTTAACATCTGTTTTTGCTAAGGCATTAGCCTTAGTAGTACCCCAATAAACACAAGCCATATCATCGTTAGTAATAGCGTTAAATGTTGAAGATGAATAACCACTCATATAAATATCTGGGAAGTAGAACAATATAAGTTCTGCATTGATTGTTGATTCTATATCAATTAGTCCCATTTGTTCGAGTTTTTGAGCACGCTCTGGATACAAATATGTTGGTGTGTCTGGGTGACCTTTGTAGTAGTAAACATATTCGTCACCATATAGAGATTTTACAAAATTAGTGTAATCTTCAAAGTTTGACTCTAAATCATTTTTAGCTTTTGTTCCAAGAAGCATCATAACTTTTTTATTTTGCTCTTTAGCTTGTGCAAACATATCATCATTAAATTTGTATAGCTCTTTCAAAGTTTGTGATTTTTCTGCATCTTTTTCAATATTTGTAAGGAATGTACCTAACCCATACTCTTTCAAACTTGGCTGTTTCGTTGTTCCGTCTGCTTGGAAAATTTTTGTATTTTTAAGGTTTGTTGTGTCATTTGTGAGGTTAATGTGACCACTTCTAAGTCTTGGAAACCACCACTCAACATTGTCATCTTCATTTGCAATTACAAGCAAGTACTCTTGTATGTTTCCAGTGATAGCAAACTCAGAACTATTGTTAAAGTAACCTTTGTCTTTAATTTGCTGTTTTGCTTGCAAATAATTTGTTTTCATTTGGTCATATTTTGCAGTTGCGTCTGCAACATTAAAAGTGCTATTTATAATACTGTATGAAAAAGAACCATCAGAAAGATAAGTACAAGTGTAATTTGCATCATCAAGCCCTGTTGCAACGATTAATTCTAAATACTTTTCAGCATCATAGTCGTTGAGGAATAAATTTATTTTTGAACTACTGTCAAGTGAAATAAGTTCTTTTATGTACTCTTTTGTCTTTCTATACATCAAATCTTTGTTTACATTTGGGGTTGTGTACTCCTCAACAGTTGCATTTGGCATTGTGTAAAACCCTTGTGGAAGTTTTGTCCAGTCGTATGCCAAACTTCTATCAAGCCAAACAAAGGTTGGTATTGTTTTACCTGAACTATTTTTCATAAGTCCGTCATCTTGAAGACTAGATAATGTAAACATTAAAACAGGAAGTGAACCTGAAAGTGGAGCTATGTTATATTCTTTTGCAGACACCTTGATTTCCTTTGAGTCAACATTTTTTGCATTTTTACTATAAAGAGTTGTAGTAACCGTATGCTTTCCATAAAAAGCACCAATATCCACCCCCCCCCGTGAAAGTTCGCCCGAAGAGGTGATTATTTTTGATGAAACCAACTCACCATTATGAGTAACAGTAATTTCAACCTTGTCTAACGCCCTACTTGTGTCCCATTGAACTAAAACACTTTGCTCACCTTCTTGCTGTGACACTGTAACTGAAGATGTAAAACTATTGTCGCCACAACCAATTAAACAAAACGAAGCACCAAGCATTACAGCAAACGCCATAATCTTAAATAAAAACTTTTTCATAATATCTCCTTTTGATTTTGTAAATGAAAGAATATCACTTACAACCACTATACCAAATAATAAAAATTAAATCAAACAAAAAAAGGCAAAATTTACAAATTTGTGAAATATTTCGTTTTTATATTCACATTTAGTAAAATTGGAGCTATAAAAATAAAAAAAGCAAAGTTAGTCACTAACTTTTGAAACTAGTGTAATAATTAGAGAATTAGGATAAAACTCCTAGTTCTCTTTTTATTGGCTACTTTATGCCGTGAAAGGTACTTGACAAAAGAAGAAATGAAAACATACTCTCAAAAGACAGAGATATTTAGTGTTATTTAATATTATTGCAAAAAATGACCTTTTGTGTTATAATACACTCTATGTTAGAATTGATAATATTTGGTGTTATAGTTTTTTGTTTTGCCATATTTCTACTTTTTGCAGGAATTTGTTATCTAATAAAGTTTACTTCTGCAAATCTTTTCCTTACCAACTTTAGAAGTTTAATAGAAAAGAATGAGTTCATAGATATGAAAACTACGCATAACTTACAAACAAGATATGCTTTTGCCTATAGATTGTTTAACATTTTTCATAATGACAATATTGATGAATTTATGTCAACTTATAAAAATTTAGAGAAAGAAGTCAATGACTATAATAAGCAATTTGTAAAGAAAGAAAAAAACAAGTATTTAGATTTGTTTTCAAACATAGATAATAAATCACTTGATGAACAACAAAAGACCGTTTGTGTTAAAAATCAAAATGCTACTCTAGTTGTTGCAGGTGCAGGCACTGGCAAAACATTAACCATTTGTGGAAAAGTTAAATATTTACTCAGTAAAGGAATAAAGGCTAATGAATTGCTTTTAATTTCTTTTACAAATAAGGTTTGTGATGAGTTGTCTGAAAGACTAACAAAGATAAGTAATACAAATATTAAAGCTCAAACATTTCACAAATTTGCCTTAAATGTAATTGATGAAAAGTTAAAAATTGCTGATGAAAATTACGCTAATAGAATTATTACTGAAATTTTTAAAGATTTAGTAAATAATGATTTTGAATTTCAATATATGTTTTTGGAAGAATTTGCAGATGAGTATGTAAAGTATTTAAAAGAACAAAGTGAGCAAGAAAAACAGAACATAGATATCAGCGAACTTTTAGATAGAAAAAATAAACTTAAATCTTTAAAAGATTTAGAACATATAGATATTGGTGATACATTAACAACATTTAACAAAGAAAAAGTTAAAAGCCATTATGAAAGAACTATTGCAAATGTACTTTATTTATTAGGCATAAAATATGAATATGAGAGTTTTTATCAAACTGATTTAGAAATAAACAAAAAACACGAATGGCTAAAAACATATAAACCTGATTTTTACCTGCCCGATTATAATGTCTATATTGAGCATTTTGCGAGTTATGATTGGTTTAAAGACAAAGAAAAATGGGCTAAATATAAACGAGAAATGAGAGATAAAATAAAAGCTCACAAAAAGTATAAAACTAATTTGATTTGCTCTTACTCTAGATATGGTGATGATTTAATACAAAAACTATTAGAAAATTTAAAAAAGTACAATATTAATGTAAATATTGATATTCAAAAAATACTAAATAATATTGAGCAGTTAAAAGAAATAGATTTTGTTCATAGCAAAATTAAAAACTTTCAAACATTCATTAAGTTGTTTAAAAACAATAATTACACAATAGATAAATTTCAAAATCTTAATAGAACAAATTTTATAAAAATGGCTGAAAGAATCTACTTGTTATATCAAAAGCATTTAGCAGAAAATAATATGCTAGATTTTGAAGACATTATTAATAAAGCAAATCGTAAATTATCACGATATAAAAGACACCAAAACAAATATAAATATGTCATTGTTGATGAATATCAAGATGTTTCCAAAAACAAAGTTGACTTATTAAATAATTTAATAAGAATTTATGATTGTAGATTATTGTGTGTTGGAGATGATTGGCAATCTATTTATAGATTTGCAGGAAGTGATACAAATTTATTTACTAGTTTTAAAAAGTATATTAATTTTAGCGAATTATTGAAGATAGAAACCACCTATAGAAATTCACAAGAACTGATAAATATAAGTAGTTATTTTATACAACAAAACAATTCACAAATAAAGAAACAACTAATTTCTAATAAACATATTGAAAAGCCTATACTGATTGATTATTTAGAATTTTCTGAATTTAAAACTATTATTAATTTATCAGAACAAGACAAAAAGAATATTAAAAAATCCCCAAAATTAAAACTAATAAAAGATGATGCTAGAATTAAAAAACTCATTAAGTTTTTAGATTTTACTATAAGTAAAAACTACAAAGAAATTTTCATACTTGGAAGAAACAATTTCGACATTGAAATATTTGAGGTTTTACCTTATGCAATGCCAGATTTGTTCAAAAAAGATAAATCAAATTATGATACTAATGTGTTGGGATATAAAAGTTTAAAACTAACCTGTATGACTATACACAAAAGCAAAGGGCTTGAGGCAGATGCTGTTGTATTGTGGAATATAAGAGAGGGTGTTAGAGGATTACCCGACACAAAAGGTGATGATGAAGATTTGGGGCAAGTTTTAACTCAACCCGATAGTATGAAATATGCAGAAGATAGACGATTGTTTTATGTTGCACTAACACGAACAAAAAACGAAGTTTTAATTATTGCTTTAAATGGTCATTTATCATCATTTGTTGATGAGTTGATAAGTAAACAAAGTCAATATATAGCAACTAATAAAGCAATATGTCAAAAATGTGGTGCAGAAATGATTTTCTATAAAGATTATAATTTTTATGGTTGCTCAAATTATAGACTTACTGGTTGTGATTATAAAATTCAAAATGCTAAAGATTTCTTATATACTCAAGATTTACCAACACCAGTGTATCAATCAAAATGTGTTTCAATCAACAAAACATTAAAAGACAAATCAATCAAAGAACTATCAAAACAAACCAATATTAGTAAACCAATTACCGAAGAAAACAAAAGTATTATTGAAGATTTTTTAAATGGTTCAGATTATTTCAACCTATCTGCAAAATATTTACTTTATGTTAAAGACATTAAAAAAATATTAACAAGATACGGTGTCATTGATGCTTACGGAAATATAACAAAGGAATATTCAAAAAGATATAAACCTAAAAAAGAAGATGTTTTTATTTGTGGTTGGCTAACTGAAAATATGTATAACGAATGGCTTTCAAAAGGCTTAATTGCAAAAAAGTATAAAGAAAAATACAAACAAGAACGAGAGCATTTAAAAGATTTAAAGAAAAAAGTATTTACCAATAAAGAAATTGAAATAACACACCCAGATATTGATGGAATTTGGAAAATCAAAATTTTGCCAGTGCATTATGTGGTTAGACCTAAAGGAAACCCTAATATGTTTGGTATACAAGAAATGGAAAGAGTTCGCGTGTGTGAGGCAAATATTAAAGAAAATACTATTGCAGAAGACACACCATTGGCACAGGCACTTTTACACAAATTTGCGGGCGAAGAATATTCTTATAATATAGGAAATGAAACAATAACTGGTAAAATTGTTAAAGTTTACTAACGACAACCATAAGGATTTATTATATATAAAAGTAGTAGAGATATAATTATTTTGATTTCAACACACACCATTAGTAATACTTTTTGAATCTAACAAAAAAGGAACATCGCATTAAATATGCTTTGTTCCTATTTTTTATTTTGCTAGTTTCAAAATGTCTAGCCCTTAAAACTTCACTTTTTATTTTTAAATTTTACGAATTAATTTTTGTCTACCATTTTTTAGGAAGAATATTTAAAAGCATTAGCCATTTGTTTCTATTAATAAAATAAACTTTGCACAAATTTTTCATACAAGAAATTTCCAACATCTATTTTACTACAATTCTTGCATCGACTGCAAACATATTTCCTTCCTCATCTAACATAAATGGATTTATATCTAATTCACTTATCTTTGGGAAATCCTCCACTAAGCGACTTAGTCTAAGTAACATTTCAATAACTTTTTCCTGGTCTACCGCTTTTTTACCACGAACGTTTCCCATAAGATTTTTAGCTTTTGTTCCCTGAACCAAAGCGTTTGCGTCTCTAATCGTAAGTGGACAAGGTCTAAAACAAACTTCTTTCAAACTCTCAACAAAAATTCCACCAATACCAAACATCATCTGATGCCCAAATTCTTCATTCCTAATAATTCCAGAAACAAATTCACGACCACCACTTTTTATATGTTTCATTATAATAACACTATCTAAGCTATCCCAAAGGTCAGCCTCTTTGAATCTTTCTTCAAGAGTTTTCCAAGCCAAAACAAACTCTTTTTCATCTTTTATATTAACAAAAACCCCACCAACATCAGTTTTGTGACTCACTTTTTTACTACTTGCTTTTATAACAACAGGAAAGCCAATTTTTTTAGCCTTTTTCAGTGCATCTTCTAATTTTAAGCTAAATGAAAACTTTGGCAAACTTAGTCCGTATTCACCCAAAATTTCCAAACTTTCTTTGGTAGTTAATAATGTTCGTACTTCTTTTTCCGCTTTTGCAAAAATCTTTTGAGTCTTGTCAGTTTTAATATCAAAAACAGGTGTTTTTTGCTTAATTTCATTTAAAAATTCCCTTCTGTCTGCCAAAAGTTTTAAGCCACGCACAGCATCATCAACATAATCGAAAATTGGAATTTCAGAATCTGGGAGATTCTCTTTTACCCTATTTTCAAAGTCTGGCGTTGTCATATAAACAGTAATTATTGGCTTTGTTGGATATTTTTTCCTCAATTTTTCAAGATTAGACAAAATCTGAAGATCATTCTTCCCTGTTATATAAAGGTAAATTACAAGAAGCATATCGATTTCATCTGATTTTAATAGTTCACTTGCAACATCGTCATAATTCTCAACGCTAGCACTTGCCACCAAGTCAATAGGATTTTTTACACTAGCCTGTGGAAGAGTTAAAGTTTTAAGTTTTTGTTGAAGATTTTCACTAAAAGTCGGAACCTGCAAATCAAAGTCACTTGCAACATCTGTTGCCAAAATTCCTGGGCCACCAGCATTAGTTAAAATCCCCACTCTTTTTCCGCTAGGAAGTGGACACTTCCCTAATACCTGAGCAGAGTTAAACATTTCCCTCAACCCTTTTTCTCGTACAATTCCGCAAGATTTCAAAAGTCCGTCACTAGCACTATCTTGGCCTGCTAGTGAACCAGTGTGTGAGGCAGCCGCTTTTGCACCCTGAGCACTTCGACCAGACTTTATGGCTAAAATTGGTTTTTTTGCCGAAACTCGCGTTGCTATTTTTCTAAATTTTATTGGCTCTTTTATGCTCTCAAGATAAAGCAAAATTTGTGACACATTTTTGTCATTTTCCCACTGCTCTAGTACATCGAGTGCATCAACATCTGCCTGATTTCCAAGCGAAACCATTTGTGAGAAACCAATTCTAAGTGTTGAACTAATATTAAAAACACCAGTTGCCAAAGCACCTGACTGTGTTGCAAAACCAACCGAACCAGTTTTTGGTACGGTAGGAGCAAAACAACCATCGAAAGTCAAATTTTTGTCCGCATTAAAAACGCCCAAGCAGTTTGGCCCAACAAGGTGCATTTTATATTTGTCTATTTTCGCCTTGAGCTCTTTTTCTAGAATAGCACCTTCTTGCCCAATTTCTTTAAACCCACTTGAAATAACAATCACATCGTGAACTTGAGCCAAGTGACATTCGTCAATAACGCCCGAAACAAACTTGCTAGGAACAGCAATAATTGCGAGGTCAATTGGGTTTGGCACATCAGTGATTTTTGCAAAGCACTTTATGCCTGAAAGCTTTTCATATTTAGGGTTTATCGGAAAGATTTGTCCTTCGTACCTAAATTCCAACATTCTTTTTAATAATTCATTGCCAACTGAACCCTCTTTTTCACTTGCACCAATAAGCGCTACACTGTGTGGGTATAAAATTTTATCTAATTTTTGCATTTTCCACCTACTTTTAATTTTCTTCATATATTATACCCTATTCGCAAATATAAGTCTAATAAAATTGACAAACTAATAAAAAAAATATAAAATTATCTATATTATCAAGGAGAGTTTAAATTATGGACGAAAGATATCGTGGAATAATCATCAAAGATGACAAGCTTGTATTAATGAAAAGAAATAGAAATGGGGAAGATTTTTTTGTTTTCCCTGGAGGTGGAATTGAAAAGAACGAATCACCACAGCAGTGTTGCGAGCGAGAACTTTTAGAAGAATTTGGAATTGAAATTGAAGCAAAAAATATGATTTATTTAATTCATCAAGGTGAGTCAAAACAGGGCTATTTTGTGTGCGATTGGAAAAGCGGAGAAATTCACAAAACAGATGCCGAAGAGTATCAAGGTCTAAACCACTATGGAACCTACAATCCAACGCTAGCAAACTTAAATGAAGTTTCAAAGCTTAATATTTTACCACCCGAAGTTAAAGAGCAATTTTTAGATGACCTAAAAGTATTCGGGAAAAAACTAAACAGACCACTAATTGAAATTGAGTGTGCTGATTACAAGAGATAAATTATGATAAAAATTGAAAAATACACAAATCCAGAATATTACGGAAATATGTACTTATTAACTAGCCAAAACGAATGTTTGGTTGTTGACCCTTGCGTAAATTTTTCACAAATAAAATCAGAAATCAATGAGAAAAAACTAGTTGGTGTTTTTTTAACACACGCCCACTTTGACCACTTTTGCGAAATTGAAAGTTTTTTCAATTTGGATACAAAATTTTATTTAACGCAAGAAGCAAATTTAAAAATAAAAAACTGTGATGAAAACGCAAGTAATCTTTTTGGAAAAAAAGTTTCAATAGATATCCCAGATGAAAAAATTTGTTATATTTGCGAGAATGAAAAGTTAAATTTAGGCGATGAACAAGGTCGCTTTATAATTTTAAAGGGTCACACAGATTGTAGTGCAGGCCTAATTATTGCACAAGATTTTTTTTGCGGTGATTTTATTTTCGAAAATGGGCATTATGGTAGATACGACCTACCGACTGGAAATGGAGAAGAAATGCGAAATAGTTTTAGGAAACTAAAAACCTTGGACAAAGATTTAATTGTTCATTCTGGACACGGAAACGATTTTTTGCTTAAGAACTACAAATAATATATAGCTGTCTAAAATATTTTACTGAAACAAAAATTAAAACAGCTTTACTTTTGCATCCAAGTTGCATTGTTTAATTTTGCATAAGCAAATTACTACAAATTTAATCACTCAGCATTTATAGTTGAAATTTTTTAGTAGAATAAAAATTTGCAAAAAAATAGTAAGAAAATCACAAAATTTTGTGATTTTTTTGTTTATTTTTTGTATTACTGAAAATAATTAGCAAGTTTCACTTTCTAAAAGCTTGTTCCTAAGTTGACCGCAAGCACCTTCTAAATTCTCTCCGATAGTTCTTCGTATCGTAACAGATGCACCTTGCTTTTTGAGTTCATCTCTAAACTTTTCAGCATCTAATCTTGAAACAGTTTTAAGCCCTCTTTCTTTTACTTCATTTAGAGGAATTAAATTTATGTGATGAGGAAAGCCTTTTAAAACTTTTGCAAGTTGCTTTGCGCAAGAAAGAGAGTCGTTGACACCTTTTATGAGAGCGTATTCAAAAATAACACGCCTCCCTGTTTTTTCAAAGTAATATTTGCTCGCATCAACAACCTCTTTTATAGAATATTTGTTAGCAATTGGCATTATTGTTTTTCTAATTTCATCATTCGGAGCGTGAAGTGAAATTGTGAGAATAATCGGAAGCCCAAGTCCAGCCAACCTTTTTATATTTGGAACAATTCCGCAAGTAGACAGCGAAATATTACGTGCAGAAATATTAATTCCGTCTTTACTGGTTGCAAGTTTTAAAAATTTCGAAACATTGTCAAAATTATCTAGTGGCTCACCACTTCCCATCAAGACCACATTTGTAATCTGCCTATTTTTTACTGTACCTCCAAGTTTTCTGTTTACCACCAAAATTTGAGAAAGAATTTCGCCTGCTGTTAAATTTCTCACCACCCCGTTTAGTGAAGAAGCACAAAATTTACACCCCATTCTACACCCGACCTGTGTTGAAACGCAAAGTGTGTTTCCATACTTGTAACGCATCAAAACACCCTCAATAATATTCCCATCAGATAAAAGATAAGCATACTTTTCTGTTTGCTCATCATCTGTTAGTGTGGTATGAATTTTGATTGGCTCTGATATGAATTCTACTGATAATTTTTCTTTCAAACTTTTAGGCAAGTTTGATATTTCATCAAAAGTTTTACCTAAATACAAGTTTTCAAAGAGTTGCTTTGCCCTATACTTTGGCTCGCCAAGCATAGCAACAAGATTTTCTATTTCATCTAAACTAAGGTCTTGAATAATTTTCATAATTAATCTCCACAAACATTATAACACAACAGATAAAAATTAAAAATGTTTTTTTGCAATTTTTCATATTATTTTTTAATTTAGCATAAACTTTTGTAAAAATAAAAGAGGAAAAATTGATGGAACAAACAAAAACACACAAACTCATTTGCGATGATAGAAAACTTTTGGCACTAACAGGAGTGGACAAAGTCGAAAGTAGCAACGAAAATATGGTTGTTTGCACAATAAACGCAAGTCCTGTTGTCATTACTGGCAAATCCTTGCACGTAAAAAAACTTGATGTTGAATCAGGTCAAATAGAAATTGAAGGAAAAATTGATGGAATTAAATATCAAACAGAGAAAAAAGGCTTCTTCAAAAGGATTTTTAAATAATGCTATTTGAGTCCACAGGGCAATTTTCAGTTTTTTTGATACTGATTTACTCTGGCTTTTTGGAAGGAATTTTAGACCAATTTTTGTCCCCATTTTCCGCCAAAAAAAGCAAGTTTTTGAGATTTGTTGCAGACTTTTCACGAGCAACTTTATTTTCCTTAGTATTTTTTGTGATAAACACCCTCACAAACTACGGCTTGTTTAGACTATTCACTTTTGTTGGATTTTTGGTAGGATTTTTGCTGGAAAAATTTTTTATTGCAAAGCCACTAAAAAGTTTCTGGAACAAAATTTGCAAAAAGATAACAAAAAAGCGTCAAAACGGTGATTAAATTAAAACAAAATTCTATTAATTCTTTCAGAAAAAGAAAATTATAATAATATTTTACTTGATACTAATTTATTGATTTTTATTGTATATATCCCAGTAGATAGTCATAAGATTTTTTATATAATGGGTAAACCCCTCTGTTACTTGCAATACGAAATCGTGTTTTTCAACGTTGCACTTCTTCTTTTCTATAATTTTATTT
>DLKQ01000021.1:17696-23668 GCA_002477805.1 Christensenella sp. UBA7584 | reverse complement strand
CAAAACTCTCACAAAGTAGCAGTTTTGGAAGAGGGAATGAAGTACCACGAAATTGGAATGAGTCCAGAAGATAGTCAATTTTTGCAAACAAGAGCATTCCAAATAAATGAAATTTGTCGAATATTTCGTGTTCCACCACATATGATAGGCGACTTATCACGAAGCACATTCAGTAATATTGAACACCAAAGCATTGACTTTGTTGTTCATACAATAAGACCTTGGATAGCAAGATGGGAACAAGCAATCACTCGTTCGTTATTGAACGATGAAGAAAAGACTATTTATTATGCAAGGTTTAATGTCAACGGACTTATGCGTGGCGACTTTAATTCACGCATGAGTGGTTATGCAATTGCCAGACAAAATGGTTGGATGAGTGCAAATGAAATCCGAGCATTAGAAGATATGAATAAGATACCTAGCGACCAGGGTGGAGATTTATATCTATTAAACGGAAATATGATTTCGGCCATTAAAGCTGGACAAACAGGAGGTGCGCCAAATGAAATAAATCAAGGAGGACAAAATGGAACAGAGCAAAATGGAAATTGAACGAAGAAGTGTTGTCTTAAAAGAATTGAGAGTTCTAGAACCTAGTGAAGAAATTAGCGAACCGACAATAGAAGGCTATGCCGCAGTTTTTGACTCTTGGAGTGAAAACCTTGGCGGTAACGATCCATTTATTGAAAAGGTTTGCAAAGGTGCTTTTCAACAATCAATTCAAGAAGATGATATTCGTGCATTGTTCAATCACGATCCTAACTATGTGTTAGGTAGAAACAAGGCAGGAACTCTTACATTGCAAGAAGATGATAAAGGCTTGCTTGTTAGAATCACGCCACCAAATACTCAATGGGCTAAAGACTTGCTAGTGTCAATTGCTCGTGGAGACATCTCACAAATGAGTTTCGGATTCACAGTTGAAGCTGATAGATGGTCGTACGAAGATAACAAAGATGTGAGAGAACTTTTGAAAGTTAGGTTGTTTGATGTTAGTCCAGTAACATTTCCAGCCTACACACAAACAGAATGTGGGCTTCGTAGTCTGGAAGAAGTGCTTAAATCACATAAAAAAGTGATGGAAGAAAGACAGCAAAATGACAGCAAAACGAGACAAAAGAAACTAGCAAATCTAAAACAAAAATTCAAATTTATGTAATAGGAGAATAGAATGAGAACAATTAAAGAACTCAAAGCAAGACGCGAAGATTGCCGCCTTAAAGCAATCAAAATTATTGAACAAGCAGAAAAAGAAGATAGAGAACTTACCGAAGATGAAAACAAGGAAATCTCAAAACTTGAAGGCGAACTTAAAGGTTGGGATGAATAAATCGTAAGAGTTGAAATCTTCCAAAAACCAAAAGATGACAAATCTAACGAAGATAAGAACGACAACGAAGGCAAAGCAGAAGAAAATGCAGAAGCTTTGAAAGATGATCCAAACAAAGATGAATCTAGAAAGTTTAGAAGCCTTGGCGAACAAATGATGGCAGTTTATAGAGCATCAACACCAGCAGGTAGAGTTGATGCGAGATTAACCACCAGGTCAGCAAGCGGTTTGAATGAAACAAACCCAAGCGATGGTGGTTTTTTAGTGCAAAAAGACTTTGTAAATGACCTTTTGAAAAGAACATACGAAACAGGTATCCTTGCTTCAAGAGTAAAGAAAATTCCACTTACAACCAATGCAAATGGAATTAAAATCAATGCAATTGATGAAACATCTCGTGCGAATGGCTCTCGTTGGGGTGGAATCCAAACTTATTGGGAAAGTGAAGCTGAACAATTAACAGGTTCAAAACCTAAATTCAGAACAATGGATTTGTCGCTTAAAAAATTGACAGGTCTTTGTTATGTAACCGACGAACTTTTGCAAGACGCTGCCGCACTTGAAAATGTTATTCGTGAAGGGTTCGCAGAAGAATTCGGTTTCAAAATTGATGATGCAATTTTGTCAGGAACAGGTGCAGGTCAACCACTTGGAATCTTGAACTCTGGCTCACTTGTTAAAGTTGAAAAAGAGAGCAACCAAACTGAAAAAATTACAGTTGAAAACCTTGTTAAAATGTGGTCAAGATTGTGGTCTCGTTCTCGTGCAAATTCAGTTTGGTACATTAACCCAGAAATTGAACCATTGCTTTACACATTGAAAGTTGGCGATAGACCAGTGTATATCCCAGCAGGCGGATTGAGCGACACTCCATATGCAACATTGTTTGGCAGACCTGTTATGCCACTTGAACAATGCTCAGCAGTTGGCGATGTAGGCGATATCATCCTTGCAGACTTCGGTCAATACTTGCTTATTGATAAAGGTGGCATCAATGCTACTTCATCAATCCATGTTCGCTTCCTTTACGATGAAAATGTTTTCAGATTTATTTACAGGGTTGATGGTCAACCTATCTGGAATAAGGCTTTGCAACCATATAAAGGTAGTGCAACAGTATCACCATTCGTAGCACTTGCTAAAAGAAATTAAAGGAAAATAAGGAGAGAAATATGAGTCAATTCAATACAGATAAAGTTGTAGTTTTGGCAGATGCAGGCACAAGCCTTGCATCCGCTGTAACAACTAAAAAAATCAAATTAGATAACTATCAATCAGTAAAGGTTGTTGTCCTTACTAGTGCAGGAACTGAGGAAAAAACTAACCTTAGACTTTGTGCTGTTCTTAGTGATGGAACAAATAAAGAGATTGGTTGCAAAGAGATTGCAGTAGGAAATAAAGTTGTATCTGAAGCAAACATTGTGGCAAATCAACTTGCACACGATGAATCAGTTGAACTTATTGTTAAAATTGATGCAGTTAAAAGTTCAACCAACACTTGTCAAATCGTTGCATTGCTAAGTGAAGCAAGATATGCAGTAGAAGATGACAATCCAGTAAGTGAATAATAATAAAGGAAGGGCAAGACTATGCCAACAGTTGAAGAAATGAAAGTCTATCTAGGCATTGATGGGAGTTATTTAGACTCCCTTCTTGCCGACTTTATTGGACTAGCAAAGGACTTAATAGAAAAGGTACTAAGATATCCTTTGACAGATTTTGAAACAATTCCACCAACAATTAAAGAAACCGGAAAATACATTGTATGCGCCTATTATAACAACCGAAGCAACACTAATGCTCAAGAAGTTGAGAATATGGTTGCTCTAATGCTATCGGAGTATAGAAAAAAGGAGTTTTAATGGATAAATACGAGGTAAAAGACAAGAAAGTCCAAGTTTTTGGCATAAAAACAGCGGTTAAAGACGGGTATGAAGTGGTTGTGAAAACTTATATCCATAGCAAAGAATCTGGCGGTTTGTGGGCATTTGTGCGCGAGTTAAGCGAGAATGAAAGGTTCTCAGCAAAGGCTGTGCAGGTTGAAGAAACAACACAATTCAAGATTGTATATAATCCCAAGATCACAACCGAACTTTATGTGGAATTTGGTGGGAAAACTTACAATATAGTCTCAATTGACAAATTTGAATTCAACAAAACTGACCTAGTGATACGTGCAAACGAAATACTAGCACCAGTTTATGATGAGGTGTGTTATGAGGACTATTAAAGCAAGAAAAACTTGTAGGAATGAACTAATACAACTACTTAAAAATGCAGGACTACAAGAAGGGATAGATCTTGTGTAACTAAAATTTCAGTTGTTTCTGAATCTTCTATTGCATTTTTTAGTTCGGAAAAATTAGCTATAGATGTTGCCATTTTTTACCTCTAAAGTTTTTATTATAATTTATGCTTATTTTCGCACATAGGTTAATAGCATAAATATAATTCGTGTATAAAAATTTAAAACAAAATTCTAAGTGTATTTTCTTGTTAAAATTATGAGTTTATATTATATTAACATTGGGGTTTGGGGAAATAATACAACCTTATGCAAGTTTTTTCATCTCTAGCACTCAGTGCAAGCCAGTCGTTTGAAATAAAATGGTGAAATTTTTAATTCACTGAGATTGATTTCTTTAAAAGTATTCATTTTTCCTCTTTTGCATCTATCACGAAAGTTAAAAAATAACAATAATTTTAAACTTTTTGCGGTTTTGTAGTGCTTTTCAGTATAAAAGTGATGTTTTTGCATAGAATATAAAGGATTTTATTAATTTGAAAAAAATATCATTAATTTATTTGACTTTTCTTATCTAATTTAGTAAAATCATACTTGAAACCTGGAATATAAGGTTGGTGCAATTTTTGATACTTGCTTATCTTAAATTGGTTTGGATTTTTAAAAGGAGATTGTTATGGAAAGAGTTATGAAAAAGAGCGTTTTTACTTCACTTGTATTAACTTTAATGCTTGTTTGCTGTGCAATTATGTTTTCTGCTTGTGGTGCAACATCAGTTGGTGGTGTGACACTAAAAGATTATCAAGCTGAAGGAAGTTCAACTGTTGATATTTCTGCAGCAAATCTTAAGATTGAAAGCGTAAAGGCTGAAGAGGGCGTTGATTATAGTATCAAAGTTACAGGAACAGCAAAAGCTGCTTCTGAAGCTGGACTTAAATTTGCTGGTTTCCCAGAGGGTGAGTTAAAAGACAACGTTATTGTTCCACTTTTTATTGAGTTAAGTAAAGAAATCTTGGCTGATAAAGATGCTACTTACACAGGTAAAAAAGCAGGTGTATGGAAAGATGCTCAAAAGCTACAAGGTGATGAACGTATTCTTGACACAGAAACTGGTCTTTACATTTTAGTTACAACAAAAAATGCAACAGATTTCAAAATTACTTATACCAAAGAAGGAGCTGAAAAAGCTACAGAAGTTGTTTACCACGTAGATGCTACTGCTGTTACTCTTGAAAAAGCTTCAGAATAATTTTTTTAAAAAGTCTTTTGAGCAAGCAAAAGGCGGAAACGAGGGAGTAATCCCTTGTTTTTGTTTTTGTGAGATTTACAATCTATTTATTAGTTGAAATTTAAAAAATTAGCTTTTAAATACAGAAAATTAATAAAAAATAAGTTTTTTTAAAAAAATTACTAATTCAATAAATTTTAAGACAAAATCAAAATAATATGTTATACTTTTATTAGAAAATTTTTAGGAGGAAAAATGGCAAAGAAAAGAAAGCCCTGGTTTGTAAAGTTATTTTTATGGTTATTTAGTATAGTTCTTGTTTTAGTTTTACTTTTGGGAGGCGCGTGCCTTTTTGTGAAACTAAAATATGATGTAAGCGTTTTTAGTACAATTGCACAGGTAAAAGTTTTAAATCAAGAAGTTAATGAAGATGAACTCTTTAAAAACAAATTCAGTGATGATGATATGAGTGAAGCAAAAGTCAAAGTTGATGCAAATCTAAATGGATTAATAACTGGTTCAAAAGAAGAGGGGTTTAGTGTTACACCAGAACATTTAGAATCAACTATTTCGGCAAGTATTTATTTAACAGACAAACAAATTGGTGCTATGGTGCAAACCTATTTAAAAGAAAATCCAAGTTTTGCAACATTAAATATTGGTGGAAATGATGTAAAAATTGAAATTGTACAAATCAAGTTTGATAATATTGTAGAAAAATCAGTTGATGTAAATCTGGTTATTAAAATTGATACAACGTTTCTAAAAAATCAAATGAATAGTTTTCCTCTTAGTTTGTTTAATGGATATATTCCAAAAACACTTTACATTTCTTCGACAAATACTATAACAAAAGGCGAAAATGCTTTTGAATACCAAGTTAAAAGCAAAGAGATAAAGTTCAACAAGTTGAGTGCTAGTGATACAGCATCACTTTTAAAAACACTTAATATTGCAGTAAAGTTTGGTACGAGTGATGAGCTAAATGAAAAAATTGGAAAAGCTTTTGCAGATACATTAATTGGTAGTGAAAGTGCTCAAGATGGAATGACATATCTTTTAAAATCAGCAGGCGTAAAAGATTTCAATTTTCAAGTTTTTAATGATGAAAATTGCTACGTTATCAAGGCATAATTAAGTAAAACACTATTTAAGAAAAACTGTTA
>DLKQ01000021.1:17344-17648 GCA_002477805.1 Christensenella sp. UBA7584 | reverse complement strand
TATTTAAGAAAAACTGTTATGTTTTGTCTTTTTTGGGTAAAATGCAAAGTGACTAATTGTGTGTATCTCGCATAATTTTACAATTTGAATTATTTAATGATTAAAAAATATTAGCACTTAGAAATGTATTAAAGTTGGCAGGGTGGTTAAAAAATGAATTCTAGTGCAAGAAATAGCACAAGAATTTTTTATTGGCAAATATATAGAATAGAAAATAGGAAGAAATAAAAATATCTTCCTATTTTTTATTTATTAAGTGAGTTTTTGTTTAAATTATATAGTAATATATTAAATCTTTATATTT
>DLKQ01000021.1:0-17286 GCA_002477805.1 Christensenella sp. UBA7584 | reverse complement strand
ATATATTAAATCTTTATATTTTTTCAGCGACTTCCCAAGCTTTCCATACAACGGTTCGTAGGTTTCCAACTTTTAGTGCATCGCCAACAATGTGAATGTGTTTTTTGGCTTGGCAAAGTGGATTTGGTTTGTAACCAATTGCGGTAATAATTGTATCTGCTGGAACAGAGGTTTCTTTACCGCTTTTGTCTTTGAAAATAACTTTGTCTTTTTTAATTTCAACAACACTACTTTCAAGATAAACAGGAACTTTTTTATACTCAAAGTAGTCTTTTAGATATGAAGAGTTTGCAAGACATAATCCGCGAGCTTTCATTAAGTCATCTTGTGCTTCAATTATTATTGGATTTTTGCCTTCAAGTGAAAGTTCGTATGCTATTTCACAACCACTAAGACCTCCACCAATAATAACGACATTTTCTCCAGTTTGTTTTGATTTCAAATAATCTACTGCTTCAATACTATGTTCAATGCCTTTAATAGGAGGGTGTTTTGCTTTTGCACCTGTTGCAATTACAATCTCATCTGCATCAAGGCTTGTTATATCTGTAATTTCAGTATTAAGTTTTACTTCAATATTTAGCGATTTTATTTGTTTTTCATACCATTTTAATAGTTTTTTGTCTTGTTCTTTAAAACTGAGGTTTGAAGCTTCTACAAAAACTCCGCCAAGGTGGTCTGACTTTTCGTAAATTGTTGCTTTGTGTCCGCGTAGCGTTGCAATTCGTGCTGTTTCAATTCCTCCAACACCACCACCAATAATAGCAATACTTTTTTGTTTTTTTGCTGGTTTAATGTCGTATTTTCCGTTATCCATTGTTGTTGGGTTAAGTGCACATCTCGCCATATGTTTTGAGTCTTCCATACTTGTATCACAAGCCACTCCTTTGTAGTGAGCCATTGGAAAGCACCCATTGTGGCAACATATACAAGGTAGGATATCTTCTATGCGGTCTTCTTTTAGTTTGGTTACCCAGTGGCTGTCTGTTAAAAATTGTCTTGCAACTCCCATTGCGTCAATTTTTCCATCAGAAATAGCTTTTGATGCTGTTTTTGCGTCCATTCTTCCAGCACAAACAACAGGAATTGTTACAAAGCTTTTAATGTGTGAAACATCTTTTAAATTACAATTTTCAGGCATATATTCTGGTGGGTGAGCCCAATACCAAGCATCATATGTTCCATTGTCTGTATTTAACATATCATAACCAGCATCTTGGAGATATTTTACAGCTTTTTCGCTTTCTTTCATATCTCTACCAATTTCAGTATACTTTTCGCCAGGAACAGCACCTTTGCAAAAATCTTTTGTTTTACTTACTGCGGAATAACGCAAAGAAACAGGATAGTCCTTTCCACAAACTTCTTTAATTGCTTTTACAATATCTGTTGCAAATCGGTATCTATTTTCAAAACTTCCACCATATTCATCTGTTCGTTTGTTTGTATATGGTAAAGTAAATTGGTCAAGAAGGTATCCTTCGTGGACAGCGTGAATTTCAACACCATCAACGCCAGCTTCTTTGCACTTTTTTGCTGTTTTAGCAAAAGCTTTTACCATTTGTCTGATTTCTTTTGCTTTGAGTTCTCGGCAGGTGTACTGTGGATACCACCTTGAAGGTAACTTGCTTGGAGAGGCGCAAAGGCGTGAAAGGTTTATGACAGGTTTTAATAGTCCGCTTAGAAATTTGTTTTTAAGAATTGGAACCATTGAATTTGGTATTGAAAACGAACGCCCAAATCCAGCAGTAAGTTGTACAAAAAGTTTTGCGCCAGTTTTGTGTAATTCTTCCATATAAGTTTTGAGTTTTTTAAATGCTCCATTTGCTTTGTAAAGCCAGCCACATCCGATTAAGTTTCGGATTGGTGCTATTCCTGGGATAATAAGTCCAGCATCGTGTTTAGCTATGTCCATAAAAAACTCTGAAGCATCTTTGTCAAAGTGATGTGGCTCCATCCAACCAAAAAGAGAAGTTCCACCCATTGGACAAACAACAATTCTGTTTTTGATTTCACAACTGCCTATTTTCCAAGGTGTAAATAGTGGTTCAAATTGTTTATTCATTTTTTCCTCCTTATAATTTAATTATAATTTACTTTATTTTTTAAAAAAAGTCAAACAAACAGAGCTATATTTGCAAAAATTTGAATTATTGTTTTAACATTTAAGACATATAAAGCATATTATTTTTATATGTGTGGAATAGTTGGATTTTCAAATTTTAATTTAGGCGAAGAAAAATCGCTAAAAACTTTAATTAAAATGAATAATAAAATTTCTCATCGTGGTGAAAATGATGAGGGTGTATATTTTGCTAAGGATACATTTTTAGCTCACAAAAGGCTAAGTATTATTGATATAGATGGCGGTCATCAACCGATGAGCTTTTTATTTAATGGAAAAAAATATGTTATAGTGTACAATGGTGAAATTTATAATACTAAAAGCTTGAAAAAAAAGTTGAGTAAAAATGGAATTTCTCTTAGTACTAATTGTGACACTGAAATTGTTCTAAAAATGTATGCACTTTACAAAAATAAATGTGTGAAATTTTTAAACGGAATATTTGCTTTTTGTATATTTGATGAATCAGAAGGTTCTATTTTTTTAGCTCGCGACCAAATAGGTGTAAAGCCACTTTTTTACTATATTAACAAATCAAGATTGGCTTTTGCAAGTGAGATAAAAAGTCTGTTTAAAATGAAAGAAATTAGACCTATAGTGAATAAAAATGGACTTAGGGAACTATTTGGAATTGCACCTGCAAGAACTCCAGGAAAAACTGTGTATAAAGATATATTAGAACTCAAGCCTGCAGAGTGGTTAATGTTTAAAGATGGAAAGGTAACAAAAAGAACTTATTATAAGCTAAAAAGTAAACCACATATAGATGATGAAAAGTTAACTGCTAAAAAAATAAGAGAAAAATTCACTAAAATAGTAAAAAACCAACTTGTGAGTGATGTGAATTTGGGTATGTTTTTAAGTGGTGGTTTGGATTCGAGCATAATTACAGCGATTTCTTCAAATGTAATAAAAGATAGATTAAAAACATTTTCAGTTGATTATGAGGGTAATGAAAAGAATTTTGTTCCAACAAAATTTACTCCTTCGCGAGATAATTATTACATTAACCTTATGGCAAAAAAGTTTAATATTAGTCACAAGTACCAAGTTTTAAATTCTAAAGATTTGTTTTATTCGTTAAAAAAAACACTCATAGCAAGAGATGTTCCTGCAATGGCTGATATTGATAGTTCACTTTTTCTCTTTTGCAGAAAGGTAAAACAAGATGTTACGGTTTGTTTGAGTGGTGAATTTGCTGACGAAATATTTTGTGGCTATCCTTGGTTTTATTTAAAAGAGGCAGTTTTTAGTTCCACATTTCCGTGGGCGATAGATGTAAAACTTAGGGAAAATACTATAAATAAAAATCTTAGAAAAAAATTAAATTTGCAAAATTTTATTGAAAAAAACTACAAAAACGCGTTAAAAAGTGTTCCAATTTGTAATTTTGATACAAATGAAGATAAAAATATGAAAATTTTTAGTTTTCTAACAATGAAATATTTTGGACTCAATTTGCTAGAGCGAACAGACCGTATGAGTATGCAAAATGGTTTGGAAGTGAGAGTTCCTTTTACTGATTACAAATTTGTTGAATATGTATACAACATTCCTTGGAGTATTAAGAATTCGGGTGGATTTGAAAAAGGGATTCTTAGAAAGGCTTTTGAGGGTGTTGTTCCAAATGAAATTCTCTTTAGAAAAAAGAGTCCTTATCCAAAATCTAATGACCCAGTTTACACTAGTTTGGTTGAAACAGAAATAAAAAACTTGTTGCTAGATAGTGAAAATAAAATTTGGCAAATTTTAGATATTGAAAATGTGAAAGAAGTGCTAAATAGTGAAGAAACGGGTTACCCTTGGTTTGGACAATTAATGAACAAGACTCAATACCTTGCGTTTATTTTGCAGACTGATATGTGGATAAAAGAGTATAAAGTTGTGTTTAATTTGTAATTATGTATAAAAAATGATGATTATCAAGGAGTAGAATATGATAACTTATAAATTGTTTTTATAAATTGCCACTTTTATTTATTTGTAAAAGTTTTGTTTTTTAGTAATTGAAAATTTGCTGTGAACTTAGAAAAAGTCTAAAAAAGTCGATAAATGGCGATTTTGTTTGACTTTTTTTCTTTTTTTTACTAAAATTAAGAAAAAGGTTTGGGGTGCTTATGACTAAAATTTTTGCAATACCATTTTATATATTAGTAGTGTTCCTTTTCTGTGGGTGCGCTTTCGGTGGGACTGATAGTGCTTCTAATGAAGGAAATTTCTTTTTTGAGGATAAAGTTGTTACTATAAAAGAGGGTGAAATGAGAAAAGTAAAACTTGATACCGAGTTATCATACTCAAAATTTGACTTTTCTTGGAATAGTGATGTAATAAGTTACGATATTGATAGTGGTAATATAACAGCTATTAATGCTGGACAAACAGAATTGAAAGCAGTGTTAAAGAGTGCTTCTCAAAAAAAGGTTTCTTGTTTGATTGTTGTGGAGAAAACCGAAATAAAAGATAATCAAAATGAAAAAGATAACGAAAGTGAAATTGGCAAAGAAAACAATGATACTACTGATGAGCATAATAATGAAAGCAAAAATAATGATAGTGGCAGTGATGAAAGCAAGGATAATCAAAGCCAAAATAACAATAGTGATAATGAAAATAATATTAGCGAAAGTGATGATAGTCACAGTGAAGATGAAAATATAGACAAAATTTTTGCAACAAAGGTTGAAGTTGATGATAGTTTTAAATTTGTAAAGGGGTCTGAATTTGAGCTAAATGCAAAAGTTTTTCCTGCGAACTGTGATTATGGTTTGATTTTTGAAAGTAGTGATACTCAGATTTTTACAGTTGATGAAAATGGAAAGGTTGTTGCCAAAGCGTGCGGAGAAGCGGTACTTGTCACAAAAGCGGTAAGAGGTATTTCTGGTGATATTTTTGATTACATAGAAATTAGTAGTCAAGTATTGGTTGAAGATGAGATGGTGGCAACTATGAACTTGTGTGATGTGAATGGTAAGAATCTGGGTGCAGAGGCGAGGCTTTTTTATGGCGAGAACGCTTGTAACTATTTTGCTAAAATAACAGCAAACAAAAGTCTTAAAACTTCAAGATTTTCGGCTCCAGTTTTTGAAGGCTTAAATGTGTGTCTTGAAAATGTAAAATTTACAAGTAGTACTGAGGCTATTATTCCGCTGGAAGTAAATTCGTTTGGCAAGTTTAACTTTTGCATTGAAATAACAGAAAGTTTTAGTGATGGACTAAAAACTTCGTCAACGAATTATGTTTATATAAGTGCATATGAGCATATAACAAAAATTGAACCGAGAGTAATAGTTTCTTATAAAGATGGAGATGAAGAAGTTATAGAAAATCTTCCTACAACAGATGGTTTTTACCAGCTTTTTGAGCTTGGTGGGGATTATGAAGATAAAGTAGATGGGCACAACGACAAAAAATTTTATAAAGCTGTTATTATCTTTGACAAATTAAATTTGTGTTGTTATAATAAGTTTACAGTTTGTGCAGATAACGACAATATTTCTCTTAATGAAATTGAAGAAAACGTTTACTTGGTTACAGCTAAAAAATCAGGCTATGCCAATGTAACAATTGTTGCAAACGATGAAAGTAAAAAAAGTGTGGCGCTTAGATTTGTTGTAAGTTCTGTTGAAACTGAGAGTTGTACATTTTATCCTGAGAAACAAATTTATTTTGACCTAAATAATAGAAAAAAACTAAACCTTGGTGTTACTAATATTGTTCCAGCATACTCGTCGGACAAATGTAAACTTGAAATTATTTATGGCAAAAATGAGCCTGTAATAATTAGTGACGAAAACACTATTTATCCGGTAGAAGTTGGTTGCTGTGTTGCTGTCGTGACTTTTGGAAAAACAAAAGTTTCGTACAAAATTTTTGTTGGCTCAAATGCTTTAAAAATTTCTTGTGACACTCAAGCTGTAAATTATGTTGATGAAAATGGATATTTTAACCTAAAGTATTCAGTTGTTGATGAAAATGACAAAAAGGTCAAAAATCAAAAGATTAAACTTGAGTTTGAAGGCGAGAGTGCTGATTATGAACTAGCAGGTGGAGTGGTACTTATCAACTTGGGTGGGCTTAATGAAGTTAAATTTTCTTTAGTTTTAGAAAGAGATGGACAAGTTATTTTTAAAACATTTGCTATTACAGTAAAGCGTAAATAAAATTGACGAATTTTGAACATATTAAAAATGGAGGAAAAAATGGTAAAAAAGGGTGTTATATCTGCTTTTGCAACTATCGGTTATGGGCTTATTTTTGTTGTAGTTGCAATTGTGACAGCTGTTGTAATTCAAATTGGAATTAATGGTATTGGAGTAAAAGATGAACCAATATCTGGTCTGGAAATTTCATCAAGTAAAACTTTGGATATGGTGAAAAACACTGGAGAAGAAGAGTCTAAAATTGGCAGTTTGGAACTTACTACAAAAAATAACTTGCAGGGATTATTAAAAGTCAACATTCAAGCAGACTCTATGAACTTGGTTTTAAAGATTGGTAGCAATTTTGCTGTCTTTGAAAATATTGAAAATGCTGAAGAGTATACTTTTACAACTGCGTACCAAAGTTTAAGTATGCCTATTTGTGCTATTCTTACAAATGGTGAACAAGTTTTGTGTTTTGCAAAATCTGAAAGTTTTAAAAACGACCCTAGTACCTTGGTAGATATGTACAAGGAATACAAGAAAAATCCAACTACTCCAAATTTTGAGACTGACACAGATAAAGCAGTTCTAAATGTTGCAACTACAAATACAAGTGAAGAACTTATTTTTTCCATTTTGGGAACAGCCAATCTAGAAAATAACACTACAGTATCATCAAGTCTTCTGAAAGTTAAATTAACAATTAGGAGTTCTGAAAAAGGGGGGACTACTCTTACAGCATCAAAAAGACCTGTTCACTTTTTGGTAACTGATGAAAATGGAAATGCTATTATTGATAAAACAACTGGAAAGCCTAAAATAGCTGACACTCTAACTGTTGGGATAAATGAAGAGTTTAAACTAATTTTAGCAACAGATAAAATGGTTAACACTTTTGTTGATGGAGCTGAAGAAAAGGATTACATACGCGGTGGTAGTTGTTATATTCACGCACAAACGACAGATAATTTGTGGAAAGCTGATGCTTTAAAAATAAATGTTGATGTGCCAATTGAGACATTAAAAATAAAAGTACGCGGTTGGGGAAAAGATTGTGATCCTAATGCTAAAGAGGCCAATGATGATTTGACTGAAATTATCAGAAATACGACCGAAACTTATAAAGACTTACAAGAGGTAAACACACTTGGCTCTGCTGTAAGTGAGCTTGAAAACAAGGTTTATCTATATGTTGGTGAAACTACAGCAAATTACACCAAGAATTGTTATTATCGTTGTGTGAAAACCTCTAGCGGTTATTCTTGGCAACAAACTGATATGCAGTATTTTATTAAAAATGACGAGCTATTTTTGAGTATTGAAACTTTTCCTCAAAATGCAACAAATGCGGTTAGTTCAATGCGAAAAAATGTTACATTCACTTCAAATAATTTTACTGATGATTTCGCTAAATTGGAAAATAGTAAACTAACAATTATTGGAGAATCAGCTAACACAACTGGCGCTTTGACAATTCAGGCTTCAATGCCAGAAATTTATGGCGGACTTAGTAATATCAACGATACAATAGTAGTTCAGTCTGCACAACTTGAAATAGAGAGTATTACTAGTAAGCAATCAAGTATCAAACTTGACGTTGGTGAAAAAAGAGTTCTTTCTGCAGATAAGCTTGGGATAGTAATTAGATCTAAACATTACACTCACGGAATAGACCCTTCATCTGACAGTATAAATAACTTGAGTATGCATTATGTGGTTGCTAAAAGTGATGAATTTATGGCAAGTCAGTTGAATAGTAAATTTAAAAATGTTATTAGTATAAATAGTACGAACACAGTTCCAAAAAAATCTGACAAAGAGTGGACGTTTGAGGCGATACGAACAAAATATGCAAATGAAAAAATATTACTTTATGTAAACCTTGATAAAGAATATAAAGAAGGTGAAAGTACAAGTCCAAGTGCTGTCTTAGAGCTTAATGTGGAATCTGTGATTCCTTCTCGAATGTCATTTAATGACGAGCAAATTGATTTAGATATTACAAAATATGATACGGGTAAAATTACAGGAGATGCTCTTGGTGAGTCAAAAGAAATTACAATTTCTTATGAGGTTTTAGATAACAAAACACTTACTTACAGGAAATGGGTATATTTTTTGAACGATGCAAAGTCTGGTGATTTAGAGTTTACTGAGAAAACGAACATTAACAGAGCGGGTTCTAATATTATACAAATTTCAAAATCTGGACAAATTAAAGACTCTGAAGGAAGGTATAGTAGTTCAGTTTCTGCAATTGGTGATGGAAAAGTCTATATTGTTGCATATCTTGTTCGTACAAATACGAATGGTGACCCGATTGATTATTTTTATAACAAGATAAATGAAGATGAAGAACCGGGATTTGTTTTAAGTAATCAAATTGATGGAGTAAATGTAAAAATTGATAATAGTTTAAAAGGGAAATATGTTGTAGAATATTACTCTGGCTCAACTTGTGGTATTAATGTGAGCGAAACACTTGTTAGTGTAGGGTATTTTTATGACGAAGAACTTACCGAGCCGGTAAACACAAGCAATTCACTGACAATGGGCACTATAGGTGCTGAAAATATGGGTACACCTAACTCAAAAATTTTGTATGTAACTGGAAATTCAAAGATGGCTTTCTACAATGAAACTGGAGAAGATGATGAGAGTTTAAAGGTCGGCAACTTTTACATAGAAGCACAAAAAGGTGACAAGACAAATAGTCTCAATATTGAAAAGAAAAAATTTTTTATTGAAGATATGGTTGTTGTGCAAATAACAATTACAAGCCAAAAACCTGACACGATTGATCTAGTTTCTAATTTGAAAATAGCTAATGTTTCTTCGTCGCTTTCAAATGGAAGTGTACGTATTTTAGCGAAAGATGTTGTTGTAGAAAATATGGAGGCGGATTGGAAGGGAAGTTCTTTGGTGGAACAAGAAAAACTTGTAAAGAAAGGTGAATCTATTGATGAATATGGATTTCCAACAATTAATATTAATGTAAGTTATAATAGTGATGCAAAAGAGCTTGTTTATAAATATAATGATGGAAGTAGTTTTAAATTGCCAAATTCAATAGCATACACTTACAATATTCCAGCAGGTGAAGGTAATACAAAAATTGTGCCATACAACGTTATTACGCAAGACTTTAGGATAGTGAGTTTAAGTTCTGATGATGAAAAGAACTTGAAAAATCTTAACAGTGAACAACAAGAAATAGGAGCGGATTTTTGGGATAAAGTTTCGGATTCAACAAAAATAAAACTTTTACAAATCAAGACGGGCGATCAAATTTCAAATCTTAAAATTGCTTTGTCTGATGAGTATGAACAGGAGAAATGTGTCTATCTAATATATTCAATAGATATTAAGGATAAAGATAAGAAATTTGATATTTACAGAATAAAATTTGATGATAATTTTTCAAAAGCAGTGTTTAAAGGTGAATTTCCGCTTACACAGGAGGACGAAACTGGACAATATCAGTTGTCTGGTGGTGATATAAATAAAAAAATTGGAAAAGATATTTGGAATCTTGTGATTTATACAGGTACTGAAAAAAATGACGAATTAAATAAAGATGAATCAAATGCAAAAATAAAGGTTTCGCTTTCAAGTAATGTTTCAAACTATCTTCAGATAGATAACAACGGTTGCCTTTGCTATAAAACTGGCTATAAATTTTCGCTTGTTTCTAATGAAACCACCAGTGTGTTTGGAAATTCCGTCTTTACAATAACATATACCGTTTTTGATGAGCAAAATGTTGTTACTGAAAAAAGTTGTGAAATTTATTTTGTAGGATATATTGTTAGAGAGGTATAAAATGGCTGTGGATATAAAACAAAATGAATTAAAAAATATGACGCCAGCGCAAAGGCTTTCGAATGCGAAGAAAAAAGAAAGGGTGAAAATTACTGCACCAATTTTAAAAAGGCGAAAAGTGGTGGAAAAAACACCTGAAATTGTTTTACCAGAATATAATTTTGATGATTTCACTAAACTTTCGGTTGATGACCAAACAGAACTTTTTAATGCAATAAAAAATGTTTTTGTAAAACTTAGAGAAGATGCTGAATTTATGGATACAGAAACATTTGAACACAAGTACTATGGAAATCTTTATGAGGTGTTTAATTTGGCTGTTACTGGAAATGTGGCTGCAATGGATTTTTTGTGTTACGCTTACAAAAAGGGAATGGAAGATGGCTTGCCTGTTAACCTCACTTTTGCTCACAAGTGGGGAATGCTAGCTATTGAAAATGGTAGCAAACTTTCAGTTGACCGAATGAGAATGTTTCTAACACCAGTATTTGAATATATTGAATATTCTGATATAGATCTTGATAGAATGATGGAAAGATATGATGTTCCAGATGGTGAAGCAATTTATTTTGTGGCTGAAACTTTTGCTGGAATTTATAACCCTAAAATGAACATCAGCCTTTTGCAGATGTCAAAAGAAAATCCGGGTGATAATGATAGTAATTTTCAAAAATTTATTTTTGAAGCAAATAAAAAAAGGCAAGAAATTTTGCCAGAAGTTCTTAAGTATTTGGAATATTAAAAAATCAGGGGGAAGCCTCCTTGATTTTTTGTTATTTATTCTTTTGCTATATAAGTTTGGTATCTAAGCATACATAGCTAAGAATGAAAAATTAAAGTGAAAATATTACAAATTGTATTTTAGAGTATGGACTTTTTACTTGTTTTAGTGGCGTTATGAAAAGTACAATTGAGCATTTTATAGAATCTCTAAAATTTTACAATTTTTATTTAACCTTGTATTTAAGAAGTAAAGCCTTATCCTCATCACTTACTCTAAAACTATCTCTACATTTTGAAATTGCTTTGTTTATTGTGAATTTGTCAAGATTGCTATTTTCTAAAAAAGACAATGTTTCTAAGCGGTGCTTTACAAAGCACTCACAAAGGAGCCAAGCTTTTATCATATTTACATAATACTCTGTTTCTTGGTTTGAGTTGTTTAGTATTTCAAAAATTTTGTCAATATATGCGTTAAAATTAACAAGCTTTAAAAGTATTAAGTACCCAATTCGCTTTTCAAAAGTTTTCTGTTTTTGTACATAACTTTTTGCGAGATTAAAAAAGTCTTGCGCATTGTTTTCTGTTATATTAAATTTTAAAACATCGCAAGTTGCCCAATTGTCGCACATCGACGCGTATTTTTTAAGGTAGTTTGCCATTAAATCAAAATCTTTTATCTTTGAGATTATAGAACCTATAATTATAGTGTTAGTGTGGTTTTCCCAAATCCAAAGCTCTAAAAATTCTTTAAAATTCCCTTTCATAATTTGACGAACTAACAGAGATACTTTTGTTGAAGGAACAGCAATGCAAGGAAGATTTGTGTTTACAATTCTTTTCTCCCAAATTGATTTTTCAACTCCTTTACTAAAACTTAATAGATAATTTTGAAAGTCACTAATATCATTTTTATTCCAATGCTCTTTAGTTAAAATCATATTTCACCTCGCAAAAATTATAACATAAAAGTTATAAATAATACATAATTCTTTTAATTTAACTAAAAATAATAATAACTAAAAGGGTGAAAAATTGAGAAAAACAAGTTCAATAAGAATAGTTGATGATTTAGGTCGCATAGTTGTGCCAAAGGAAATGCGTGAAAAGTTGCATTTAGTGAGTGGAAGTAGTGTTGATGTTTTTATGCAGGGTGATGAAATTGTAATCACAAAACACAGTGTGATAAAAAACATCAGCCAAGTTGCGCAAATGTGCATCGATTGTTTTGAAGATTTTAATGAATACTTTATATTTATCTGTGATACGCAAAATGTTATTGCAAAAAATAAAAAAATGGATAATGGTTTAAAAATTCCGAAAGAACTTTTTAATGTTTTGACTAAAGGGGAAATTAAAATATTACACCAAAATCAAATAATTTCTTTAAATGAGGAACAATTTTCAAGTGAAGCAATTTTTCCAATTTTAGCAAGTGGTGAGGTTGTCGGTGGGTTGGTTATCCTCAGTAAAAAATATACTGAAAATTTTGATTTTGCAAAAAGTATGTTTAAATTTTTGCAAAAATACTTAAATTTTGTGTAAAAAATGGTATAAAATTAATTTTTTATGAAAAAACTCTATCAAATTTGCGATAGAGTTTTTATTATTTAATTGTTTTGAGACATTTTTAAAAGTCGTTCTAACAAAAGGTCGTTGTCTTCTTTCCCTTTTTCAATTAGTTTTGTTGCACGCTCAGGATTTTTTTGTAAAAGTGAAGCGTATCTTCTTTCACCTTTGACAAAATCAAAATAGTCTGCTGTTGGTTTTGGGCTGTCAAGTTTGACTTCTTTTGTTTCTGGAATATATCTAAACAAATGCCAATATCCACTCTGGACTGCTTTTCGCATTTCCGCCATTCCGTTTGACATATCAATTCCTTGATTTATACAGGTAGAGTAGGCGACAATAAGAGAAGGACCTTTGTGTGCTACTGCTTGCTTTATTGCTGTTAGAGTTTGTTGCATATTAGCGCCCATAGCGACTTGTGCAACATAGCAATTTGGGTAGTTTAGTGCCATCATAGCCAAACTTTTTCGGCTTGTTGTTTTTCCGCTTTCAGCAAATTTTGCCGAAGCCCCACTTGGTGTTGCTTTTGATGATTGACCACCAGTGTTGCTGTAAACTTGGGTATCTAAAACTAAAATATTAACATCTTCATTACTTGCTATAACGTGGTCGAGACCTCCATAACCAATGTCATAAGCCCAACCGTCCCCACCAATTATCCAAACACTTTTTTGTGTTAAATAATCTTTTAGTGCAAGAATATCTGTCAAAAATCCTTTTAAAGGTTCTTTGGCTTTTTCCTGCTCTATAGGAAGTTTTTGCAAAAGCTCAGAAGTTATCTTGTTGTTTTCTTGCAAAGAATCAAGTGAATTAATCCAATTTTGTAAAAGTTTTGAATTTTTACTTTTATTTTCAATTGCTTTTTGTGCAAGTTCAATAATTCGTTGCGTTTGTGACTGTTGTGCGAGTTTTATTCCAAAGCCAAATTCGGCGTTATCTTCAAAAAGGCTGTTTGCCCAAGCAGGACCTTTTCCGTTTTTGTTTTTAGTAAATGGGCAGGTTGGGTAAGAACCGCCATATATACTTGAACAGCCTGTTGCGTTTGCAATAATCATATTTTCTCCAAAAAGCTGTGTTACGAGTTTAATGTATGGTGTTTCGCCACAGCCAGCACAAGCACCACTAAACTGAAAGTAGCAAGGCGAGAATTGACTTCCCTTGACAGAATCAAGACCAAAAATCGAAGTGTCGTTTTCTAAGCTGGTTGCAAATTCAAAATTACTTTTTTGTTCATTTATCTCTTTTTCGGCATTACTCATTACTAAAGCTTTTTCTCTTGCTGGACAAATGTTGGCACAACTTCCGCAACCAGTGCAGTCGAGTGGGCTAATTTGCAATCTAAATTCGTATTTGTCAGTTGCAAGTGCTTTTACTGTGGAAAAAGCGGTTGGTCTTTTTGTCTTTTTGTTTATTAAAATTGGCTTTATTGCTCCGTGAGGACAAACAAAGCTACACATATTGCATTGGATACAATTTTGGCTAAGCCAGCAGGGGATAGAAGTTGCAATTCCTCTTTTTTCGAATCTTGTTGTATCAGTTGGAATACGCCCGTCTGCAGTGAAAGCACTACAAGGTAAGTTATCTCCATTTTGCCCTGAAATTGGCTTTATTATTTTTTCATTGAAATCACTTGTTTCAGAAGAATAATTAGTTTCAATACTACTCGAAGCATTTTTCCAGCTTGCAGGTATCTCTTGTTTTACTAGATTTTGCGATGCTTCATCAATCGCTTTAAAGTTGTTTTGAATTACTTGTTCGCCAGCTTTTTTGTACGATTTTTCAGCCATTTTTTTCATTTGTGCTTTTGCTTCATCAAATTTTATTATGTTCGTAAGGTAAAAGAAAGCACTTTGCATTATTGTGTTAATTTTTCCTTTTAGGTTGAGCCTTTTTGCAATTTCGGTTGCATTTATCGTGTAAAAACTGATGTTTTTTGCAAATAATTCTTGCTTAAATTTAGCTGGTAATTTTTGTTCCAATTCTTCTTTTGACCACTCACAGTTAAGTAAAAATGTTCCACCTTGTTTGAGTTTTTCTAAAATGTTATATTTTCCAATAAATCTTTCGTTGTGGCAAGCAATAAAATCTGCAGATTCAATTTCGTAATGGCATTTGATTGGTTTTTTACCAAATCTAAGGTGAGAAATTGTGATACTTCCACTTTTTTTGCTGTCATAAACAAAATAACCTTGTGCGTAGAGCGGGGTGGAGTCGCCAATGATTTTTATGCTATTTTTGTTTGCACTAACAGTTCCGTCACTACCAAGACCGTAGAATAGACATTTTGTACCTGTATAGTGATAGTTTATGTCTTTTACTTTAAGTGAACTGTTTGTTATATCATCATTAATCCCAACGGTAAAATGATTTTTTCCGTTTGCTTTGGTGTTTTCAATAACACTTTCAGCCATACTTGGTGTGAAATCTTTGCTTCCTAATCCATATCTACCTGAAAGCACTTTTGCATCAAAACCGAATTCACTTAGGCTTGAAGCGACATCAAGATAAAGTGGCTCTCCAACACTTCCGCTTTCTTTTGTTCTGTCTAAAACTGTAATAAATTTTGTTGATTTAGGTAATGCTTTTACAAAATCTTTTGCACTAAATGGCCTATAAACTCTTACTTTCAAAAGTCCAACATCATCGTGGTTTTGTAATATCTCTTCAATTGTGTCGCACGCACTCCCCATTGCGACAATAACTTTTGTTGCGTTTTTGCTACCTACATATTCGTAAGGTAAATATTTTCTACCAGAAACTTTTTGATAAGTTTTCATTGCTTCTTCAATATCTTTAAAGCAGTTTTGGTAAAAAATATTGCTTGCTTCACGATTTTGAAAGAAAACATCAGGATTTTGAGCCGTTCCTTGTTGATGTGGGTGAGCTGGGTTTAGACCTCTTGCTCTAAATTCTTGGATTTTATCGAAATCAATTAAATTTTTAATTTCCTCAGTTTCAAGAACGCTTATTTTTGAAATTTCGTGCGAGGTTCTAAAACCATCAAAAAAGTGTAAAAATGGAATTCTAGATTTTAGTGTTGCCATCATCGAAATTGTTGCAAAGTCGTGAGCTTCTTGTACATTGTTTGAACAAAGCATCGCAAAGCCTGTTTGCCTACAGGCCATAACATCGCTGTGGTCTCCAAAAATAGAAAGTGCGTGTGATGCAACAGCTCTTGCTGAAACGTGGAATACACAAGGTAAAAGTTCTCCCGCAATTTTGTACATATTTGGAATCATTAACAAAAGCCCCTGACTTGCGGTAAATGTGGTTGTGAGTACACCACTTGAAAGACTCCCGTGAAGAGCTCCAGCAGCACCAGCTTCACTTTGCATTTCTACAACTTTCATCGGCACGCCAAACATATTTGGTTTTTTTTCACTACTCCAAGCATCACAGGATTCCGCCATTGGAGAGCTTGGTGTAATTGGATAAATTATTGCCATTTCATTTGTTGCATAGGCACTTAGTGCCACTGCGGTGTTTCCATCAACTGTTATTGTTTTCAATTTTGTTTTCCTCCATTTTCATATTTTTATATTATACCCTAATTGCTTTAAATAAGCAAACAAAAGAGCAAATAAATTTGACTTTTTTCTAAAGTTTTGTTAGTATTTTTTAGAGGTAATTATGAAAAGAATAAAATTAATAATACAGTATTTAGGTACAAATTATTGTGGCTGGCAAATTCAGCCAAACTTAAAAACTGTTCAGGGAGAAGTGCAACAGGCTATCAAAAATGCACTTTCAGAAGATGTAGAGGTTTTTGCAAGTGGAAGAACAGATGCGGGAGTCCACGCGTTTGGTCAAGTTGCTCATTTTGACACAACTACAAAAATTTGTCCAAATAGAATCTATGCTGTTATTAACAGGTTTTTGCCTAGTGATATAAGAGTTCTTAAAAGTTTCGAAGTTAGTGATACTTTTCACGCAAGGTTTGATGTTAAACAAAAAACTTATGAATACAAGTTTTATTGCAGTCAAGTTGATTTTCCTCTTTTAAGAGAAACTTGTGCAAAGGTGAGATACCCTTTCAATTTTGATAAAGCGGTTCTAGCTTGTAAACATTTTTTAGGTACACACGATTTTAAAAGTTTTTGTAGTAGCGGGAATAAAAAAGAAGATACCACGCGGACAATTTTTGATATTTTACTTTCAAAAAAGGATAATATCTTTTGCCTTAGCGTTACTGGTAACGGGTTTTTGTATAATATGGTTCGCATTATCGCGGGAACAATTATTGATGTCGGGTGCGGGCAGATTGAAGAAAGCCAGATTCCAAAAATAATTGAGGCTAAAGACAGAAAATTGGCGGGAAAAACTGCTCCGTCTTGTGGGTTAACACTAAAAAGTGTGGAATACTAGCGGAGTAAAATCTTACTATACTTAGTAAATCATTGTGTTATAGATGATTTTTATAATAAAAGTCAAAAGTTCTAACTTCAATTTCCAAGAGGGTTAGTTAAAGAATTTGCTTTTTAAAGCTATGGAAAAGTAGTAAATAGCAAAAGAAAACAAAAATTATCTTTTTCAAAAAATATGCTTAAATCGTTTGTTTTTTTCTGAAAAATTAGATATACTATACTTGTACAAAATGTTAAAGTGCTTAAATTTCTTTTTCTATAAATTGTATTATTGAAAATACTGGGATTAAAAACACTATCTAGTTTAAAGTTTTAGACACTATTGTAAAAGAAAAGAGTTTATTTTGTGGTGTGATATAAAACTTTTTACTTGCAATGCTGATTTGAGTGCTTAAGTTTATATGATTTTGGTCACAGCAAGTACAAGGTCTCTAAAAATTTAGCCTTAGTTAAATTCGTAAATACAAAAACATAAAATCGCTGTAAAAAACACAAATAGGGGGTAAGTGGACTATGGAAACAAAGCAAGAAAACGCAGAAGAAA
>DLKQ01000003.1:655-5028 GCA_002477805.1 Christensenella sp. UBA7584 | reverse complement strand
TTTAACGGTAACGCATTTTTCGTTCATCTTATACCGATCTTATACTATTATTGATAATTCATTAAAAAACATTTTCAAAATAAAATTAATATTAATATAACCTCTTATAATTCCCTTGCAGTTGGTACTTCTCAACGCTTGCAAGGTCTTTAATGTATTCCAAAACACGCCGTTTTCCGTCAGGGTTAAGGGATAATAATAACCCTGTTATAACCCTTGTTTCCCTGGTGTTGTAAATCTCAGACAGCACGACTTCTTCTGGTAGATCAATATTATCTGGAAAAATCAAAAGGTGCGGTGCAATGTGGAATAATAAACATAATTTGCGGATTGTTTCAATTTTAAAATTCTCAATAGCACAACTTTCATATTTTTGCAGTGTTGACAACTTTATTCCCAGCTTTTCAGCGAGTTCGGTTTGAGTGTACTTATTTTCAATACGCAATTTTTTAATTATATCTCCAGCCCTCATTTGGTTCACCCCCCGTTTCTATGCGTTTCTATAAGCTATTTTACGCAATATACATAATATTTTCAATAAAAAATATGTATTTTAAATACGTTAATTTTATATTATTATAACAATATAATTTTTAAGATAAAAAACATACAGAAAAACACATAAAATTTTGTTTATTTTGCGAATGGAATTATTTTGAAAATTATTGTAAAATAATAACTGGGAGGTGAAACCTTGAATATCACAGAATTAAAAATGAAAATTTTGCAGCAGACTGATAGTTCTGATTTTGTTGAACGACTTAGAGAAATGCTCGGTGTACCATACCAGGTAGCATATAACAGAGTTAATGGCAAAGCTAAATTTACACTAAGCGAAGCGGCGATCTTAAGAAAAAAGTTAAATATGACAGATCAGGAAGCCGTCAAAATTTTTTTAAGTGGTGAAGAGAATGACAGTTAAAGAAGCTGCTAAACTGTTAGGGAAGTCCGAGCAGTTTGTCAGAATAGGTTTACAACGTGGAATTTTGCCGTTTGGTTATGCGGTTAAGATGTCCAGCAAATGGACGTACCACGTGAGCGAGAAGAAAATATATGAATACCTGGGAGGTTAAATATGGAGCATAAGTTTAAAGTTGGTGACAAAGTAAGAGTTCTTGACGGTTCAAACATTGCACTTTACACAGGCGGCTGGTACAAATATATGAACAAATATGTCGGAAAAGTATATACAATAGTAGGTCTTTACAATACAAAAGACGGTCGAATGGCTTATAATATTGAAAATAGCATTTTGATGTTTGATGAACGAGGTCTTGAACTTGCAGAAGATGAAAATAAAGTTGCAGAATGTAAATTTAAAGTTGGTGATATGGTAATCGGAAACGAATATGCAGACGGTAGTTATGGAATAACAAAAAGCGGCTGGAAAGGTCAAGTTGTTAATGTTAATGCAAACGGTACATTTGACGCAAAAGGCGTTAATTCTACACATACATTTATGCATTTATTGCCTGAATGCTTTGATTTGGTTGAAAGAAAAGTTGTTATTACATACGTTGAAAATATGACAATTGCAAAATGTTATGAAAACGGAAAATGTGTAAAAACAAGTGTTGCAAAGTGCAGTCCAGAAGATACATTCGATTTTGCTATAGGTGCAAAGATTGCTTTTAATAGATTATTTGGTTTTGTAGAACCTATTTTGGATACCACATTTGACTGGGAAAGTTTCAAAAAAGGCGAAATTTGCGTTTTATGCAATGAAGATAATTATAAAGACTTTTTAGAAGCAGCAGAAGAAAACGGCTGCAACATTGGAAATCATGGTGATGATTTATTTGAATATCAGATAGGAGTAAAAAAGATTTTTGATTCATTACTTAAATGCAAATATGAGTTTTTGCTTGACAACGAAATTATATTTACATGTGAAGAAAACGTTGTAAAATTATCACCTTTTAAAGACGATAAGGCGGTTAAATGGTAAAGCTATATCCGCACCAGGTCGCCGCCTTGAAGGCTACAGAAGAGCAAAACAAGGTTGCTTATTACCTTGATATGGGACTGGGAAAAACGTTTGTAGGCAGCGAAAAGATGTTACAGCTTAATGCAAGGATAAATCTTGTAGTTTGCCAAAAATCAAAAGTTGAAGACTGGCTTGAACATTTTGCAAAAAATTATTCGGAAGAAAAATTTGAATATGTAATTGACGGCACAAAAAACGCAAGTCTTGATTTTTTCATAACAGGAAAATATAAAAGTGCGGTTTGTATTATCAACTATGACTTAATATGGCGTAGACCTGAATTATCAAAGCTTAAGCATTTTACTTTGATGTTAGATGAATCCTCTTTAATTCAGAATGAAACGTCGAAGCGATCGAGATTTATCCTGAAAAAATTGAAGCCTGAAAACGTCATACTTTTAAGTGGTACACCAACGGGCGGCAAGTATGAAAAACTATGGTCGCAATGTCATTTGTTAGGCTGGAGCATAACAAAGGGTGCATATTGGAACACGTTTGTTAAATATCATTTTGACGACAAAAACGGATTCCCACTTAAAATTGTTGACGGATATAAAAACGTGGACAGGCTGAAAAGCAAGTTAAGGGAACACGGTGCAGTTTTTATGAAATCTGATGAAGTGTTTGATTTACCACAACAAATATTTACGAGTATAAAAGTCAATACCTCGACGGAATACAGGAAATTTAAGAAAACGTCGATTATAAAATATAATGGGCGTGATCTGGTGGGAGATACGACGCTTACAAAGATGTTATATTTGCGTATGCTATGCAACAACAAAGAGAAAATACAAGCGTTTAAAGACCTATTAAACAGTACAGAGGACAGGCTGATTGTATTTTATAACTTTGTTTCTGAATTATCTGCACTGCTTGAAGCTGTTGAAGATAGACCTATATCAGTTGTAAACGGCGAAACAAAAGACCTTGAAGCGTATGAAAAATCTGAAAATTCAGTTATTTTCATTCAGTATACCGCTGGTGCAATGGGGTTGAATTTACAGAAGGCAAATAAAATTGTCTATTATGCACCGCCACTGTCAAGTGAAATTTTTGAACAGTCAAAAAAGCGTACACACCGAATAGGACAGGAAAAAACGTGCTACTACTACAAGTTGATTTGCAGGGGCAGCATAGAAGAAAAAATTTATAGAACGCTTGAAATGCGTAAAAATTACACAGAAAGGCTTTTTGAAGAAGATGAAAACTGTTGAATTACAAAAATATTTGATAACAGCTATTGAAAAAGAACAAAAAATCAAAATTTGTCATTACAAAGATAAATACACAGTTACAGACGGTTATAAGGCGTGGTTTGTGCCTGATTGTCAGTTTTATCTTAAAGAAGAATGTTTCTCGGGACAGTTGTCAGAGAGTTTTGTCGCTGGACTCACACCTGATTATTACAAAGTGGATTTGTTGAAAAAAACAGGAGTTGAAAAACGTTTTGACAAAATAACAGCGGTTGAACTTAAAAATCCAGACGATGAAACAATATGGATTAATAAAATCGCTTTGAAATTTTTTGACAAAGAAGCGACATTCAAGGGTACTGACAAAAGATCAGCAATTTATGTTTATGAAAAAGAAGAACTCGTAGGACTTATAATGCCGTTTGTACCGAGGGAAAAAGACTGATGGCACAGGAAAAAAATTTTGAAAATAAGATTAAAAAATTCCTTGAATCAGAGGGGTGCTATTTTGTCAAGTTTTTTGCAAACAGCTTTACAAAGGCTGGTGTGCCTGATATTTTGTGCTGCTGCAATGGGTATTTTGTGGGAATTGAAGTCAAGGCAGCGAACGGCAAGCCGTCGGACTTGCAGCTTTACAACGTGCAACAGATTAGAGAATCGGGCGGTTTTGCTTGGGTGGTATATCCGTCCGCATTTGATAAATTAAAGCGAATTATCATTGACTTAAAACACGAAAAGTTTAACAGAGAAAGCGAGGTAATTTTGAAGTAATGTCAACAATGTACGAATTAACAAGTGATTATTTGGCAGTCCTTGAAATGGCAAATGACCCTGATATTCCACCCCAGGCAATAAGTGACACCCTGGAGGGAATCGAGGGCGAAATTGAAATCAAAGCAGAAAATACGGCAAAAGTACTTAAAGAGTTAGAGGGTAATGTAAACACCCTGAAAGCCGAGGAAAGCCGCTTGAATGCTAAAAGAAAAGCGATTGAAAATAACATAGTTTCAATTAAAAAACGCTTGTATGACGCTATGAAGCTAACAGGAAAAGAAAAGTTTAAAACAGATTTATTCAGTTTTAATATACAGAAAAATCCTGTCAAAGTGATTATTGATGATGAATCAAAAGTACCAGAAAAATATATCACAAAGGAAACTGTAATTAAAATTGATAAAAATAAAATTAAA
>DLKQ01000003.1:0-515 GCA_002477805.1 Christensenella sp. UBA7584 | reverse complement strand
GAATCGGGAACAGGAAAAAGCAGCAGTTTAAGAAATTTTTCAGAGGGTGACGTTTTTGTTATTCGTGCAATAAATAAACCGCTGCCTTTTAAAAATCATCTTAGATCAATTGTATCTGATGATTATTCAGACATCAAAAAAGCTATGAAAACAGCAAAGGAAAAAATCATAGTAATTGACGACGCACAATATTTAATGTCAAATGAATTTATGCGTCGTGCGACTGAAAGAGGATATGACAAATTTACAGAAATTGCACAGGGTTTTTGGGACTTAATCAACAGCATAAACGACCTTGACGACGACGTAAGAGTGTATATTATGGCACACGTCGAACGTGACGCAAACGGCAACGAAAAAATTAAGACAATAGGAAAAATGCTTGATGAAAAAATCACGGTTGAGGGTATGTTTACTATTGTTTTAAAGACCAATGTCACAGACGGAAATTATAGTTTTATCACTCAAAACAACGGACACGACACAACAAAAAGTCCGCTCGGAATGTTTAACAG
>DLKQ01000029.1:5876-6248 GCA_002477805.1 Christensenella sp. UBA7584 | reverse complement strand
GCGTCTACCAATTTCGCCACTTCAGCTTATTTAACGGATTATACTTTCATATTATCATAGTTATTGTAAAAAATCAAGTTATTTTATATAAAATTTTGTTTGGTCTTTAAAACTTTTTAGCAAAAGTTTAAGTTTATTGCGCTTACTCGCTTTGCTTTTGGATTTATTTTAGTATTTTCATTGATTTTTTTTGTATAAAGTGATATACTAATTTAAATACAAAAGGTGAGATATGAAGTCCAACAAAGAAAAGAGTAAAATATATTGGTCGGTAACAATTCCTTTAATTATATTATACACAGCTGTTTCTGTGGGTACATTTGTTTATGTACTCCTTTCAATGATTCCATCGGCTTCAGAAAATGTTTTTAA
>DLKQ01000029.1:5485-5824 GCA_002477805.1 Christensenella sp. UBA7584 | reverse complement strand
TTTGTAATTAGCACTATTTGCCTTGGTGTGTTTTGTATCTCAACCTTTTTTGTTTTATTTATGTCAACTAGAGAATTTTTTATAAATATATTATACATTTGTAAAAGAAAAAAGATTATAGCGCAGCACAAGAAAATTCTTGAAACAAATTTATCTGAAAAACCAAAAGTAGTTTTACTTTATTGTACTTGTAATGATTTTTGTCTTGACGCAATCAGTGTTTCAATGAAGCAAAATTATTCTAATTATGAGCTAATTATTCTTGATGATAGTAGCAAGATAGAATATAAGCAAATGGTTGATGATTTTGCCTTAAAAAACAATATTAGAGTTATTAGG
>DLKQ01000029.1:0-5423 GCA_002477805.1 Christensenella sp. UBA7584 | reverse complement strand
AATAGAGTTGGTTTTAAGGCGGGAAACCTAAATAACTATCTGAAAAATCATCAAGATGAGTACGATTATTTTGTTGTGCTTGATAGTGATGAAAAAATACCTGAAAATTTCATTGAGGACTCACTAAAATATTTTTTTTATAACGAAAAACTTGGAGCGCTTCAATGTGTTCACACAGCACAAAAACCTCGAAATTTATTTCAATTTTTTGGAGAAGTGTTTGTAAAGACGGATTCTTTTATTGCCTTACCTTCAAAACTAGAATTCGGGTTTTCAGCACTGATTGGTCACGGAATGATGATTAGCAAAAGAGCAATTGCTGATGTTGGTTTTTTCCCTGAATGTATTGTTGAAGATTATGCTCTTTCGTTAAAATTATTTGAAAGGGGATATCAAATTGATTATAGTCCACTAATTGTCTGTGAGGAGGAGTTTCCACCTAATTATATAATTGCGAAAAAAAGGCGTTTAAGGTGGCATGAGGGGGACGTTGAAGTCCAAAGGAATATGAAAGATTGTTATAAATCTAAAAATCTACCTGCCTTTCTTAGGTTTGATTTTCAGATAGCACAGATAGGAAATTATAAAATACCTTTTATTATTTTTTTGTTTACTATTTCAAATTTAGTTTTAGCGATACTTGGAACGAATATCTTTTCGGTTATGCCTTATCTAGGTATATTGTTTGCTTTTAATACGATTTTCCCATTTGTAAAAGACTTGCCTTTATTTTTATTTACAAAAGAATGTTGGAAACTCCCAATCTATTGGATTTCATTTACTCTTGTTTTTGCATCGTATCTGCCATATATGATGCTCCGCGTGACAAGGGCTTGGTTTGGGAAAAAACCAGTTTTCAATGTAACACAAAAAGGAAAACAAAGGGTCTTTTGGGTAGCACTTTTACGCGAAATGATTATACCAGTAATTTTTATTGGACTAATTGCTCTTTTGACATATTTTGCCTTTAGTACGATTACACCTTCAATTACATTTGTTGCTACAGGAATTGCACTGCCTTTTATCATTCTTTGTGCAAATATAGAACTAAAACAAAAATCAAAAAAGGTCAAGATGTGTTCAGACAATATCATTGTGTTTGAGCCTAAAAAAGATACATCAGCTGAGAAAATATCAGAGAATCTAAAAATTAGTGACGGAAATTTGTAATTAAAGTTGTACTATAGAATACTAATTAAAAATTTCTAGACTTATTTAATAGTTTTTGCTTAATCTAAAAACACATTAAAAGCTTTTTAATATAAGCATAGCAATCGCAGATTGGCATACTTATTAGTTGAACTAGCTAATTTAATAACTAAATTTCTATTTATCTATCTATCTATACAACTTACTATCTGTCTATCTAACTACATATTTATTTATCTATCTAACACCAACTAACTAATTATCTCTAACTATCTGTCTGTGTATTTATGTCTTAATGGGCTTTCACTATTTAAAAACTGAAAATATGAAATTAACAACTTTTCTGTAAATGTGTGAAACGAATTAATGAAAAGAAATAAAAACGGGTTTATATAGTATAGTGCACAAAAATAGGGGTATAGCTACCAATTTTTGTGACTTACCCACAAATTTTTGTTTTAAACACTTCATACGAAGTGTTTTTTGTTGTAATAAAGCCACCAGACTATCTGGTGGCTTTGTTTAGCTTTACCGATGAGTAGATTTAATTTTCTCTTTTATGATATATTTGTTTTGAGTCTAACAAACATAAAAGGAGAAAATTAAATGAAATATAAATCGGAAAACAATTTTAGTTTAGCACATACTACTTAAAACTATAAGTACCATATAGTTTTTGCAGTAAAAAAAGAAAATTGGAACGATTCTAAGGAGTTTGTGCGAATGGAAAGAAGTTGAAATAGTTGGCAGAAGCTTGATTAAGACTTATGCTAACAATACCTTTTTGCTTTATGGTTTGAATAGATGTAGACCTAGAAATTTTTTTTCAAAAGGATAAATTTTCAAATGATAGAAAGGTATTTTTAATACTATTTGGTTTGAAATACAATAAGTGGCAAAAATATTTCTTCTTTCGTAAGCCCACCGTGGCTACCAACAGGTTCTTTTATTGGCAGATTGTATAGTGTTGTATATGCAAGGTTTGAGTGACCTACACTTATTAACCAAAAATCACCTAAAAAGTCATCAATTTTTGGGTGAGGTGCACCCTGTCCAAATAAATTTAAAGATAACACTTCTTTTTTTGAAAAAAGAACAAACTCATCTTTAAAATATTTTTTTATTAAGCTCTTAAATTTTTTTTCGTTTCCTTTTTTTATGAAAAAATTAAATGCTCTAGAACCGCCTGTTGGGGACATTAGTAGGGTGGAAACTATATCCGGATAATTTGCAATATCATATACTTTGTCTATGTATGTTTGCCCGTGGTCTGCTGAAATTATAAATGTCGTGTCTGGGCAGTTTGAGGTTAAATTTTCTAGTTCGGCATCAATGTTTAAAAGCACATCTTTTGCTTCACTACTATATGGTCCAAATTTATGCATAGTGTCATCAGGGTGGTTATGGTAGGCATAAATTACCTTTTTGTCTTCAGTTGAGCAAAGAGTTTTTATTAAATCACACATTTCAGAAAAATTATCGTAGGAAAGTTGTGAAATTTTTCCGAACAAGTCTCTTGCTTCTGGTATGCTAACACCAAACGCTTTTGTTTGTCCATTTGTTTTTTCTTCTATTTTTTCAAAAATGTTCAAGAAATCTAAAACGCTGTCTGCAATATGAGGTTTTGCAATAGGTTTTTTTGAATACATATCAGTATTTAGGTAGAGATTTATTGCCTTTCCGATTTCCTTGAAATATAGAAATTGCGAAATCCAACCGTGCTCAAGAGGTGTGAGGCCTGTTTTAAAAGTCATTGTACCTGCTGTGGTTGTGGTTGGAAAAACTGATGTTATAGTTGCTTTTTTGTGTTTTGAAAGGAAACTATTTGGTGAAAGATTATGGTTTAGGATTTCCTCACCAAACCCGTCCAGTAAAATTACAACAATATTTTTTGCCTTGTTTTCCAAAACTTTATCTAACAAAGGAATACTTTGATGTCCTGTTGTTATATCAAAAACTTTGGCAACCGAAGATAAAATATTTACTGAACAGTTTTGATAATCTGGAAGAAAGTACTTGTTCATCAAACAATATCCTCCGACACAACTCCTCCAGCTTCTTTGATAGCTTCATCAATATAAATGTCATCAAAATCTGCTTCAAGATATGCCATTCTAAGTGCTTTTAGGTATTCTGAATTTGGGATTTCTTTTTGAAGCTTTATTTTAAGCACATAAACTTGACCTTTTATAATTTTACCGTTTAAACGCGCTTTTGCTTTTATTCGTTGGTAAGCATACGGGAATTTTTCGAAGTTGTCCATTGTGAAGCGGTCTGTTGGTGTAATGTCATAAATAGCAACAGGTAAAACAGCACCTCGCTTTTTTTCTAAAGTTGCTATTGCGTGGTCTTGAAATCCTCTAAATTTGAGCTCAAAATTTAGTAGTTCTCCATAACCAATAAACATTGCGTTTTCGGAATGGCTAGCCATTTCCGATTTAGATATATTTGTTCCATAGGCAAATAATGTTATATTTTTTTCTGCCATTTTTTCCTCCTTTAAAAGCAAATCATTGACGATGCAATGAGTATAATTGCGATGTAGTATGTTGCAAGATTTGGATAATATAAATATCTTGGACTTTTTTCTTTAAAATAAATCATAGAGAGAATGAGGTCACTTGCAAAAAAGAAGATGAAGCCAATCATCAATAGTAATGAACCTGCGCTAAAACCGTTTACAATCAAATTGCTAACACTTAGAGCAAGTGATGAACTAAGTCCAAATGAATAAATTAGAGTTGAGGCCGTGCTTGTTTTGTAGTCAAGTTTTAGTGGCTTTTGCATAAAGTAAATTACTGCAACACAAACCATTCCGATTAGAAGTGGAATAACTATTGCAAGCCCGCTTGATATTAAAAAACTTAGTGCCACGATAAAGCAAACTTGTGCTAGAAAAAATGATGTTTCTCCAGAGTTTATTATTTTATATTTTGCATCTTTAATATTAAATTCAAGTAGTGCAAGACATACATCTCCAAGTGTGCAAAGTAAAAGTCCTGCAACGAGCAAAATTCCTTCAGCATTTTCTAACATCATAGAGTGAAAACCAGCATAAACAGCAAAGATTACAACACTTACCGAAGCCAATCCCTTTAGAAAAAAACTTAGTAGTGGCATTTTTGGATTTTGTACTAAGACAAAAACACAAGCCAAAGTTATGCTTAGTGCAAGAAGAATATAAAACACAGCCATTTCAAACCCTCCAATATAGTTATAACTATTATAATTTTTTTTATAACAAAAGTAAAACAAATTTGGCAAAAAAAGAAAAAAAGATGCAAAATTTTGCAACTTTTTATAAAAATGTGTTGATTTTTTGAACTTCGGATATATAGTTTTTCTCGTTTAACTCTTTTCCATAGCAAGATTTTTGTGTGAATTTCTTGCAATCTTTGAGTGCTTTTGTGGTGTTGTCGTCTTTTTTGATAACTTCATTTACCATTTTGTAAAAGGAAACTAGCTGTTGCCTGTATTTATGTGTGGTATTTGTAGAACTTGTGGTGAAGTTGTATGTTAAATTAATATTAAACACGTCTTCTTCTTCTGTTTTTTCCAAATCAATTGAAAAATTGTTAAAATTAACGCGGTGTCTTGTTTCTATTATCGATGAAATAGCTTTTGAGATAGAAGACCTGATTACTTTTGCATTGGTATCATTTGTGTTAATTGTTAGAATAGGGTAGGTTCCAATGTGGTGAAGTTTTTTGTTGCAATCAATCCAGTGAAAAGTGCTAAGTTTATTTATGTATTTAAAATTACTTGTTTTGGTTTCAAGACTTGGAAGCGCAGTAATCATTCTTTCCATTAGACTACTATCTGAAACGGAAAAAATCAACGTTCCTTTGCTTGGCGTTTCGGAATCTTCTATTATGCTTGTTAATATTGTTGCATCTGATGGTTTTAAATAAAGAGCTAACTGTTCATTCAATTTCTTTCGAGCTAAGATAGAAACATCTGAAATGACAAAAAATGGTATAAAGCCCTTTTCTGCTGAAAACTTGTCAATAGTTTTTTGTAATTCTAAAATTTCCAAAAATTTTACTCCTTTAAAGTTGCTTTTAATAGAAAAATGTGATATTATATTATTGTATGCAGGTGTAGTTCAATGGTAGAACATCAGCTTCCCAAGCTGAATACGAGGGTTCGATTCCCTTCACCCGCTCCATAAAAAGAGACCGCGCAAAGCGGTCTTTTTTGTGACTGTTAATCACGATGTCGTAGGTTCGAACCCTACTTCAGGAGCCAATAGGGGTATCGCCAAGCGGTAAGGC
>DLKQ01000014.1 GCA_002477805.1 Christensenella sp. UBA7584 | reverse complement strand
TGCTGGAGTATCTAAGTAAAATTTAAACAAGCAGTACGTGATTTCCACCATTGAGAATTACGATGGAAAAGTTACTTACTCTAACACTAAAGCTTTTTGCAAAAACTAGACAGTAGGCTCTTCAACAATTAAGCGCAAATATTTCACAAATCATACTTGTTTACAATAAAGTTTTCTAAATTCAATAAATCACCACTAAAATTTTCGATTTTTGCTATATTTTGTATTTGCTTTAAATCATCTTTACTTTTCCTAATTTTTTTAATATAGCTAATTGCTTGAAGTTTTTCTTTTCCCATAGTCCACAAATAGTGGTCTAGTTGCACATAATCTTTAACAAAAGGATATGCATTAAGAAATTCATCGGCAACATTTTTAAATGACACATAGTCTGTTAGGTCAATTTTATCTCTTCTTCGATAAAATTTAAGCGTATAAAGATAGTGACTAAAAATATCCTTTACAATAGTATCAAAAACAGGAAAATCTTTTGGGTTGTATCTTCTACAGTACTTGCTTGCAAAAGACATATATTTAATAATAGTGCCATCATCTTTTTCAACCATTTTCATAACATTAACAAGTTCGGGATTACCGCTTGAAAGCATTTCATTAAAATTTTCAATGCTCGCTAGATGTTTAACCAAGCTGTCCATATGCTTAACATTTGTACTATAAAGTTTATCTAAAAGCACGCATTTTTCATACATTTCTAAAATATTTTTATTGGAGCTATTATTCTTGGTAAAAACATAGTCAAGAATTTTTTCGTGACTAAAATCACCAGCAAGCTCTTTGTTGTACTTTTTGTTCCAAATATCTATGTACTTGTTAAACTCTTTTTCGCTTGGCTCTTTTAAAATAATGCCATTAAAATACTTATACTTTTTTGTGCTTCTTTTAAATTCAAATTTTTCCATAACAAACCTCTATTTTAGTATAGCATACTCTAAAACCATAAAACAACTAAAAACAGATGCCTAAAAATAACATCTGTTTTTACTATTTTTTCTTAGAAAATCTTATAGCAAGCCATAAGGCAATCAATTTTCACTAAATCCAGTAAGTCCACCAACGAAAAATCCAGTTTGTTTAATCATAGTTTCTAACTCGCCAGAATTAATTTCGTATTCGTAGCCATTAATTTTTATTGTCGCTCTTGCAATGTTTTCTTCAAAATAAATATCATTTAAAATCTCAAGTTGGTTTGAATTAAATATGTCTTCTATGTTAGACAAAACTGAATGACCACTTTTTAGTTTTACCTGCACGCGGACACAGCTTTTAGTTTCGTCATTTGCAAGCAATGTTACATTTCCAGTTCTAGTTTTATACTTATAGACACCCCCTACCGAACCAACACCAATATTTGAATAATTCGATGATAGCCAATCACCAGGATAAAAATCTTCAATAACAAAATTAACACTTTCTATTTCGCCAAGCATAATTTTGTATGGCAAATAAATTGTTTCAGTTCTATAAACAAACTTTAGCTCTCTATTTATAAAAGCATAATTATTTTCAAAACAAACTTCTTCAGTGTCTGGATCTAGTATTCCATAATAATAAGTTCCACTAGCATCTTGATAGCGCGAACCTGAAACAGTGCCACCTATAATATATGTTGTAAAATCCTCTTTGTTTTGCCCATAAAACTCTTTAAGGTTGTACTCCTTTCTATCACCATTTAAGTCTTCAAGAATTATTTTTGTATCGTCTGTAATTATACTTTCACCACCTGTACAACCATCTTTCACATCTTCATAATTAAAAGTATCAGTATAATTTTCTATACCTACAATTTTAAAATCTTGATAAATATTAACATACGCAACCACATAACTTTCAGTCGAAGCTTTGTAGTTTAGGTAAAAACTTGTAGTGTAATATACCCTAGGCTCCTCGCTAGAATACTCTTTACTAACAGAACCTTTTGCGTAATATTTACTTTCTCGAATTTCCTTGCTTTCAGTTGCAAAAGCTATACGGCTTGTCCCATCTTGATAAGTTAATTTTAGCTTTGTTTGACTGACATCTACCTCTTCACCCCAATGATAAAAATCCTTTATGTTGCCCTTGTCATAAATTTCAACTTTACTTATTGGGTCTTCTTCCCAAACAGCGTACAAATTTAAAATACCGTCTTTTTCATAATTACTGATAAAATACTGGTCGTAAACTATGTTTGTTTCATCATCAAAGCTCCAACCAATAAAAGTAAAGTGCTCCTTGGTTATATTTTGCGGAAGTGCAAAGCTATCATTATCAAAATATCGAGTTACATCATCTGCACCATTATTGAAATGGAACACAACTTTTAAATTCCTCTCCCATTTTGCGTAAACAGTGATTTGATTATTTGTTAAATCTAAAGGCATTTTTGTTGAAAACTCATTTTTTAATTCACTATCCACATACCAGCCAGAAAAATTATATCCGCTCTTTGTTGGCTCAGGTAATGGAATATCAACATTATCTACAAACAAATCTTCTACCGCATTGCCACCATTAGTATCAAAATTTATTGTATAATTTATATTCAGCCATTTTGCATAAGCAGTTATTGGGATACTTTTACTGAGTGGAAAGTTTATTATACTACTCACTGTTAGAGGCTCATTCCATTTGTTATTATCAGTGTACCAACCACCAAAGACATATCCTTCTTTGCTAGGGTCATCTGGTATATCAAAACTTTTACCAACAACATACTGACCAGATTTACAACTCGTGCCACCATTACTATCAAAGTTTATTGTTAGAGTAACATTAGAGCCACAAGCTGAAAAAATAAAACAACTTGCCACTGCAAAAAACATCATTGAAAACAAACTTAGTTTTTTCATACCACTTTCTCCTTAATATTATTATAACATAAATAACTAGATTTTTCAACAATAGAAAACAAAAACTTACGATAAAAATAAATTTTTTAATTAAACAAAATTTAATTCTTTTGCTATAACTTAAAAATTGTTTGCTCATCAAAATTTCAACAAACCCCAATCTTATTCACAAAAATTTTAAATTACAAGAATTTTATATAATTTAAAACAATTTAATACTTTTTGTTTGCGAATTTTTGTAATTTGTGCTAGAATAAGTAAAATTATGGAGGTGCGACTCAGTATGGAAAATGAAAACAACCTAGAAAATAAAACTAGCAATGCTAGTCAGACAAGTTCAGACGAAAAATATATTCGTGAGGATAGCGAGTTTGGTTATACCCGAAATTCCACCGAAATTGCACTTTTGAAAGCTTCGCGTAAGTACGAAACAGTAAACAATAATCTCCTTGGCAATTTTGACGAAAATGGAAATTACAAAATTTCATACAGTATTTTAGAAGAACTCATTGCCTTAAAAAAGGTTATTGTTAAAAAATCTGATACTGAGTGTACTGCTAAGACAGATTACAAAGATGGAACAATTTTTAATTTCACTTTAAAATTTGAACCAGTAAACAAAGAAAACAACACACAAACAGCTCTTTTATCACTAAACGAAACCATTTCTAAAGTAAATGGTTACATTAAAAACACTATCTCGACTGTTGTGGGATTTTACAATTTCAAATTTGATGAATTTTTTTACGAAAACGCACTAAAAGCATTTCATTTTGTTGAAAAAGAAAGTGATGATTCAGAAGGTGCACTAAAAGGCCCAGCAAAATTTATTGATGCAAGATATGATTATCTACACGCAGTAAAACTGGCTTCTAAAGAAAAATATCTTGGATTAGAAGAAAGCTATTTTAATAAAAGAGTTCAAATTTTAAACGAAATTCCACAAGGTGCAATTATTCTCAGTGAGTTCAACAAAAAAAGAGTTCAACTTGAAAAGTTTTTTCTAATGGACAAAAACAAATTTAGGGCACTAAACGAACTTTTAACATCAATTCTTGAAGCTAATCCTGAAGTTGCGCAGAGTATGCCAGCTTACGACATTTTAATGGGAAGCTTGAACAGCAAATATCTTCTAACAACAAGAGAAATAAGCGAAAAAATTAAATCAGATGAAAAAGTAAAGGAAACAAAGCAAGCCCAAATCAACCTTGTAGAAGGCAAGGGCGTAACCATTTCCGAAATGCTTGTTCCTAGTGGAAAAGGCAAAGTCGCAGTAGGAGCTCCACCAAAGAAAAAAGTCGCATCAAAATCCAAAAGCGCAGGAGGCGGTGGTGGCGGTGGAGGTAAAAAGGGTGGTGGTGGAGGTAAAAAGGACAAGAAAAAAGACAAGAAAAAAGATGATGCCAAAAAGAAACTTTTAAGCCCTTATACCCCATCTCATCAATCAATCAGCACAAATACCGAAATTACAGATAGTAGATATGTAAAAGCAAAATATATTCAAAGACTAAATTCACAACAATCCAAAGACTTAATGGGATTTAGAAGTTGGAACAATGACGAAAACAAAAAGGAACAGGAAGGGCCTTCGCTCTAAAAATAAATAATCAAGAAATAATGTTTCAAATTAAAGCGTAATTCTAATTGCCCCCAAAATATAACTCACTTACCACCTTTTTTGAAAAGTTAAGTAAACGCTTGTAAGCTAATTTTAGTTTAATCTAAAACTAATTTGAAATAAAAATTAATTTTAAATAAAATTTACACTCAAACTAAATTTAACAGATATTTTCGTATAATAAAACAGAATTAAGAAAAGTGAACAGAATTGTTCACTTTTTTATAATAAACCCAACAGTGTAACTTGGTAAAACGTGCTACAACAAATATCTTTTGTCAAATTTCAAAGATTATTTTTTTCTTTCAATCAAAACAACTAGTAGAGCAAACAGCAAAGTATAACCCAAAATCCACAAAATATGAGGATAAATTGCACTTACGCCAGCTGTATGAACTTCACTCGCAATCAAAACAGAATGTGAAAATGGCAAAATATCAACAAAAGTTTTAAAAGCACCCGAAAAAGTAGAAATTGGCATAAACACGCCCCCGAGAATACCTGCAAGTGAAACAAAGATTGAAGAAATTGGTCCTGTCTGTTTTTCATTTTTACAAATTGAACCAATTAGTATCCCTATTACGATATAAAGGCAAGCAGAAGGCAACAAATACAAGATTGAGAGAAAGAAATTTCCATCAAAAGGGAAACCAAAACACAAAGCGACAACATAAAAAATTAAAATTTGAGCAATGGTCACAGGTAAAGCCGAAAAGAAAAAACTAAAAAGATAAGTAGATTTTTTTATAGGCGAAATATTGATTCTCTTTATGAAAGAAGTATTTTTGTCAGAAGTAATTTGTAGTGCAACCATTAGTGAAGTAAAAGTAAAACCAAAAACACAAATTCCAGACGCATAGCTTGTAATTTTAAAATTTTCAGGCACATATTCCATACTAGAAAAAATTACACTCATTAAAACAAGCATAACAAGTGGAAAAATTAAACAAAAAACAGTACTAAGTGGGTCACGGAGCATCTCTTTTAAATTTCTTTTCGCGAGCGTAAAAATTTTCATACTTCCTCCTCGGACAATTTTAGAAAAGCTTGTTCTAAAGTTTCAGAATTTGTTTTGCTTTTAATCTCATCAAGAGTTCCAACAATTTTAATTTTTCCCTTGCTGATAATACCGATTTCATCAGCGAGGTTCTCCACCTCTTCAAGATAATGCGTGGTTAAAATAATTGTCATTCTTCCTTTTAATTTTTCAATTTCCTGCCACAAAATTTTTCTTGCTTTTACATCAAGTCCTAGTGTTGGTTCATCTAAAAATAGAATTTTCGGGTCTGTTAAAATCGCCAGAGCCAGACTCACCCTTCTCATTTGCCCACCACTGAGTTTTTTGCATAAAATATCTTGTTTTTCGCGTAGATTAAATTCTTGTAAAAGTTTTTCAATCTTGTTTTCTTTACCTTTTACATCATAAAGGGTTGCCACAAGCTCCAAATTTTCTTTTACAGTCAAATTTTTTGCAACTGCTGTTTCTTGCGGAGAAATGTTGATAATTTTTCGAACCTCTTCTCTATTTTTAATTACATCAAAGCCATTTAAATTAGCAGTTCCGCTAGTTTGAGTCGTTTGCGTTGAAAGAATGTTGAGTAAAGTAGTTTTCCCTGCTCCATTAAGACCCAAAAGAGCAAAACACTTGCCATCTTCAATAGTCAAATTTACATCGCAAAGAGCAACAAATTTCCCATACTTTTTTGTAATATTTTCTAGGTTAATCATTATTACCTCCATTTGCCTTAAAAATTGCTTCCGCAAATTTTAGATACTCATCATACTTTGCAAGTGCCATTCCTTTTTCGGTATCACCTAAAATAATGAGCGTGTCACCCTCTTTTATATCGAAAACTTCTCGTGCCTCTTTCGGCAAAACAATTTGCCCCTTGGAACTCACTTTTGTTGTCCAAATAAACTTTTTGTTTTCCACATCATTCTCCTTTTATTTTTTAAAATTTACTTTTTTGAATTTTATCAAATTTGTAAATACTTTTGTCTTGTTATTCGTTTATATTTACTTTTTAAAATCAAATCTCGCTATAACTAGTTGCTTTTTATCATTATCAAGAGCAATTTTGGCCTCAACCCCCCTTCATAATCTATTTTTGACTTGATAAAACACTTCCTTTTAAAATCGGTTTAAAATTAGGTTTAATTTAATAATGTGCCCGATTTAATGCTTTTGTTTTTAATCAAAAAGTATAAAAATAGCAGAATTAAAAAGTCTTGTCTTACTTTTCTTACTATTATAAACACTTAGCACTAAAAAGTCAACAATAATGAGGCTGTTTGTGTAAAAAAATCGCCTATGCAGTTAAAATCTCATTCATACATTTTGTAGTGTAAAGGCACACAAGAAAAGTTATTCATTATAGCTACAAAGCTTTAGAAAGTGTAAATTTAGGGTAATAGTGCAAACAGCCAAGATATATTACACATTCTTTAACCCACACAAATTATTTTTATTGATTTTAGACAATTTTTTGTAGTCCACCAATACAATTTTTGTTTACGCTTAAATTTTTGTTTTTACATTATCCATTGGAGTTTACATTAGGCCATTCGTTCAATTCAAAAATCTTGATAATATTTTTAGTAGTTTGTTGCAAAATAAAAATATATTTGCTAGAATAAAAATTAAGGGAGAAAATTTTATGGAAAAAACAAAAAGTATTTCGTCATTCATCTTAGGACTAATTAGCACATTGGGCTGTGGGGTTTGGGCTTATTACACCTTAGCGATAGGAATTCTTTTTTCCTTTAACGCTGAAATGGTAAATGTATTTTTTATCGCATTTTTTGCACTTATTGCTTGCATAATTGTTTCAATTGTAGCATTAGTTTTTTGTTTCTTCAAGTCTAAAATTTCGGGCATCTTGTTTTCAGTCTGCAGTTTGGTAAATATCCTAATTGTTGTAGTATTAGGTATTATTGCTGGAAATATTTTAGCTTTTTGGGTGAACATTATCCTTGTAGTTACATTTGCCATATGTGCAATAATTGCCTTTGTTTCAGCACGTAAACAACTCGAACCCCCCACGCAAGAGCAACTTGAAAACAAGCTTTCAGATGAAAATAACAATTTAAAAAGCGAATAACTTAAGAACAAAAATTTTATTCAAGAACAATTTTTCATAATAGAGCTTCTTTTGTATTCGCTAAAGTGTTAACGATTAAACAAATTTTCTGTTTATGTTTTGCCTTTCTTTTTATCTTTTCTCCAAAAGCTAATTATAACTGATTGGCAAAAATCATTTTATTTTGTCTAACATTTCTTGGTAGGCTAATAGTTTTTAGGAGTCTATCTCTTGCGACAAACACAACCACAAAACCGCCTTTGTTGACTTTTTTACACGTTTGTGCTATAATATGCTATATGGCAATATTTTGGATAATAGTTGTTATAATCGCATTGCGATTTATAGTAAAATAAAAATTTTATAAATGAAATTTGAATTTCATTTCGCTCTCAGTTAACAACTTTCACAAGAAAAGAAAAATCACTATTTTAGCTCTAAAATAGGAGTACTGTAATATTACTTAACACACTAATTTTTTAAATTTAAAATTAAAATTTAGAATAAAAATAATAGGAAGAAATATACTCTTCCTATTATTTTTGATTATGAAATATTTTAATCACAAGTATTATGTGTAAAACTGAAAAATGTCTAAAAAATGCTAGGTTGCTCGGAATATGATTATAATTTGATTTATAATAACTACAATACAAAAATAAAGCAGTAAAGTAAAAATGTTGGATATAATTTATGATAATGTTAAAACAATAAATGATGACCCTTTTAGAAAAAGGTGTTAATACTATATCACAAATACCAAGCATCACCAGTTCAAACATCATAGCAATTTAATACTCGCTTTACTTTGTTTTATTATATAAAATATTGCTTGACTTACAAGCTGATTACCCTGTTTTCCACTTGTAATTGTT
>DLKQ01000001.1:28629-34207 GCA_002477805.1 Christensenella sp. UBA7584 | reverse complement strand
CAATTACAAGTGGAAAACAGGATAGCAAATTTTATTATGACAAAAACCACGGTTTTTCCGTGGTTTTTAGTTTTTGTCTACTTTATTATTATGGGAGTTTACAATACCTACACTTATTAGTGTAATGATTGCAATTAGAATACAAACTGATAGGCAAATAAGTCCAATAAGTTGTGTGTTTGTAATACCAAATTTTTCAAAATTTTCTGTGTAGATATAACCAACAAATGTTCCATCACCCCAGGTTATTTTTGCAATTTTGTTATTTATTGAAAGTACCTTGATGTTTGTATTTGCATCAAGCGTTGTAAGTTCAATTGAACAATTTTCATCTTGATAAACAGTTGTTTGGTTCTTTGTTTTTGCATTTGCATCAACAATTGCAAGTAGGTCTCTTTTCGAAATTTCCATTAGTGAATTACTATTTATGTAATATTTTTCTGCTCCAAGTTCAATTTCGGAAAAAGCCACTCCATTTGCGTCTGTGATAATTGTTCCAGTAGCAACAGTAATAGTTCCTTCTTCAATAGTGTAAGGAATCCCATAATTTATGGTATATAGATTTTCGTATGAAGTAGGGTAGTTGTACACCTGTGTTTGTGTGATAACTCTGCAAGTTTTTGTTGTGGTAGTTAGTTTGGTTAAGTTGCTTACTTTTATAAATCCACAAATATTTTCTTTTTCCATATTTGGGATAATTACAAAATAATAACCTGTTTCGGTTTGTTTTAATCCGATAACAACAGAGTCTTCTTGCAAAATTAATTTTTTCTCATTTACAACTTTTGCGTAAAGCGAATTTTCAAATTCATAAACAATTGCTTCAGAATTGGTTTTTAACATATTTACATCAAGTTTTTCATCTTTATAGTTAGGGTAAGAACTTGTTATAATATTGATAAAATTTGTGGCACTATTGGTAATAGTTATAAAATCAATTGTATTTTCTTTTAAAAGTAAAATTTCGCCATTTAAGTAGTTGAATTCAAAAGTTTTTGTGTCATTTAAAATATTGTTAGAAAAAGAAAAAGCATCAGCATTTTTGTTTAGTCTTGTGAGAGAATAACTTTCAGCATTTTTGCTTAATACATAAAGTGTGTCGTAAAAATCCAGTTTTATATCAATTATATTTTCAAAAACTATGTTTTTGTAAATTAGATTTGAAAGTGTTTCTGAGTTGGAAATTTCTGCAATTTCATTTTCAAAAAGTTTATAAATTTTAGAATCGTTTGCTAAAATTAAAAAATTGTTATCAACTGAAACAGCGAGACAAATTGGCATAGTGGTGTTTAGTGGAATAGTTAGTTTTTGATATAGTTTAAAATTACTTGAGTCTCTTTTTTTGTATATAATAAAGAAATCATCAGCTATAGTTTTACAAACAGCAAACACAGTGCCTTCTATATTGCTTTTGATGTCATAAACAAGACCAATTCCACGTGAGTTGTTTTCAAGGTCATGAAAATCAGTGTAACTAATAATTTTTTGTGTAGTCGGAAGGGAGGTGTCTATGCTATAAATAGATGAATCATCTTTTCTTGAAAAAAAGAGTTGATTAAAGTAGTCACTTGTTAAAAATTGCGGAACAAAAGTTGTTTCAAAATTTTTTGATGTTGTGTAATTTTTAACTTGTTTGTCTTGTGTGGTGTAAGTTAGTTCACCATATGTTACATTTATGTCATTAATATCTTTTTCACTTACGCTCTTTTGTAATGAGAAATCAAATTCGGTGACAGCTTTTACTTCAAAGTTTGTTGAAAAACATATTAGCAAAATCAGTAAAAAAGAAATAAAAGCATATTTTTTCATTTGTTCTCCTTTCAGCCTATATATTATATCAGAAATTTATAAAAAAGCAAGAAAACTGATATAGATTTTTTAAAAAAATTAAATATGACAGACTGTTGTCATCTTTTTATGTGTAAAATTAGAACATATGTTCGAAAATATTCAAACGAGCAAAAGGCTATAATTTTTAAAATTATTTTAAAATATTATTCAAAAATATGGCACTGCTCGTTGACAAATAGCGAATGTATGTTATACAATGCTTGTGATAGGGCGAAAACCCTAGGGCAATTTACATTATTATTTTAAAAAAGAGGGGAAAAATGAAAGTAAAGATTTTAGTAAAAAGTTTGCTTGATGCTTACAAGTATTTAGGGAGAATTGTTGAATCAATTGACAAACAAGTGATTGATAAGGGTATGAATTCACATTATACTATAGGATTTTCTGAAACACTTGACACTTTTAATCTGGTTATAGAGTTAGTTGAAAGGAAGCGTAGACTTTGTTGCTTAAAATATTTAATAGAAGAAGGTTTAGTTTCAATTCCACAAAAAAGTGCAAAGCTTTTAACACTTAGATACTTTGATTGTATGAATGATTCTGAAATAGGACGTTTTTTAAAGCAGAGCAAAAGAACGATTCAAAGATTGATGGAAAAAGCGTGTGGTGAATTTTATCTAAGTTTGGTTAACAAAGGTTATAACTATATTAATCTGAAAGAATATTTAAAAGGCGAAAAATGGCTATCTCATATATTTAAAGAAAATAACAAAAAATCTAGAAAAGAAAAAATAGAGAAATTAACTAATTTTTGTCCAATTAAAAAAAGAGCATTTTTATGGAATTAAAAGTCAAAATTATTGTTGTCTATTTTCTTATGGTCATCATAGGTCAATTGGGAATGTTGATTTAAAAAAGCTGTTTCTTTTTTGGTTTTTCTAAAAGGAATAAATATAAGTAAAATAAGCATTATGCCAGCAATTAGTAGACCGCCAATAATTAAAAGGTTATTAGTGCTGAGTAGTTGTGGTGAAATAATATTTTCTAAAGGTTCGGAACTGGCTGGAACTGTGGATAAATCTTCTTCATTAGGACTTATTGGGCTTAAGTTTTCTGTTAGTGGTGCATAAATATATCCGCATATATTGCCTTGTTCAAAACTTGAAAAGTTGACATAATACCACTTTGTTCCAAGCCCTGTTATGGCTTCATCACCATCGATATCTCCAATATATGTTAAAGTGGCACTACAAGGAACAAGTCCGACAAATTTTCCATCTGTGCTTGGAATATCTCTAACAACAGCACTTGCTGAGTTTGTGATATTAAAAGTTATGTCTTTTGGAAAAGGTGTCTTTGGTGACTGATAGACAGGAGTAACTTCTTGTTTCTTCACATAACCAACACAGCCCATATAATTTACTTTGTAAAACTCATCTAAATTTTCTTCAATATATGCGAAATAAGTTGGTGTTGGCTTAAAAAATAAATTATTTAAATTTTGCGAAGAGTTTGGTGACTTATATAAAATAGTTTCAGTTGTTATTCTGCAATAAGAAGCTGAGTTTGTTGCAAAAACTTCTTGTGACGTTTGTGGTAAAAACAAAGTTATGGATATTATAAAGATATAACAAACAATACTATAAGCTTTCATCTATTTCTCCTTGTAAAATTTTATCAAACAATGATTGTTTCTTGTGGTGCAATTATTGTTTTTTATTGTGGTAAAAACTAAAAAAAGAGGAAAATTATGCGTTATTTGGAAATTTTAAATTCTCTAAACATTGTGAATAAATGTCTTAATGCACTAAAAGCTAGCAAACTTTCAAAATATAATACTGGGAAAAAGGTTCATCAAAAACAGATAGCATTTCACAAGTGCCAGTGTAGAAATCGCTGGGTTTTTGGTGGAAATAGAAGTGGGAAAAGTGAATGTGGGGCGGTAGAAACTGTTTGGCTTGCTAGGGGAATACACCCATATCGGGAAAATAAAAAAAATATTGAATGTTGGGTTGTTTCACTAAGTCAGCAAGTTCAACGTGATGTTGCACAAAAGAAAATTTTGGATTATTTAAACCCAAACTGGATTGAAGAAGTTGTGATGCTTTCTGGAAGAAAAGATTCTGTTAGAAATGGGGTAATTGATTATATTTTAATAAAAAATGTTTTTGGTGGACTTAGTAGAATTGGATTTAAAAGTTGTGACCAGGGTAGAGAAAAATTTCAAGGAACAAGTTTGGATTTTGTGTGGTTTGATGAAGAACCTCCTTACGATATTTATTTGGAATGTAAAATGCGTGTTATAGACAAAAAGGGTGAGATTTTTGGAACAATGACTCCACTTAAAAGTTTATCTTGGGTTTACAGCCAAATTTATTTAAACCCTAAAAATGATAAGGATATTTGGACAATTCATATGGAGTGGGCAGATAATCCGTACCTTGATAAAGAAGAAATTGATCAGATGACAGCATCTTTATCAGAAGAGGAATTGCAAAGTAGACGTTATGGGAATTTTATGTCTTATGGCGGGCTTGTTTATTCAGAATTTGATCCAAGTATTCACGTGGTTGAACCTTTTGATATTCCACACGAATGGTATGACACGATTTCTATAGACCCAGGTTTACATAACCCACTTTCTGCGCATTGGTATGCGGTTGATTTTGATGGTAACATTTGGGTTATTGCGGAGCATTATTTTTCAGGGAAAAATGTTGAATGGCATTCACAAAAGATAAAGGAAAAGTGTGATAGTTTGCATTGGCCAAAACGCAATGGAAAGATTGATGCTCTGATAGATTCGGCTGCCAATCAAAAAACACTTGCAAGTAATAAAAGTGTTACCGAACTTTTTTGGGACAATGGAATTAATGTTAACCCAAAAGTAAACAAAGATTTGTTTAGTGGGATTTCAAGGGTTAAAAGTTATCTCAAAAATGTAAATGGAGAGGTTCGTATAAAAATTTTTTCCACTTGTGTAAATTTAATACGTGAAATAAAAAATTATTGGTGGGGAGATAGTGATATTCCAATAAAAAAAGATGATCACGCTTTAGATGAACTTAGGTACTACATAATGCAAAGACCTGAGGCTAGTGTTTTTGAAGTTGTGAAGACAGATGTGCAGGTTCACAAAGATAGACTAATTAGAAAAGCAAGACTAAATGGAAAGATGAGGAGGTGATACTTTATGCTTGAGGGTGAAGAAAGAGAAAGAGTCGAAAAGGCGCTTTTAAAAAGGGCTTTGGGTTATGATTTTGAAGAGGTTACTGAAGAATTTTCACTTGATGAAGAAAGTGGGAAAATGACAAAAAATAAGGTAAAAATTTCAAAAAAACATTCCCCAGCAGATATGAACGCGGTAAAAACTCTTATAAGCATTTATGATGACAATAATGAAAACAGGTATGAACTAATGACTGAAGAAGAACTTTTAAAAGAAAAAGAAAAGTTATTAAATGAGTTGTCCGAGTGCGAGAATATAAAATGCTAAAAATAAAATTTGCAGAAAATGCGAGTAAAAAATTGGAAAAAATAATAAAAAATGCTTAAAAATTATAAAAAATTTAAAATTTTCAATAAAAATAGATTTTTATTACATTTTTGAAAAGTACTTTGTATTTATTGAATTATGCGTAAAATTTTGATTTAAAAGGAAAAAGGGATATGAATAAAAGTTTAACAAAAAAACAACAAAAAGAGTTGGTTAGTGAGGTTTGGAAAGATTTTAAAAGAAGGCAGGAAGAAAGAAAGCCATTTGAAACGCAATGGCAATTAAACATAA
>DLKQ01000001.1:0-28583 GCA_002477805.1 Christensenella sp. UBA7584 | reverse complement strand
TTTTTTAATAGGAAACCAATATTGTGATATTAATTCAAACAATATATTAAAAGAAATAGACAAAGAATATTTTTGGGAAGAAAGAGAGGTATTTAATCATATTGCACCCCTTGTAGAAACGAGAGTTGCTAAATTGGCTAATGTAAGGCCTAGTATGACTGTTTTGCCAGCAAGTGACGATGAAGATGATATAAGTAATGCAAAAGTTTGTAAGGATATTTTGAATTCTCTAAGTAGTAGACTTGATTTTGGTAAATTAATTGCACAAGCTACAAGATGGAGTGAGGTTTGTGGAACTGTGTTTTACAAAGTTGTTTGGAATGATGGTGCTGGGTCTGTTGTCGGACTTACTCCGCTTGGTGAAAAAATTTATGAGGGAGATGTTGATGTTTTGGTTTGTTCTCCTTTCGAAATTTATCCAGATAGTAATTCCTGTGCCGACTTAAGTCACACAAAAAGTTTAATTCACGCAAGAAGTTATGATGTTGAAACTATCCAAAAGCTTTGGGGTGTAAAAGTTGATGGAAGTGATATTGATAGTTATGCACTTTCAAGTGTTCATAATAACGGTGCACTGGCGATGAGTAATTTTGCAAAAGTTTCAAAAACAGTAAAACATAACCAAGCTATGGTAATTGAAAAATATGAGATGCCAACTAAAGAATACCCTGATGGAAGGCTTGTGGTTGTAGTAGAAAATGAACTTGTGTTTAACGGTATTTTACCATATAAAAATTTAAAAGATGGAGAAAGAGGTTTTCCGTTTATTAGACAAATTTCAGTTGAGCAACCTTCACTTTTTTGGGGAGGTAGTATTGTTGAAAGGACTATTCCAATACAGCGCGCTTATAATGCGGTTAAAAATAGAAAGCACGAATTTATGAACAGAGTTTCTATGGGGGTGCTTACTGTAGAAGATGGTTCAATTGATATTGATTCGCTTGAAGAAGAAGGAATAAGTCCAGGGAAAATTTTGGTTTATCGTCAGGGCTCAAATGTTCCAAAAATGCTTTCCGCTGAAAGTGTTCCAACTACTTTTTCTGAAGAGGAAGAAAAACTCTTGAGTGAGTTTTTGAATATAAGTGGCGTTAGTGATTTTTTTGCTACAAACTCAACTCAACTTTCAAATATGAGTGGTGTTGCACTTCAACTTTTAATAGAGCAAGAGAATGCAAGAATTTCGGCAAGTGGTGAAAATATAGGTTTTGCAGTGAAAGAGGTCGCCCAACATATTTTAAGATTGTACAAACAATTTGTAACACACGAAAGAATGGGGCGAGTTGTTGGAGCAAATGGGTCGGCAAATTTCTTTTATTGGAATAGAGGTAATATAAGCAGTGACGATATTTGTTTTGATACTGAAAGTGAATATGGACAAACTGTTGCTCAGCGAAGGTCTATGATTTTGGATTTACTTAAGCAAGGTCTTTTGCACGATGAAGATGGAAAACTTTCAAACAATATGAGACATAAAGTTTTAGAAATGCTAGGCTTTGGTGTTTGGGAAGATACTTTGGATAATAATGCGCTTCAGATTCAGAAAGCAAAAAGAGAGAATATTGAACTTTTGACAAATTCAATTAAGCCAGAAGTTTTAGAAGTTCACGACCACGATTTACATATTCAAACACATACCGCATTTATGCTTGGTGGTGAATGGGAAAAGGCTGTAAAGAAAAATCCTAAACTTCAAGAAATAATGCTTAAACATATTAGAGAGCATAAAGAATTTAAAGTGCTTGAGCTTGAGGCTAATCTAAAAATTTCACAAATCGAATAAGAAATGCAAAAAATTAAGTAAAAAAACGCAAAATTATGTAAAAAAGCGTGTAAAAATTGAAAAAAATAAAATTTAAGGAGTTTTTTATGCAAAATAAAGTAATAGACGGGGAACAACCAAAAGTAGAAAATGGCTCCCCATTTGGTAAATTTGAAAGCGCAGAGAAGCTTAAAACTGCTTACGAAAATTTGGAAAGAGAGTTTACAAGAAAAAGCCAACTTTTGAGTGTCTTTCAAAAAGACCAAGAAGAACTAAAAGAAGAAGGGAATAATTGCAATGATTCTGAAAGCAAGGATGCAGGGTGCCAAAAAGAAATAATGTCAGATGATGTTACAACTCCCTTTTGGGAAAAAATTGGGTGGGATGAGGAGGTGCAAAAATTTTTAAAAGACAATCCACTTGCTAAATCTCACGCAAAAGAAATCTCTAAACTTGTACTGGAGGATAAGGAGCTTCTCTCAAGTGAGCGCCCCCTCTATGCTGCTTGGGCAAAATGGCTTGAAAATAATTACAAAACACCAGAACAACTTTTAAGTGATGAAAATTTTTTGGCCAGTGTTCAAGCAAATGAAAAGGTTAGGCGAGGTGTTATAAAAAATTACCTCACCGAAATAAACAGTAGGGAAACTACACCACCCTTATTTGCTTCATCAGATGGGGCTGGATTGTCTGACAATAGAAAATCCCCCAAATCTTTTGATGAAGTGAGAGAATTGGTGAAGAAAATTTTTAGTAAATAGGAGAATGTTTTATGGTAACTATGACAACAGCTCAAAATGCATTGAAAGATATTTATCTTGATGTTGTGAGCAATCAATTAAACACAAAAACAAATGTGCTTCTAAATCAGTTTAAACAAACCACGCAAGATGTTTATGGTAGAGAGGTGCAAAAACTTGTACCTTATGGCGTAAATGGTGGAATTGGTGCTGGTGATGAAGGTGGACAACTTCCTTCAAGTGAGGGAAATTCTTATTTGAATTTTACAGCAAGTTTAAAAAACCTGTTTGGCACTATTGAAATTTCAGACAAAGCAATTCGTGCATCAAATGATGATGCTGGAGCTTTTGTGAATTTACTTACAGCAGAAATGGAAGGGCTTTTAGAGTCAAGTAAGTTTAATTTAGGTCGTATGCTCTATGGTGATGGTTCTGGAAAACTTGCAAACATAAGTTCGGCAAATAGTACAAAAAACACTATTACTCTTGACAATGTGCAAAATATTGTAGAAGGTATGACTATTGACATATATGATGGCAATAGTGCGGTAAGTGGTTTTCAAGGGGTTAGAATTGTCTCTGTTGATAGAGCTACAAAAGTTATTACAATAAGTGCAGAAATTACTAGTACTTTTGTTTCAAATGCAAATAAATACGCAATTTATGTTCAAAACAGCAAGGATCAAGAACTAACTGGACTTGAAGCAATCTTTGCAACTAGTGGGAGTATTTATGGACTAAGTAGAACTAACTATCCATTTTTGACAAGTTATATTAAAACAAAGTCTACATCAGAAACTTTTAATGAAGCTTTGATTCAAGAAGTTATGGATGAAGTGGAAATAAGAACTGGTAACAAGATGAATTTTATTGTTACAACAAATGAAGTAAAAAGAAAATTTGCTTCAACGCTAAGTGCTTTTAACAAAAATATCGACACAACAAATTTAAATGGCGGTTACAAGGCTTTAAGCTTTAATGGCATTCCACTTTATGGAGATAAGTTTGTTAAATCAGGAAATTTGTATATGCTTAACACAAATGATTTTTCAATTTGTCAGCTCTGTGATTGGGAATGGCTTACAAATGAAGATGGTTCAATTTTAAAACAAAAACAAGGATACGCTAGCTACCTTGCAACACTTGTAAAATACGCAGAATTAATCTGTTCTCGTCCAGGTGCTCAAGGTAAAATGACTAGTTTAACATAAGGGGGTAATAAATAATGGTAACTTTATCATCAGCTAATGCAGCGTTAAAATCTATGTACTTAGATGTGGTTGCAAATCAACTTAATTCAAATATCCACCCATTTCTTGCGAAGATTGAAAAAACATCACAAGACGTGGTTGGTAAAAGTGTAAAAAAACTGGTTCCTTTTGGGATTAATGGTGGAATTGGTGCTGGGACAGAAACTGGTTCTTTGCCAAAAGTGGCAGAAAATAACTATTTACTTTTTGAAAGTACACTTAAAAATTTGTATGGAACGATCGAACTTTCAGATAAGGCTTTAAGAGCTTCAAGTAGTGAAGCTGGGGCATTTGTAAATTTACTTTCTGCTGAAATGGAGGGGCTTGTTGAGTCTAGTAAATTCAACCTTGCTCGTATGTTATATGGAGATGGAACTGGACTATTAACAAAAGGAACTGCTACAAATAAAGATGAAACAACTTTTGTTGCTGATAGTATGAAAAATGTTATGGTTGGACAAAAAGTTGATATTTATGTAGATGATTCTTTTGTTCAATCTGCAAGAATAATTTCTTGTGATTTTGCAAACAAAAAAATTATTTTTGACAAAGCTTGTACTGAAGATATGGCAAACACTTCAAAAACAACAAAACTATATGTTCAAGGCAGTAAAGATAAAGAAATAACAGGTTTGGGTTCAGTTTTTGATACAACGAATGTAACAAGTCTTTATGGTGTGTCAAGAACTACATATTCATTTTTAAATCCAATATCAAAAACTATTACAAAAAATTCATTTAGTGAAGCTAGTTTAATGAGTGTTGTTGATGATTGTAATGAAAAGTCTGGTGGCGACATTGATTTTATTTGTGGTTCATACGATGCAAGAAGAAAATATCAAGCATTGTTTGCGAATAACAAACTTAATATTGACACAGTGACACTAGCAGGTGGATATACAACACTAACATTTAATGGTATTCCATTTCTTGCTGAAAGGTTTGTTTCAGATGGTGTAATCTATTTCCTAAATAGTGAGGATTTTAAACTTTATCAACTTTGTGATTGGCAATGGATTGAAAATGATAAGGGGCAAATTCTAAGGCAAAAAGAGGGATATCCACTTCATAGTGCAACACTTGTAAAATATGCTGAACTTGTTTGTAGTAAGCCAGGCAGTCAAGGAAAACTTTCAATCACAGAAAGTTAGATTTTGTAAAAAAGTTGTTAAAAATTCTTGAAAAAAGTGTGATTTTTATATCAAAAACGCTATTTTTCCAAATTTTTAACAAAAAATTCTGGTTTGTGTTGACTCAAAGAGTTTTTCTCTTTGAGTTAATTTTTTAGAAATGAGGTTTAAAATGTTAATTAAAATTTTGGAAGATGTTCACGATATAACTAGTCGATTAAAAGAAATAGATTCAAATTATTTTGTTGTTTACAACACTTGTCGAAAGTGTTTTGAAATTCACAATTCTTCGCAAAAAAATACTTTTTGTTTGGTGGTGCCTTATGGTGTATTAGATTCAAGAAGTATTGATTTAACTTTAAAAACAAGACGAGAATTGTTGGAAAAAATTCTGGCCGAAATTGATGCTACTAATGAGAAAATTGAAAAGGAAAATGATAGAAAAATGAAAGACAAATTGGTGTGGAAAATAAGAGAGTTTGCTAGTTCAAAATGTGAAAATTTTAATGATGCATATAAAACAAAATGGGTTTAAAAGGAGGGGATAAAATGTTAGCTTCAGATGTTTTAAATTTAGTTCTTAAAAATATTTCGAGAGAGGATATACTAAAAACCAAATTATTTGATGAAAATAGTGAAGCTTTGCCATCAGACGAGCAAAATACTGTTGTTGAGGATTTGTTAACTTGTCTCAATGATGCTGTTCAAAGTTTGGTATATATATATTTTCCTTTAAAGAAATTGGAAAACATAACGGTTGATAACAATCAGTTCGAATATCAAAAATTGCAGGAAACACTAATAGAGGTTTTAAAAATAAGAGACGCAAATGGAGTAAATCAAAAATTCACAACTTTTCCAACTTTTTTCACCTGTCCAAGTGGAAAATACACAATTACATATAGTTATGCTCCAAAACATATTTCAAAACTTTCGGATAGTGTTGTAGTGCCAAGAGAAAAGGTGACTGATAGAGTTTTGGCAACATCTACAACTTCAAAATTTTATTTAAAAAGAGGGATGTATCAAGATTCAAATGCTTGGGACTTGGCTTTTCAACGAATGATGCTTGTTGGGCAAAGACCAAAACATATTCCAAAAATGGATTCTAGGGGGTGGTATTAGTGTTTTATAGTGAAAAGCTTCCACTTTCTGATCAAACGGTTTTAAAAGTTAAACTAACTGATTTTTCAAGCGGTATGAACACAAAATTAGACACAAATATTTTGCCACTTAATGTTGCAAGAAACTCTTATAACTTTGATTTTTTGACAGGAGCTTTAAAGACGGGTATGGGATTTAAAGATTTAATGATTCCGTACTCATCTGAAAGTCAAAAGACTATGCTTGTTCCAGAAGGTGTAACAGCAATAAGAAAGATGTGGCTTTTCAACAGATGGTCAAATGAGTCAAATAAATTTTCACCGCTAATTATTATTTACACTGATGGAGAAAATGGAAAGGAAGTTTATTGGTCATTTTTAAACACGGCAGTTGCGACTTTCTTTTTGCTTGAAGATGTAACATTTGCAAAAGAACCGATTGGAATAAATTTACGAACAGAAGGTATGGACAATTTTTTTTGGAGTCCATCACAAGAAGGTGAGTTTTTAACCACTTGGAATGGTGTTGACCTGCCAGAAAGTCATCCAACTGCTCCAATTGTTACATCATTTGCTTATCACGCAAATAGACTTTTTGCGACTATAGGTGGCGACAAGTCTCAAATTTGGTTTAGTTCAGATACTGACCCAACCAACTGGGTTGCAACAGCCTTTGATGGAGGTTATATTGAATTAACAGATGAAAGAGGGACTTTAAACAAGGCCATAAGTTACAATAATTATCTCTATATTATACGAGAATATGGAATTACAAGACTAAGTGGTTCAGGAGAGCAAAGTGAATTTGTGGTTAGAAACTTGTCCTTGTCAAATTCAAAAATCTATGCAAATACTGCTTCATTATGTGGTGACAAAATTATAATGTTATGTCGTGATGGACTTTACAGTTTTGATGGAATGGAGCTTTCAAAAATTACTCTTGGTTTTGAGAGTTTGCTTGAAGGTCAAGATAATAGTGAAGCTTGTAGTGCTTTTTTAGATGGGAAATACTATTTGGCTTGTAAAATGTCATCAAACGATTATGGAGAGCAAGCATACTCTCAAATGACAAATAACTGTCTTGTTGAGTTTGATGTAAAAACAGGTGAATATTCAATTCTGAGGGGTGTTGATATTTGTGCGCTTACTGCACTACAATTTGGAAATATTAGTAAACTTGTTGCTTGTTTTTCGGGTGATTATCAAAATAGGCTTGGCGAACTCACTCACGATGGTAAAGTCTTTGGAAGTGCTACAAAAAAGGTTTGGGAATCTCCCTATACAGACCTTGGCTACCCAAACAAAAACAAAATTATAAAAAGCATTACACTTTTAAATAAATATAAAAGTAAAATTGGTATAGTTATTGATGGGAAAACACATCTTTTTGATATTTCCGCATCAGCGAACAATGCTGTAAAAGTTCCAATTAATCTACGAGGAAATGTGTTTGCTATTGGATTTTATTCTGAAACTAGTGATGCTTATATCTCTAATCCCCAATTAGAAGTAAATTTGGAGTAGTTTATGGAAGTTGAAACAAAATTGGGGAAGCAGGCCTATTTAAAAAGTTTAGAACTTGAAGATGTGATTGAGCAAAATAAAAAAGAGTTAAATTCCATTAAGGCTGATGTTGTGGAAGTAAAAAATAAACTTGATTCTGATGATACCACTGTAAAACCAAATGAAGATGAAATAAAAATTTCGTGCCTAGATTTTGGAAGAATACTGTATTCAAGTAGTTCACAGCAAGATTTTTATCTAGGGGAATATAAGGCAAAAGCAAACACTCCTGGTGAGATTTGTTTTGAATGTGAGGCTAATCCGTTTACTGAGGGGCAAACAGGTGAACTAGAACTTACTGTTGAAATCGGTGGTGAAGTTGTTTATTCTAATACTATAACTTTTGGTGCATCAGTAGTGAGGATAAAAGACAGAAAATATTTTGTTTCTGATGGAAATTTTAAAGAAATATACTTCAAGGGGAAGTTAATTGGTGAAGATACATCTGTGAAATGTATGCTTAAAAATGTAAAAGTTTTTGTATATGGAGTCCAAATTGTGTTTACAAGAGATGTGAGTGGGCCTTTTGTGGAAGAAACTCATCCAGAGGCTATCTTAAATTCTCAAGTTTGCTACATCATCTCTGCAGATGGGTACACTTTAAGTGTTCATACTATTGACCCAAATGGCAAAACGAAAGTGTTGGGTAATGCTACTACTGGAGTATATGGTGGAGAAATTACCACTCCTATAAAATCATTAAAAACATCGGGTTGTTGTATGTTTAATGATAAAGGAGCTATTTTGGGAAATGACGCAATTTCAAAAACACTGGTTGACGGAAGCGTTATTGCGCAGTTATTACCAATAACAACATATACTAACTTAACACAATACTCAGGCGATAAATGGGATGTTGCGTCTGTTCTGGAAATATATAATCCATTAAAATTTGGTTCACAAGGCTTAAATACTCAGCTTGTAAATAGATACCGTGTTCTGCTTATGGGAGTTTCCGATACAGGTATTCTTAGTGCTATTGGTTTGCGAAATTCAGACTTAAATATAATAAATATAGAGCGGTTTGAGGTCGGGTGTCCATTTAGCGATATTAAAGAAATTTTCAGTGTTGCACACATTTGGAGTAACAAGAAAAATTATTTTACAATGCCAGTATTTAGGAAATCTAACGATGACCTCTATTTTCAAGCATATATAAAAAATGATATTAACACAACAAGTGGTTGGCTTGAAATGTCTGATGCTTGCACTAAAGTTGGTAATGGTAGAAGTTTGACAGGCTACTGTGATGGAGATGAGGTTCGTTTCTATTTTTCTAGAGATAACAAGGTTTACAAAACTGTAATGAACTTGGATACAAGAAGTGTTACTGATGAGGTTTTTGTATGTGATGGAGAATACTACAAAGAATGTTCGTGGTGTTATTGGATAAGAAAAGATGGAGTGTTAAGTTGTGTTAAAAAATAGTTATTATTCAAAAAATTTTACAAATTTTATCATAACCCAAAAAAACAAATCTGATTATTTTAAAAACGGAGGTGCTTATATGTCAACAAATAACAATTATCAAATTGAAAAAAGTCAAACAAAACTTGTTTCTCAAAAAGTGCGAACCCTTCCTTCTGAATTAACTGACAAATTTGAAAAGATAGACAAAAAGTATGAGTCAGAAATCTCTGCTTGGAAGTCAAAAAGGGATTCACTAACATTAACTGATGAGAATGCTAAAAGTCAGGCTGTGGAAAAGCTTAGCGAGTATTACAATACTGAAATGGGGAAAATTGAAAACAAATATTCCACCAAGGAAAGCAAACTAAAAGACCTAGATAAAACCTTAAACGAGAAAAAGAGTGCACAGCTAGAGCAGGTAAAAGATGATTACACCCAAGATTTACAGGATTTAAGATATGATTCTATAGAAAAGGGTTGGAGAGAGTCGAGTATATATCAGAATGAACAAGGCCAAATTGAAAGCGATTTTTTACGAAAAAATTCTGAAATTGATAGAAGTATTAATGAAAAACTTGAGGTGTTATCTTTTGAAAAAAGTATGCTAGAACGAGAAAAAGAACAGGCACTTGAAAAATTTGATATTGCTTATGCTCAAAAAATAAATAGCAAAATATCGCAAATTCAGAAAGAATTTGAAAAAGCAAACTCTTCTGAGCGGAAAAAAGTTGAAGCTCAACTTGAAACGCTTTTGGAAGATGTTGGTAGAGAAAAAACTAGAGAAGTTCTTAGTTACTTAAACAAAAAATCAAGGTTAGAGCGTCAACAATTCTTGTCTGATAATCCAAATCTTAAAGATGAAATTGGAAAAAGTTGGTACGCAATTCTTACTAGTTGGATTGCTAAAAAAAGATGACAGAACAAATTATACAACTAGCAATTGGTAATGGGCTTTGGGCTGTTTTGTTTGTGTTACTATTTTTCTATCAACTAAAAGATAGTGCAAAAAGAGAAAAAAAGTACATCACCTTAATTGATGAACTTTCTCTTGATGTTGCTGTTATTAAAAAAGTGGAACTTGAGCTTAATGTTGTGCATAGCGATGTTTTATCTATAAGAAAACTCTTGTTAAAACGTGGAGGTAAAAAAAGTGAAGCCTTATCTTAAGAAAAAATTAAAAAGCTATAGTTTTTGGCTTTCAATTTTGAGTGCATTATTTTTGGTGGTTCAACTTGTCGGAAAACCGCTAGGATTTGTAATAAGTGAAGAAAGCTATATGTCAATTATAAATTCGATTTTGGGTATATTAACTGTTTTTGGTATTATTTCTAAACCAAGTGTTGAAGATAATATAAATTCCAGTGAAGAAAATAAGTCAGAAAATGAGAATAATAATATTGAAAAATAAAGAAGAAGTTGCTGTTTATGCAACTTCTTTTTTTGTTTCGCTAAGGTGGTTAGATTGTTGTTATTTTTTGGACAGAAAAAGTCTGGTGAGCAAGTTTTTGCATAATTTTACAAATTTAAAGAATTGTCTTACTCACACCTCAATTTAATTGACAAAAAAATTTTTTTATGATAAACTACAAATAACAAAGATAAATAAATTGAATAATTTTAAATTTCACTTAAAAAAGATTTGCTTTTTTGGGACTTTTTGCTATATAATTATTATAGAAAAGGATTTTTGATAAAAAATGAACTATTTTAATTCAACAGTGACATACTTGTGTAAAAATTTTTGGTTTTTGATGGCTTTTTCTATTTTACCAGCGTTGTTTGTTGGGTTGTTACTAAATCCGTTTCAATTTATTCAATTTTTGTTCAATTATCCCTCAATGAGTCTAAGTGGTTTTAACGATTTTTTCTTCGGAATTATTGCAGTTGACTGGTTAAAAATTTTTATTGGTATTGTCGGTATCATTTTCCTTAGTGCTGTGGTAAGTGTTATTTTAGGCAAAATTGAAATTCACTTTAGAACAGGTAAAAAAAGTTTGAGCCTAAAAGATGAAAGTTTCAATAATAATTTTAAAAGTGTTTTTTTAAATATTTTTGTTGTATTCATTCTTTATTTTGTGGTGATGTTGTTGCAATCACTTTTAATTATGTTATTTGACTTTGTGTTTGCTAAAAATGGACTCAAAGTTATTAGCACTATATTTGTTAGTGTAACTGGCTTTGTTGCTCTTTTTATGATTTCTAGAGTTGTAGCATTTTGTGGGCTGATGTCGGCTCATATGGCAATAATGGGAACAGGTTTTTTCAGCGCAATGGTAGATGCAAGTCAAGCAATGCACAAAAGACCTTTTCAAAATTCAATTGCAAGTTTTGTTCCATTTTTATCTGGTGCAGTTTTAACAATAGTAGGGACACTTTTGTCACTAACTTGGCTAAGTTCAACAATATCTTTTGTGTTTATTATTCCTTTTGTTTGCTGTTTAACAATGATTACATTTTTTGATTATTATGGCATTGCGAGGTATGATGCAAGATGTTATTACAATTTAAAGTAGGGAGTAGATTATGGTTGATTATAGCAGTACATTCAAGATTTGTTTAAACAAGGCTGGACTGAGTTGGAGAGTCCTTGTTTATGAACTTGCTTGTATCGTTTTGATTGCTGGGCTAGGACTTGCGGTGGCGTATCAGTTTATTGCAGACATTGTATCAAGTGGCTTTGGGACAAGCCTTGAAACTTTTACTAGCGAAAACCTGTTTAATTTTAGTCTTAGCCATATGATAGGCGATTTTGCTGTTTTATCTAATGAATTTTGGGCAATAATTGGTTCAAATTTGCTTGCGTATTTACCTTCTTTAATCGCACTATTTGTTGTTTGTTGGCTTTTAGGCTCAGTTTTTTGTGGCCTTGTTGAATTGCCTGTTTGTGAATGTATTTATGGATATATGGGAAGTTTGGCAAAGCTTAATTTTGCGGGGTATTTTATTAGTGACTTTTGGCGAGGGATTAAATTTAGACTTTGCAAACTGCTCATAACATTTTTGTTTGATTTGACCATTATTGCTTCATTTTTTGGACTTCTTCAACTTACTCTTATAGGTGGGGTAGTTTCAAAGATTGCACCATTTGTAATTGTATTGATTATGTTTGCTTTTGTTGTGTTAAGGCAGGCTTTGTTTGCAGAGTGGGGCATCAGTGTTGTCGCAAAAAATTGTGGAATTTGGCAGGGGTTAAGAAATAATTTTAGACTTTTGTCAAAAAATCTAAGAGATATTTTTGGTGGAACTACGACTTTTGTTTTGATTGCTTTTGTAGTAAATTATTTGGTTGGGATTTTAACTTGCCTGGTTGGGCTTTTAATTACAATACCATTTACAATAGTATGTTTCAATGTTCTTTACTTAGTAATTTATTTTAAAGCAAACGGACTTAGATTTTATGTTGATAGAAACACAATAGTTACATCAAAGAAAATTGAGGATAATGAGCGTATTAATGAAATGCGTTATATAATATAAGGATTTAAAGGAGAAATTAAATTGGATAATATAGAGAAAAATTCGAATGGTGAAAATGCAGAAGTTATTTCAATTTCACCAACTGTAAAGAAAAAAGTTTTTGCAAAAAAAGAAAGAGTTGAAAGTAAACGAAAGGGGTATCAAGACACCAAAGGAAATAGAAACAAATTGAAAGTAATGTTCTTTGGAGGTGTTGGTGAAGTTGGAAAAAATATGACTGCCCTTTGCTATGGTGATGATATTTTAGTAATTGACTGTGGTGTTGCATTTCCTGATGATGATATGCTTGGGGTTGATTTGGTTATTCCAGATATGACTTACTTAAAAAACAATGCTCAAAAGATAAAAGGTATTTTAATAACACACGCACACGAAGACCATATAGGAAGTTTGCCATACTTTTTGGATACAGTAAAAGCTCCTGTATATGCGAGTCGTTTAACTCTTGCAATGATACAAGGAAAGCTTAGAGAATTTCCAAAAGTAAAAATGGTAGGCAAAGTTGTTAAGCCAAAAGATGTTGTGAAAATAGGGTGCTTTCAAGTTGAGTTTATTCACGTAAATCACTCTATTGCGGGTGCTCACAGTCTTGCAATAAAAACGCCGGTTGGACTCGTTGTTCATTCTGGAGACTTTAAAATAGACTTTACTCCACTTTTAGAGGAAACAACTGACCTTTCTCGTTTTGGAGAACTTGGACAGCGAGGAGTATTACTATATCTTGGCGAGAGTACCAACGCTGAATTTGAAGGCTTTTCACTCAGTGAAAAAGTGGTGAAAGAAACATTACACAACCTTTTTGAGCAATATAAGGACAAGAGACTTATTTTGACTGTTTTTGCAAGTAATGTTCATCGTATGCAACAAATTATGTACCTTGCAAAGGAATTTAAAAGAAAAATTGCTTTTGCTGGAAGAAGTATGATTAACAATATGGAAGTTGCAATGAAAGTTGGAGAAGTTGTCTTTGATAAAGATATAATCGTTGATATAGCAAAAGCAAAGAATCTAAAACCAGAAGAGACTTTAATTCTATCTACAGGTAGTCAAGGACAAGAGTCAACAGCACTTGCAAGAATGGCAAGAGGAGAATTTCAAGGTTTAACGCTTGGAGAGAATGATGTTGTAATATTCTCTTCATCACCTGTTCCAGGTAACGAAAAAGCAGTTTCAGGTATTATTAATGACTTGATTGAAAAAGGAATTACTGTTATTTACAACGATTTAGCCAGTGTTCACGCTTCTGGACACGCTTGCAAAGGCGAAGACAGAATTATGCACAAACTATTAAAGCCAAAATACTTTGTACCAGTTCACGGTGAAGCAAAGCATCAACTTGCACACAAAAGACTTGCAATGGAACTCGGTATGAAAGAAAATAATATTTTTATTCCACACAATGGTTCTGTTCTAGAGGTTACACCACAAGGAGTTCATTTTACACAAGATGTTCAAGCTGGAGAATCTTTGGTTGATGGTCTTGGAATGGGACAGGCGGATAGTAATGTGCTTAAAGAAAGAAAACAACTTTCAACTGAAGGTCTTTGTGTGGTTGTTATTGGAATAAATATGAAAAAAGGTGAGATAGTATCTGGCCCTGAAATGATTGCAAAAGGGTTTATTTACTCACACGAAGCGCAAAAAGTTATTGACGAAGCAAAGGGTGTGCTAATGAAAGCTCTTGAAAAAATTGACATCAAAAACACTGAGTGGAATGATTTAAAAGGCAGTATTAAATCAACGCTTACAAACCTTTTCTATAGAAGAATCGAGCGTAAACCTATAATAATTCCAATCGTAATGGATATTGAAAAATAAGAAGGGAAAAATGGAATCAACCTTAAAAGAAATGGAAGACTATGCAAAGAAAAACAAAATTTGCATAGTACAACCACCAACAAGAGATTTTTTGCAAGAATTATGCGCAAAACTAAAACCAAAACGCATTTTGGAGGTTGGTACAGCAATCGGATATTCTGCTTCGTGTATGCTTCTTGCTTGTGATGCGAAGATTACTTGCGCTGAAGCGAGTGTGCCAAATATTAAACTTGCAAATAACAATTTTTCAAAATTGGGGCTGGCTGAAAGAGTGAAAATAGTAGAGGGAGATTGTATTAAAACTTTGCCAAGTTTAGTTGGACAAAAATTTGACCTCATATTTCTTGATGGGCCAAAAGGGCTTTACTCTGAGATTTTTGAACTATTACTTCCTTTACTTGATGAAAATGGTGTTTTTGTTGCTGATAATGTGGAATTTAGAAAAATGGTAAGTTTGGGTGCGGAAATTTCAGAACCTAGATTTGAAAAAACGGTAAAAGCACTTCGAACTTTTATTGATAAAGTTATAAAAAATGATAAACTTGATGTGGAAGTGTTTCCGACACTGGGTGATGGCATTTTGGTTGCAAAATTTAAAAAGGAGAAACAAAAATGAAATTAGAATTGCTTGCGCCAGCGGGTGATATGGAAAAATTAAAAACAGCGTTCTATTTTGGTGCTGATGCCTGTTACTTTGCTGGTAAAAAATGGGGATTACGTGCTTTTAGTGACAATTTTGATGAAGATGAACTTAAAACTTCTATTGAATATGCTCACAAACTTGGAAAAAAGGCGTACATCACAATAAATATTCAAGCACATAACAGTGATTTTGAGGGACTTGATGACTATCTCAAGTATCTTTATAGTATAAAAGCAGATGCAATTATTGTTTCTGATGCGGGTATTTTAAGTCTTGCAAAGCAGGTTGTTCCAAATCTACCAATTCATATTTCAACTCAGGCCTCTGCATCAAACAAGTACTCAGCAAAATTTTGGGCAGACGCTGGAGCTAAAAGAATTATTCTTGCGCGCGAACTATCAATTTCGGAAATAAAAGAGATTTGTGATTTTCTGCCAGCAGATATAGAGTTAGAAGCTTTTGTTCACGGCGCAATGTGCATTAGTTATTCTGGTAGATGTTTACTATCAAATTATCTTGCAAATAGAGATAGTAATCGTGGACAATGTGTTCAGGCTTGTAGATGGGCATACAAAATACAAGAAGTTTCAAGAACTGGCGACCCTCTTGAGATTGAAGAGGATAATAGGGGGACTTACATACTTAATAGTAAAGACCTTTGTATGATTGATTATCTTGACAAAATGATTGAGGCTGGTGTTACAAGTTTTAAAATTGAAGGTAGAATGAAATCACCATTTTATGTAGCAACAGTTGTAAACACATATAGAAGGGCTTTAGATAAATATAAAAAAGACCCACAAAATTACAAATCAGACCCGAGTTGGGTGGCGGAACTAGAAAATTGTAGTCATCGCAAATTTACAACTGGTTTTTGTCTTGGCGAAAACGACCACATCTACACTCAAAATAGTCAGCCACAAAGTCGCTCTGAGTTTATGGCAATTGTAACTAGTGATACAAATAATGGTTATTGTGAAATAGAGCAGAGGAATAGATTTAAGATTGGCGATACTTTAGAGATTTTGTCACCGACAGATACATTCAAAAAAACATTTGTGGTTGAAGAAATGAAAGACCTTAGTGGTAATTTAGTTAAAGATGCACTAAAGGTTCAACAAAAGCTTATTTTAAAAACACCTTTTAATCTTAAACAAAATGATTTTTTAAGAAAAGTTAAACAAGAGGATTTAGTTTAAAAAAATAAACAGACCTAATGAAGCACCTTGAAAGCTTCAGGTCTGTTTTTCTATATAGGATATTTTATGTGCACGGATTGGCAAAATCCCTATACATATGTAATTTGTGTCCAAACGCTTTTGGATAAACATATAAACGATTGCAAAGTTAAGAGGCTAAATACGTATGGTAACAAAAAGTCGTTTGGGGATATTGAGATTTTGTAGTATCAGTTTGATTTAATTTTTTAGATTTTGCGTTTTACAAAAAACTACTAAATTTTTAGCAAGTTTTATTAAGTAATTTTTATTTTTTGAAAAAGGTATGCTGGTGGTCTTACTATTCGATTATTGTTTTGTTTCCTAAAAAGTCGTCCTTGTCTACAAAAATAGTTTTTTCAAATATATCACTAACATCACCACGTTTTAGTTGCTTGTCCTCTGGAGTGTTAATTAGCATTTCATAAAGTGAATTTGCTCTATTTTCACAAGAAGCCAAAATTCTTGAAAAGTTGCTTTTTAGCGCTAAAAGAGCAAGGCTTTTTCTAGTTACAACCACACTTGAGTTATTGTGAAGGCTCGCAATCAAGTTGCGGTCATTTCGGCAAGCAATAACTTTTATGTATGGTATTTCTTCCTTAAAAATTTGTTTGGTAACATCGCTTCTTAGGTTCAGTAGACAAGCGGTCACAATCCTTTTTACTCTGTTGGTTGAATATCTTTTTGAGGTTGCTCTACTTAAAAACTGTTCATAGTTTACGCATTCTCTTGCAGATAACACCAATTTATTTTCAAAACCTTCAACTACATCATAGTTTAGGGCGAGTTCGCTTGTTGATGTTGTTCTAAGTTTATATAGGGCGAATTTTCCCCAAAGACTAAAGTCTGGTATTTCGTTGTCTTTTAGGTAATTTGTGAAATAAAAAAAACTTTTTTGTGGAATATATTTTCTGATATTCCAAATATGCTTACTTTTGATGATAGATTCTCGTATACTACTTGCACTACTTAGTTTGTAATCTATATCTAGTTCATAGCCGTCATAAGCCTCTTGCCTTTTTATTGTTATTGGTGTAATTTTTTTATTTTTAAGCTTTAAAAGAGCTCGTACATATTCAACACCTAAAATATTGTTTGGGTGCTTTAAAAGTTCGACTACTAGTTTTGGATTCGTAAACGAAACTAACTTTTTGGAAATACATTCAGCTAGAGCCTTAATTTTTGATGTGCCAAGGGAATATCCTTCTTGGAGATGAACTTTAATTGCTTTTTTGTAAAAGTCGGGTTCTTTATATAAAAAAGTTGCAAGTTCGGTGATACTTGTTATGTCTCCACATTCGCTTCCAAACGAAATATGAGTTACATCTTTGAAACTTGATGCAATTTTAACTGCAGCCATAGCAAAGGTTTCGGCATTTGTGACGGAAAAATAGGTTGGTATGGCAACTACAGCACTAGCACCACCTACAATAGCCATAAGTGCTCTTACTTTTTTATCAACGATAGTAGGTTCTCCTCGTTGACTATAATTTGTGTTCATAACGCACAAAATTCCATCGCAACCTGTTTGTTTGAGACTTTCTTCTATTTGGTATTGATGACCATTATGAAAAGGATTATATTCACATATTATTGCACAAAGTTTCATTTTTTCCTCAATATATTTTATTCACTTATAGTATATTAAAAAATTAAAAAAATAGCAAGAATTTTTGGCGTTTAAAGTAAAAAATTTCAACTTTATCAAATTTGTGTAAAATTATTGACAAAACTTAAAAAATACATTATACTTGAATTGTAAAATCTTTTACATATTTTTTATTGGAGGTCAAAAACTATGGCTACGCCTAAATCAAGGACCTCTAAAGCAAGAAAGCACTCACGTTTTGCAAATTGGAAAATTTCTGGTCCATCAATTGCAGAGTGCCCTCGTTGTCACGAACCAAAATTGAGTCACAGAGTTTGTAAAAATTGTGGATACTACGATGGTCAAGAAATTCTTGCTTTAGAGAAAGAGAAGAAAGAGGAAGAATAATTCCTCTTTTTTGTAACTTTTGTTTACATACATTAAATTATCCTGATTTCTGTTAGTACTATTAAGCGTATACTTTTTAATATAGCATTGTTATAATTAAAGCATTAAAATATGTTTATGAAAGCGTTTTTAAAAGAATTTTGCAAAAACTTGAAAAATTTGCTTAATTTTATTGACACCTTGTTAAAAATATGGTATTATAAAAATGTTCTATCAAAGATTGGGATAGATCTTGGGGGTATAGCTCAGCTGGCTAGAGCACCTGCTTTGCAAGCAGGGGGTCATCGGTTCGAATCCGATTATCTCCACCAAATTTGGGATTGCTTGTCAATCCCAACTTTATATGGGAGGCTAGCTCAGCTGGTTAGAGCATCCGCCTGATAAGCGGAAGGTCGATGGTTCGAGTCCATTGCTTCCCACCAAAAAGAATACAATAAGTATTCTTTTTTTCTTATTGTACATTGTTGCTTTTATGGAGTTATGAACTAAATTTGTTTTATAAACAAGTAAAATGGCAAAAAATAAGAAATTTTCTAAAATAATGTCGAAAAAAGTTTTTATTTTATAAAATTTATGATATAATACTATTATGAAATCATGTAAGTATGTAATTTTATCATTTATGATAATGTGTGTTTCAGCCTTTTGTTTTGCAGGCTGTTTGTTTACGATTGGTGCTCCAAGCATAACTAGAGATGGGGCGGTGATAAGTTGGCAAGAGATAGAAAATGCTAATGGTTACGAAATTTTGCTGTCTGATGGAAAAAATGAGCAAACGCTTAGTACAACACAAACTAGCTTTGACCTTACTCCTTATATATCTGATGGCGAGTACTTGGTAAGTGTAAAAGCAAAAACTGAAAAATTATTTTATCGTGACTCAGTTTACTCTGATGTACTTCGTTTTGTGGTTAGTAATTGCCTTGATTTTCCAACAGGATTGGTTGTAAACAATGGTGACAACGAATATAGTGTCAATGCAACTTGGAATCAGGTAGAATACGCAACTGGATATACAATAAAAGTTGAATCTACTGATGGAATTAAAACAAAAACAGTTGGGAATGTGACATCAGCTAATATTTATGAGCTTTTTAGTAAAAGTGGTGCTCACAAAGTTTCAATTCGTGCAACGTCTTCTGTTTATAATGGTCTCGAAGGGATTTTTGTTTCAGATTATTCAGAAGCGATAACGCATAATGTTGCGGTGAAATTAGTTTCTCCAGATGTGACATCTTTTGAAAAGGTGGGGGCAAGTTATAAACTAAGCTGGAATCCAGTGAGTGAAGCTGTTTCGTATAATGTCAGTCTTTTGGGTAGTGATGCTATACTAAATACTACTGCTACCTGTATTGATGTTTCACAAATTGAAGGTGGTTTGCCAAAAATTGCTACTTTAAAAGAAATGCCAACCGATGCTTTGCAAATTGCGTTTGTTCAGGCGGTTGGAGATGGTTCTTCTTACTCTTCAGATTTTTCTCTTGGAATTGTATGTTTTGGTATTAGTACTAATGAAACAAATTTAGGAAATTTGTGTATAGATTATTTTTATTCAAATTTTTCTGAAGCAAATGAATTTGATTTTTGTATAAATAGCCAATCTGAGCTAGATGCTTTAATTACATTTGCTGTGTATTATCGCTTGCAATCCATAAAATTTTATCAAGAATTTGGTGATGATGACTCAATTACAAAGTCATTTCAGAAATTTCCTGAAATTATGAATCTATCTAAAACAACTCAAATAACACCTTTTTCAAGTTTTGTGACACTTTCTATTGATTATTATACACCATCAACTCCAATCTTAACTGCGGATTATGGTTGTACAAATATTGATGGAACACAAACGAATTACAATATAACTCAACAAGATTTTGGAAGTAAATTGACAAGTTACACATCTTCGCCTAGAACGAATGTTTCTGAGTTACCAATAAACAATTCAGAAAGGCAAGAAATGAATGTGTATACAAGTGAACAACTCTTTATGGCGGTTCAAGCTGGTTTCAAGCCAAATTGTTTTGGTGGGGCAAAACTAGTTTATGACAAAGCTTGCGAAGTGGCTATGAATATAATTGATAACTCAATGACTAATTACGAAAAGGTTTTGGCAATTTTCGATTGGGTTTGTTATAATAACAAGTATGATTACAATTTGTATTCCTACACTGAGGTTCAGAGTGACTTGGTGAGAAGATATTATTCAAGCGCAACAGAGTCTTGGACATCTTCAAAGGCTGAAACAATGTACAATGAAATTGAAGAGCAACTTCGTAACTTTAGAGGTTTTTATCTTGAAGGAATGTTCTTTGATAATGGGCAAGCAGTTTGTGATGGAATTTCAAAGGCTTTTTCACTGCTTTGTGGAATTGAAAATATTACAGCGTACAAGGTCAATGGTACGGCAAATGGTGGTGGGCACGCGTGGAATAAGGTTTGCATTGATGTAAATGGAGATGGAATAAAAGAGTGGTATGTTGTGGATTGTACGTGGAACGATGTTACAATTAACAACTCAAGCAGTGGTAATACAGTAAATAAAACTGAATACCTTACACATAACTATTTTCTATTAAAAACAAGTGAAATTAGTTCAAATCACACCGAAGAGTGGCCTCAGATTCACTCTGCAACAACAGAATTTAACTATTTTACTTCAACAAAAGTTGAAATTAGTAGTGATAAAACAGTTGACCTTTATATTGAAACTTCTGACTCATTAGATTCAATCAAAGAGTTATTAAATTATCTTTGTAGCAACTATGATTATTTCGAAATTAGGATTGCCAGCCTTGACCGATGGGATACAAGAGAATTATCTGTTTTACAAAATATTAAAATTGGTTGGTCATATTGTAAAGTTGATTCAAAGATAGGATATTGGCAAACATATATCGTGTTTAGATAAATAGTTTTTTAAATTTTAAACCAGCCTTGGTTTAAGATTTTTTAATATTAATATAAGGGGTAGATTAAAAAGTGGAAGAATGTCCAAAATATAAAGCTTTTGAATGTAATGCTATTGAATTTAGACAAGTATTTTTTGATATTACACAAAATTATCAGAAATGGAAAGTTTTAAAAGATAGTACTGAGAATTGTATTAATACTTCTGGAATTTTTAGAATTAATGTAGATAATAACAAGTTTTTTGTTAGTTGGTGTATTAATAAAAAGAATGAGGCACTCGAATGTCAAGTAAAGTATCCACTTGATGTTCAAAGTGCTTGTATTGTAGATGGATTAAGGAAAAAAGGTGTTTTCAAACAAAATTTTGGAAATGATTTTCCAAGTGTTTTAAAAGTTGACGAACACAAAAAAATAGTGGAACTTGATTTTAGATTGATGGACAAGCAATTGAAAGGAGAGGTCGCAAAAAGTGTTTTTAGGAGAAAGTGTTTTATCTATAATAATGCTCAAAAAGAGTTTGAAGGGAAAAAATATTATGATGTATGTAGGGTCGCTATAGAATGTCAAAAAAGAGAAAAATTAAGGGGATTATAAAAAATAATTACACTATATCAAGGAGATTTTTGTTCTAGATACACAATCTATTATTTAGCAAAAAAATTGGATTTCTTTATCACAAAAAGTGTCACAAGTACTATTCTTGCTTTAACTTAACCTAGTAGAAAATAAAAATTTAACAAAATTTTATGTTTCTATAACCAAAAATTTAAAATTGCAAGCATTTCGCTTGCGATTTTCTTTTTGTTAAGCTATAATTAAAAATAATAAAAAGGAGAAAATATATGATTAAGTTAGAAAAAATGAATGAGCTAGAAGGCACACAAACTCAAAAAAATTTAATGACAGCATTCGCTGGAGAAAGTCAAGCGAGAAATAAATATGATTACTTTTCAAGTATTGCAAGAAAAGAAGGCTATGAGCAAATTGGCAGAATTTTTGAGGAAACTGCAGGAAATGAAAAGGAACACGCAAAAATTTGGTTTAAATTGGCTCACGGAATGGGGTCAACTAAAGAATGTTTGGAGTGGGCGGCTGAAGGTGAGAATTATGAATGGGTTACAATGTATGAAGAATTCGCTAAGACAGCCGAAAAAGAAGGCTTTGATGAAATAGCTGGTCTTTTTAGAATGGTGGCAAAAATTGAAAAAGAACACGAAGCAAGGTTTAAGGACCTAGTTGCTAATTTTGAAAATGGAGAAGTTTTCAAAAAAGTTGATGAAAATGAATGGATTTGTTTAAACTGTGGACATCGCGTTTTTTCAAAAGAAGCACCAAAAATTTGTCCGGTATGTCAGCACCCTCAATCTTATTTTGCTTTAGTAAAAAAAGATTATTAGTAACTGCTTAGTTTTTAAAATTTAGTGAAAATAATGATAAAAATTAGAGTATAATCACCTCTTTTGCATACACTACTGCAGAAGAGGTTTTTATGTGGGAATTTAGTATAGAAGCGAAGCAAAAAAATTCACATCTTATTGATTACATATCAGAGCGTATTGAAAACGCTCTTTCGTCCGTGCAAGGTGTAAAAAGTGTTGTCTCTTTGGGTGATAAAACTTGTATTGCTATTGGTTGCGATGATGTTTTTGCAAAACAATTAGAAGGTGTTTTGAGAGTTGTAATTTGTGATACTATCTGTGAAAAAATGAAGTTTGATTTTTTAAAAAATAACATAGATTTGACATTAAGTAATGAAAAACTTTTTGATGCTTTTGTTAAAGTTTATACATATTTTGATTGCGATTTGGAACGAAAAATCATTGTCAGAAATTTAGTTTTAAAAGATAAACTTGTTCTTGAAAGTTTTTTGGAGTTTAGGCTTCAACCGCTTAAAATGAAATGGAAAGAAATGTGTAATTTAACTAATTCAAGTTCAAATGTGTTTCTTAAAAGTGAAACATTTGTTGAGCTTTTAAAGTTTTTAATTTCGAACCTTGATATAAAGTGCAAGTGTCTTGTTATTGATTTTAATGATGGTTGCAAATTTTATGAAGAAGATGGAAACAGTCTTGTTGCACTTGTGAATTTTGAAGAAAATGATGAAATGGGAATTATTACTCAAGTTATTGAATTATGTCCTGCAAAGCTTAAAATTATATGTGGAAAAGACAATCAAATCGTATCTACACTTGCAGAACTTTTCGATAAAAGGGTAGAAATTGTAAAATAATATAAAAAAATACTTGCAAAATTAATTGACTTGTGGTATTATAAATACATGACAAAGAAGAAGAACTCACTTCTCACCATTCGGGATTCCTAGATTGGTCAAAGTTTTTATATAAATTAAGGTTTTTTGCTTTATCTTAATGTATATATTTGAAGTGGGTAGAATGATACTCACTTCTTTTTTGTTGAAAATTTGTTGGGAGGAATAACATCATCAAAGAATTATTGATTAATGAACAAATTACTGCTACACAGGTAAGACTTTTAGGAGAACGAGGAGAACAACTTGGACTTTTTGGGATAAAAGAGGCAAGGCAAAAAGCGGAAGAATTAGGCTTGGACCTTGTTAATATTTCGCCAAATGCAACACCACCAGTTTGTAAAATTATGAACTATGGTAAATACAAGTTTGAGGCTCAGAAAAAGGAAAAAGATGCCAAAAAGAAACAAAAGGCTATTGAAGTGAAAACAATGGAACTTAGTATGAGAATTGAAGAGCATGATATGCAATTCAAGGCTAAACAAGTTAAAAAGTTTTTACAATCAGGAGCAAAGGTAAAAGTAATTATCAAAGGTGTTCGTGGTCGTCTTGCTGGCTTTGCTCATCAGGGTATTGAAAATATGAACAAATTTTTTGAAATGGTGCAAGAAGATTGTGTAATGGAACAAAAGCCAGAACTTTTAGGGTCAATTATTACAATGGGACTTGCTCCCAAAAATGCAAAATAACAAATTAAAGGAGAAGAATTATGCCAAAAATGAAATCAAATAGTGCAGCTAAAAAGCGTTTTCGTATGAACAAAAATGGCGTTATTAAAAGAGGTTGCCAAAATGCAGGTCACAAAATGACAAACAAAACAAGTAAAAGGAAAATGCGTCTTAGGACAGGAGAAAAGGTATCTACAGCTGATGCTCCAAAAATTAAGACGGCAATTCAATAAGGAGGAGCTAAAATATGAGAATTAAAAATGGAAAACACGCAATAAAGAAAAGGAATGCAATTTTAAAGCAAGCAAAAGGCTATTTTGGAGCAAAAAGCAAACAATTTAAGATAGCTAAAGAGCAAGTTATGCGTTCTGGAAACTATGCTTATGTAGGAAGAAAACTTGAAAAAAGAAATATGCGTGGTCTTTGGATTGTTCGTATTAATGCTGCTTGTCGTCAAAACGACATAAACTACAGTAATTTTATGTGTGGAATTAAAAAGCTTAACATAAACCTAAACCGTAAAATGCTTGCAGATATTGCTGTAAATGACGAAAAGGCTTTTGCAGACCTTGTAAAACAAGTGAAAGAAGCAAAATAAAGTAGGGGACTAAAAATTGCACAAACAGCGTTTACAAGGAACCTTGTTAGTACGCCTTGCTCTGGATTAAATGCAAAACAAACCAAGCCAACAACACCACACAAAGTTGAACAAAGCGAAAAAGATTATAAAGCGCGGAATTAAGGGCGTTGGGCAATTTATAGACAAGAAAAACAGCATCTATAAATGGAAAACATTTTTACCAAATTGAGGACAGTTGGTTTTTGCCTAGTGGCGAAATTAGAAATGAAACATATCCAGTTCTCGTTGTTTTGAAACTGCAACAAACTTACAGCAGTTAGGTGAGTTTGAAATTTATTACCTAGGAGAAAAATCTACAATAGATGCGGTTAAATCAGTTAATGGCTAATTTATTAAAAATGTTTTTCAAAAACTAAAGAAAAGTAGGTTTTTGTATGAAAGAAATTATCAGTAAAGATAATCCCAAAGTAAAAGAATGGGAAAAATTGAAACAAAAGAAGTATGTTGAAAAATATAATAAAGTTATATTAGAAGGCATAAGGTTAATTAATGAAGCTGAGGCTAGGGGGATTAAGTTTGAGGCTGTGCTTACAAGTTTTTTTACAACCGAAGAATTTAATTGTCCAGTATACAAACTATTAGACAAAGTTTACAACTTACTTTCAAGCACGAAGTCATCGCAGGGTGTGCTCGCGATTGCGTGCGTTGATAGTCCAAGGTTTGAATTGCCAACAGGCAACTTTTTGGTTCTTGATTCAATTAGGGACCCAGGAAATTTAGGTACTATCATAAGGACAGCTGTTGCTTGTGGTTTTAAAGAAATTTACGCGCTTGATTCTGTTGATTTTAGAAATGAAAAAGTGCTTCGTTCAACTATGGGGACAATTTTTGATGCAAAAGTTATGAAAATTAGTTTTGATGACTTTAAAAAGCTGGAAAAATATAACTTAATTTGCGCTGATATGGGTGGGAAAAGTGTTTTTTCAATACAGAAACCAAGTGGACAATTTGGAATTATTGTTGGGAATGAAGCACAAGGCATTAGTCAAGACATTCTTGAAAAGGTGAATTTAAAAGTGAGTTTACCGATGAAAAATAATGTTGAGTCGCTAAATGTAGCTGTTGCGTGTGGAATTCTTATGTATTTATTAGGATAAAAGGAGAAAGTTATGTCAGGACATAGTAAGTGGGCTACAATAAAAAGAGATAAAGCAAAAACTGATGCTGCTCGTGGAAATGTGTTCACAAAAATCGGTAGAGAAATCGCTATTGCAGTAAAAAATGGTGGTGGAGACCCGCTAAACAACCCACGACTCGCGACTGTAATTGCTAAGGCAAAGGCAAACAATATGCCAAACGAAAATATACAAAGGTCCATAAAAAAAGCTTCAGGTGAACTTGGAAATGTGAACTATGAAGAAATGATTTATGAGGGATATGGACCAGGTGGTTCAGCTGTTATGCTTGACATTTTAACAGACAACAAGAATAGGGCTTCATCTGATATTAGACACATTTTCGACCGCGCGGGCGGTTCTCTTGCTGGGCCAGGTGCTGTTGCATATCTGTTTTCAAGAAAGTCAGTTGTTGTTGTAAAAGCGCCCCAAAATATGAGTGAAGATGATATTACAATGATTGCTCTTGAAGCTGACGCAGACGATGTTGAAAATTGTGGAGATGGTATTTTTACAATCTATGGCGATGTTTCAAAACTTAGTCAAATAAAAAAATCAGCCGAAGATGCTGGTCTTAAAGTTGAAAGTGCCGAAGTGGAACAAGTGCCAACTGATTATATTGAACTTGAAGATTCTAAATATGAATCGTTTTTGAAAATGATAGACAATCTTGAAGAAAATGATGATGTTCAAAATGTTTATCACAATGTTGCATTAAAAGAATAAAAGTTTTATCAAAAAGATAAAACTTTTTTATATTTATTTTAGGAGTTGCATCGATGATTGGTGGTTGATAAGTGGTGCTTGTATTTATGTGTAAAAGTAAAAAAGTATTACGCAAAATTCTCAGCGGAACAGTTTTTATGTAAAAACTATAATGGGTAAAATGTTAGTTGGATTTGGTCTCGTTGTTGCTTTCTAAACTTTGAATTTTTGGTGTTATTGACTCAGTTTTGTGTTAGATAGAATTTTTTAGATAATAACAAAGATGCAGTTATGGTGAAGTTTAAATAAAAAACCTCCTATGCTAATGTGACTTTAGGAGGCATTTTAATTTGAAGTGGTTTTTATTTTTGCGGTACAAAAATGGGGTTCACTTCATTACTGGTGTTTTATTTTGAGTGAAATGTTACTGCGATAAACTTGTTACCGACAATAGTAGCGTTGTTGAGTGAACTTTCAATGATTCGAATATCTTCCTTTTCAACAAATTTTAAAAATTCATTTTTTAATTCAAGTGCATCAAGCTCGGCATTTAAGTAAACAATACTAAAAGTATAGTCAGCTACATTTTCGCCATTAAATTTTACGATATCTAAAAGTTTTTTAACTCCAGCTTTAAAACCTCGGGCTTTATCTAAAAGCTTAAAATTTCCTTCCTTGTCTATACTAATGATTGGCTTGACATTCAAAAGTCCACCAGTGAGTTTTGACCCAGGTTTCTCCAAAATAGGATTACTTAAAAGATAATTTGTGTCACTCACAACAAAAGCACTTACGAAATGACCAGCAAGTTCTGTTGCGAATTTAATTGCTTTTTCAAAATCATTTTCTTTTTTGAAAACTAAACTTGAAAGACTTGCTATTTCACTTACCCCACGAGAAACGGTTAGGGTATCGACCAAACAAACTTTTCTTTCAGGAAAATCTTCAGAAAGTTTTGTAAAAGCGGATTTTAGGTCGGCACCACCATCAATCAAAAGTTTTTGTGAAATGGTGAAAAAAGCAATGTCTTCACCAGCGACTAAGAATGGAGTGAAAAAATCTGTCCATTCCTTTTGACTAATATGTGCTAACTTATATTTTCCTTTCGAAATATTGTCTAAAATTTCTTTACTTGGAGCTTTTTCCCAGCCTTCAAAGTTTATGAATTTTCCTTTAAACTCAATTTTGCTTGGGGCAAGTAAAAGTCCATTGTTTTTGAGTTCAACTCCAAACATATCTGCAAACGCATCAACAAAAAATTTTGCCATTTTTACCTCTTTTTAATACTTACTATGATAACAAACAGTAAGAAAAAAGTCAAATTTATTTAAGCAATTTTTAATAGAAAATTGAATAAATTTTTAAATTGCTTTTTACTTTCTTAACATAGTCTTCTGTTTCTTTAAATGGAATTTTACGCAGAGTTCTTCCGTCATCTGAGTATTCTTTGTTGCAAAGCCACTTTTTTACATTGGTTGGCCCAGCGTTATAACACGCCAAAATACAATCTAAATCACCGAACTCATTTAAAAGTTTTGCAAGATATTTTGTGCCAACTTGAATATTTGTTTTTGGTACTTGAAGTGCTGTAATATCAATTTCTTTTTCACAAAGCCAACTTGCAGTGCTTGGTAAAACTTGCATCAGCCCAACTGCACCAGCATTAGAAATAGCTTTTTCGTTGAATTTACTTTCAACTTTTATCACACTTGCAACAAGGGCAGGATTGAGGTTGTATTTTTGTGAGTAAAATTTTATTTCATCTTTATACTTTTGTGGATAGAAAATGCCTAAAATAGCAAAAAGCCCACTTAAAAAAAGTGCGAGCACAAAAACGATATAAAAAACTACTACTGTTGCTTTTGACATACCTTTATTTTATGTTAGAATCAAAATTTTTATAAAAAATAATTAAAATTTAATAAGTTTAAAATACAATAAGATAAAAAATAAGAAACAAAGCCCAAAAATAACAAAAGATTATAAACATAAAAGTTAAATTATAAAACTGTTTTAGATGCTTGGAATTTTATTTTGCTAAATAACAAAAGTATATATTATTTTAGTCTTGATTTATAAATTCTTTAAAAATAAAGGAAAAGGAATTAACCAATATCTAACAAAAAGCATCATAAAATTGCTAAAATTTAATTTTTTCAAAAAATAT
>DLKQ01000006.1 GCA_002477805.1 Christensenella sp. UBA7584 | reverse complement strand
AGTGGAAAACAGGGTAATAAAATATTTTGAAAACCTAATTAATTTGGCGATTTTATTTTAAAAACAGGAAAAATCTCCTTCCTGTTTTTAGTTTTTGTATCATATTTGTATAACTTTTTCGTATTTTTATCCAAATTTATAGTTATTCAGTATAACTCTACATTATAAACTATCATCAAGAGAAAGGATATGATAAAAATAAAACATAAGTTTTATTAGTAAGAAATGGTATTTTTTATAAGTTTAGCATATTTAATATAGGTTATAATAGTTAAAAGATAAAAAAACACTGAAAAATATTGGTAAAATCCCTTGCACATCTTAAAATGTTATGATATAATCACACTATGACTCGGGTGGTCCTCTGTTTTATGTTTGAGAATTTTCTTAAACATAGGCATAAATTAAATTTTATGGCGCGTTAAACTAATGGTAGCAAGCTTTTAGTATGTGACAAGAACACTTGGATAAATCTGTATGGAGGTGTATAGTCAATGAACATCATTTCAACTTTAGAAAAAGAAGGCTTGAAAGAGCAAAGCGGAAACTTCAACATTGGTGACACGGTAAGAGTGTATGTAAAAGTTGTTGAAGGTGACAAAGAGCGTCTTCAAGCTTATGAAGGTGTTGTAATTGCTCGTAAAAACGGAAGTATTCGTGAAACTTTTACAGTTAGAAGAATCAGTTTTGGTGTTGGTGTTGAAAGAACTTTTCCAGTTCACTCGCCAAGAATTGATCGTGTAGAAGTTGTTCGTAAAGGAAAAGTTCGTCGTGCAAAACTTTACTATGTTCGTGAACTTTCTGGAAAGAGAGCAAAAATTAAAGCCGAAATATAAATAAAGTTCCACCAGTGGAACTTTATTTTTTTTGTAAAATAGCAAAATATCGACACTTTTTAACTTTTCCATTATCAAAATTTGACTTTTTTTGTAGAAAATCAATTTTTCGTCAAAAATCATTTTTCTTTTGCAAAAATTTATATTACACTATCTACAAGCAAGGAGGAGAGAGTAATGGAAAATTCAAAAATGACTTTCAAAGAATGTGCAAGGCAGGCAAGACATAGGCTTATAAGTGGCTATTGGGAGGGGGTTAGAGAAGATAAGGCAAGGTTTTTGGAAGCTCATTATCACAGGGGAGATAATATGACAAGTTTAAAAAGTATGTTCAGGAAAAAGATTGAAAGAGATCTTTATGGTAATAATGATATGAGCGAAGAAGATGAAAAGTTTTATAAAAAAATTACGAAAATGCTGTCTGAAAATGAATATGTACTAAATCCAATTAAAAAACTCATTGACCACGAAGTTTATGACAAGCTTGATGAAAGAGGAAAGCAGAATTACATTTTTGAGCTTACAGATAAATACAACAAGTTTAAAGAAAAGTATGAAAAAGAGCATCAGTCTAGTATGGTTGTTAATAGTTAAGAAAACATATTTTGTATGTTTTCTTTTTTAATTTAGTTGCAAAACACTTATTATTTTGCTATACTTTTCCAAAAGAAGAAGGGCACAAATGGAAATTATTAATAAATTAAATAAGGAACAACTTTTACCTGTTTTACAAACTGAGGGAGCAGTGCTGGTTACAGCAGGAGCTGGAAGTGGTAAAACTAGACTATTAACACACCGCATTGCTTATCTCATTCAAGAAAAAAAAGTTATGCCATTTAATATTTTGGCAATTACTTTTACAAACAAGGCAGCAAATGAAATGAGAGAAAGAATTTCAAAGATGATTGGTGAAAACAACCAAGTTTGGATTTCGACATTTCACGCTTTGTGTGTTAAAATTTTACGTCGCGATATAGACAAACTTGGATACACCAAGTCTTTTAGTATTTATGCCGATGATGAAAAAAACAGAATAATGAAAGATATTTTCAAAAACCTTGAAATTGATGAGGACAGTGATAAAAAAACAATTTTACATCACATAGCAAGGGCAAAAAACAACAATTTATCTCCTTCAGACTACGAAGACGAGATTAGGTGTGATATTCTGTCTGAAAAAATCATAACAGCCTATCAGATGTATGAAGATAAACTTAAAGCGTCAAATGCTCTTGATTTTGATGATTTGCTAGTAAAAACATTCTTGCTTTTAAAGGAATTTCCAGATGTTTTGCGTTATTACCAAGATTTGTTTAGATATATTCACGTTGATGAGTTCCAAGATACCAACAAAATTCAATATGACATTGTTAAAATGCTTGCTTTTAAATGGAGAAATGTTTTAGTAGTTGGTGATGAAGATCAGTGCATTTATGGTTGGCGTGGTGCAAATATTGAAAATATTCAAAATTTTCAAAAAGATTTTCCTTCAGTAAAAATATTTAAACTGGAGCAAAATTATCGTTCTACAAAAAAAATTATATCAAAAGCAAATATGCTTATTGAAAATAATTCAAGTCGTATCAAAAAAACACTTTGGACAGACAACGATGAGGGCGATGATGTTCATTACTATATGGCTTCTAGTGACAAAGAGGAGGCTGATACCGTTTGTAGGCAGATAGTTAATCTTATACGAAACCAAGGTTATTCTGCAAGTGATATTGCCATTTTAATGAGGCTTAATGCTATTTCAAGGAATTTTGAAAATGTGCTCAACAATAATGGAATTCCTTACAAAGTTTTGGGTGGTTTTAAGTTTTATGAGCGAGCAGAAATTAAAAATGTTGTTGCGTATTTAAGACTTGTTTGCAATCCGTATGATGAAGAAAGTTTGCTAAGAATTATAAATTTTCCGAAAAGGGGGATTGGGGAAAATAGTATTTTAAAACTTAGAGAGCTATCTACTGGGTCGCTTCTAAATACTATTTTAAATATTGAAAACTATCCTGAGGTTTCAGGTACTTTGAAAAAGAAACTTGTTGATTTTGGTGTTTTATATAACAAATTAGTGGAAAACATTAATATGTCAGTAGCCGAATTTGTGAAATACTTAATTGATGAAGTCGGTTTCAAAAACGCATATGATATTAGTGTGGAAGAAGATATGACTAGAATGCTCAATATCGAACAGTTTGCTCAAGGGGTAAACGAATATCAAAAAGAAAATAAAAATGCAACGCTTGATGAATATTTGCAGTCAGTAATGCTTTTGACCGATTTAGATAATGCAAATATGGAAGATAATGCAGTGCTTTTGAGTACTGTTCACGCTGTAAAGGGACTTGAATTTAAGGTTGTATTTATTGTTGGAGTTGAAGAAGGTATTTTTCCAATAATAAGGTGTGGAGAAAGTGATATTGAAGAAGAGAGGCGTTTGATGTATGTTGCAATAACAAGGGCAAAACGGGAACTTTTTATTTCTGGTAGTCGTGTAAGAATGTTATGGGGACGTGAACAATATCAAAAACCAAGTAGATTTTTAGAAGAGTGTGGACTTGGGTACAAGCGTAATATTGAAAATCCAAGTGCTATGAGACCGCAAAACACCTCTCAAGTAACAAAGACTATATTCCAAAAGCCTCAAAAAGATTTTTCTCTCTTTAAAAAGGGAACTCAGGTGTTTCATTCAACTTTTGGAGTTGGAATAATTACTGATGACAGTGAACTGGAAAGTTCTAAAATGGTAACAGTAACATTTAATATTTTAGGTGCAAAACGATTGTCTTTAGAATATGCACCTCTACAAATTATGAAAGGTGGAAATTAGAAATTGGAAAGCAAAAAGGTGGAAATTGAAAAACTTGTTTCAGATTTGAATAAGTACAGTTATCATTATCACGTTTTGGATAATCCTATTGTATCTGATGCTGACTATGACAAACTTTATTATAGACTTGTTGACTTAGAAAACGAAACGGGCATTATTTTGCCTGATTCTCCAACTCAGCGTGTCGGTGATGTCGTAAAAGAAGGGTTTAAAAAGCAAAAGCATCTAAGTCCACTTTATAGCTTGGACAAAGCCCAAAACTTTAATGAGCTTGACCAATGGGTAAACAAAATTTTATCTGAATTTCCAAAAACAATTTTTACAGTTGAATATAAGTTTGATGGCTTGCAACTTGCGTTAACTTATGAAGAGGGGTATTTAGTTCAAGCGGTTACTCGAGGAAATGGAATAGTAGGAGAAGACATCACAGCTCAAGTAAAAACAATACGAAGTGTTCCGCTTTCTATTCCTTACAAAGGAAAGATTGTTGTAAATGGCGAAGGAATTATGCTACTTAGTGAACTTGAAAAATATAACAAAACTACAGATGAGCCTCTAAAAAATGCAAGAAATGCTGTTGCGGGTAGTATTAGAAACTTAGACCCAAAGGTTACTGCAAGTAGAAAACTTGATTTTTTTGCATATGGAATTCCATATGTTGAAGGAAAAAATTTTAGCACTCAGGTTGAACTTTATGAGTTTTTAAGAAAAAATAAATTTTTGGTGAGTGATTTTTTTAATGTTACTACAAACTTAAATGAGATTCATTCTATCATTGAAAATGTTGATAAAGAGCGAGAAAGTCTAGATATACTGATTGATGGGCTTGTTGTCAAGGTAAATGAAATGTCTACAAGAGAAAAATTGGGTTACACCATTCGTTTTCCAAAGTGGGCGCTAGCATACAAATTTGCTCCTTTGGAAGTAACAAGTACAATCCGTGATGTAGTTTGGCAGGTTGGTAGAACGGGGAAAATAACTCCACTTGCAATCTTAGACCCTGTTGAACTTGCTGGCGCAACGGTAAAAAGAGCAACATTAAATAACTGGGACGATATTAAAAGAAAGAAGGTTGGAATAAATGCACTAGTATTTATTCGTAGGAGCAATGAGGTTATTCCTGAAATTCTAGGTCTTGCTCAAAAACTTGAAAATTATAGGGAAATTGAAAAACCAGAATATTGCCCTTCTTGTCACACAAAACTTGAAGTTAGGGGTGCTTATATTTATTGCCCAAATTATCAAAATTGTCCAGCACAACTCAAAGAGCGTATTATTCACTACGCGAGTCGTGATGCAATGAACATTGAAGGTATACGCGATAAAACAATTGATATATTTTACGACCAATTATCAGTTCGTAATGTGGCCGACCTCTATAAAATCAATCCAGATGACCTTTTAAAACTTGATAATTTTAAGGACAAAAAATCATCAAATTTAATTCGCTCCATAAATAATAGTAAAAAAGCACCATTTGCGAATTTTATATTTTCACTAGGTATTGCAAACATAGGTATAAAAACAGCAAAGGATTTGGCAAAAAAATACAAAAGCCTTTCTGAACTCGAAAATGCTAGTATTGATGATTTGCTTGAAATAAAAGATATCGGAGAAGTTGTTGCACAGAGTATTGTAAATTATTTTTCGAATGAATATAACCAAAGTTTATTAAAACAGCTTTTTGATGCTGGAGTGGAAATAGTTTATCCAAGTACAAATAGCAAAGAGCAAATATTTAGTGATAAAGTTTTTGTTCTTACTGGAACTTTAAAAAATTTGACTAGACAAGATGCAACAAAGCTTATTGAAGATTATGGTGGAAGTGTTAGTTCAAATGTTTCCAAAAATACAAGTTTTGTTTTACTAGGTGAAGACCCTGGAAGTAAATATGAAAAAGCAAAACAACTTGGTATTCAAATTATTGATGAAGATGAATTTTTATCAATGCTAAAATAATTGACACAAATATAGTCTTGTGTTACACTTTAACTTATACAAAAGGGGGCAGTTATGTCAAAAATAGATATTAGTGAAGTAAAAAAATTGGCAAAACTCTCAAGATTGGAATTTTCTGATGAGGAACTTTCTAGTTTTGTTGCTGAATTTGACAAAACACTAGAATATGTACAAAACATACAAAAAGTTGATACATCTCTTGTTGATTTGCGTCAGAAAACATTAAATGCTAAAACAGAATTAAGAGAAGATGTTGTTCTTCCAAGTTTTTCGCAAGAGGAAATAATTAAAAATGCACCTTCAAGTGAAGATGGAGCTTTTCTTGTTCCAACAACTGTTGAGGAGGGGGGAGCGTAATGGACTATTTAAAATTAAATCTATATGAAGTAAAAGAAAAACTTGATACAGGTGAAATAACAAGTTACGAACTTACTAAACGGTGTTTTGAGCAAATTGAAAAAACTAAGGACTTAAATACTCTTATTTCAACCTGTGAGGAGTTCGCTTTTCAGATAGCCACTGAAATTGATAGAAGAAGACTAGCAGGCGAAAAATTAGGCAAACTTGCTGGTATTCCAATAGTAATAAAAGATAATATAAATCTCAAAGGATTTAAAACTACCTGTGCAAGCAAGTTTCTTGAAAATTTTGTTTCTCCATACACAGCAACTTGTGCTCAAAAGCTTCTTGACGAGGGTGCGGTTATTATCGGAAAAGCAAATATGGACGAATTTGCGATGGGTTCTTCAAATGAAAATTCTGCGTTTGGGGCTGTGCGTAACCCTGTTAACCCTAATTATGTCCCAGGTGGTTCAAGTGGTGGAAGTGCTGCAACTGTTGCTAGTTTTGAGTGTTTTGGTTCTCTCGGTACAGATACTGGTGGTTCAATTCGTGAACCAGCATCATTTTGTGGTACTGTAGGGCTAAAGCCTACATATGGTAGAGTTTCACGATATGGGGTAGTTGCTTTTGCAAGCTCGTTAGACCAAGTTGGAACTCTAACAAGAAGTGTTAGGGATAGTGCTATTATGCTTAACTGTATTAGTGGTGAAGATAAGTTTGATATGACTAGTTCAAAACAACAAGTGCCAGATTTTGAAAAATGTATTACTGGTAACATACAGGGCGTTAAAATAGGTGTTGCAAGAGAATTTTTTAGTGACAAACTTAGTGGTGAAGTTCGTAAGGCACTTGATAATGCGCTTGATTTTTACAAGGCAAATGGGGCGGAACTTGTTGATGTGAGTTTGCCAAGTTTGGACACTGCACTTTCTGTTTATTACATTATATCTTCAGCAGAAGCTACAAGTAATCTTGCAAGATTTGATGGTGTAAAGTATGGCGTACAAGCGAAAAATTTTAATGACATCGTGGACCTTTATTTTAAATCAAGAACTCAGGGTTTTGGTAAAGAAGTAAAACGAAGAATTATGCTTGGTAACTATGTACTTTCAAGTGGATATTTTGATGCTTTTTACCGAAAGGCTAAAGGTGTTCAAAAAGTAATTGAAAAGGAATTTGAAACTGCATTTTCAAAATGTGATGTGTTAATTTCGCCTACAACAGCAAATCCTGCTTTCAAAATTGGTGAAAAAAGTGGCGACCACTTAGCGATGTATTTAACAGACATTTACACAGTTCCGGTAAATATTGCAGGACTTCCAGCAATGAGTTTACCTTGTGGGAAAAGTAAAGACGGTTTGCCAATAGGAATGCAACTAATAGCTCCAAAATGGAGAGAAGACACACTCTTTAATGTCGGTGAATTTTTCGAATCACACAAGGAGGCTAAAAATGTATAAAATTGTTATTGGGCTAGAGGTTCATAGCGAATTAAAAACACAAACAAAATGCTTTTGTAGTTGCTTGAATCATTTTGGCGGAGAGCCAAACACTCATTGTTGCCCAGTGTGTACTGGAATGCCAGGTGCGTTGCCAGTTATTAACAAAAAAGCTGTTGAGTATGCAATTAAAATGGGTCTAAGTGTTGGATGTAAAATTAATGAGTACTCTGTAATGGAAAGAAAAAATTATTTCTATCCAGATTTGTCTAAGGCGTATCAGATTTCTCAACTTGAATACCCGCTCTGCGTTGGCGGACAAGTTGAAATTGAGGTAGGCGGAAAGACAAAAATAATACATCTTGACCGCATACACCTTGAGGAAGATGCGGGAAAACTTATACACTCATCAAGTGGAACAAAAGTTGATTACAATCGTGGTGGAGTGCCTCTTATTGAAATTGTTTCTAAACCAGAACTTGAAAGTGCAGAAGAGGCTGTTGCTTATCTAAAAAAATTGCGTTCGACACTACTTTACCTTGGAGTTAGTGATTGTAAAATGCAGGAAGGAAGCCTCAGATGTGATGTTAATCTTTCTCTGCACAAAGAAGGCGAGCCTTTAGGAACGAGAACAGAAATGAAAAATTTAAACTCATTTAGGTCGGTTCTCCGTGCGATTAAGTACGAAGCAAAAAGGCAAGAAGAGGAACTTGAGGCTGGTAGAAAAATTATTCAAGAAACACGAAGATTTGATGACATTACTGGAAAGACTTACCCAATGAGAACAAAAGAAGATGCTCAGGATTATAGGTATTTCCCTGATCCAGATTTAGTTCCTATGGAAATTGAAAAATGTTATATTGATGAAATTAGAAATTCACTTCCAAAACTTGCAAGTGATAGAGCCAAAGAGTATATTCAAAATGGACTAAATAAGCAAGATGCAGAACTCTTGACAGAAGAGCGATATATAGCCGATTATTATGAAAAAGTGTTAGAAATTTTTAATGAGCCCAAATTTGTTTGTAACTGGATTTTGGGAGAAGTGTTTAAAAAGATTAATGCAGTTCAAAGTGAAGAAATTGAGATTGCTATTTCTCCTGAAAATATGGCAAAATTATTGAATCTTTATAAATCAGAAAAAATATCACAATCAGTTGCAAGGCAGCTTTTAGATGAGCTTTGGGGGACGAACTTAGACCCAGAAATGGTTGTTAATGAAAAGGGTTTAGCTCAAATGAGCGATACTGCTGGTTTGGAAGAAATTTTAAAACAAATTGTTAATGAAAATCCAAAAGCTGTTCAAGAATTAAAAAATGGAAACCAAAAAACTATAGCATTCTTTATAGGTCAGGCTAAAAAAGCAACAAATGGAAAGGCAAATCCAAAGTTGATAAATGAACTTTTAAACAAATTAATAAAATAAGTAGAGGTGTTTTTTTATGGAAAAAGAATATGTTATGATGGAACCACCAATTGATGATTTGGTAAAAAAGGTTGGAAACAAATTTTTACTCACCTGTCTAATATCAAAAAGGGCAAAAGAATTAAATAATGCTTATCTTGCTGGTGAGCCTGTAGAGAAGGATCCAAAAGTAATTTCTATTGCTGCTCAAGAAGTTTATGATGGGAAAATTGTTCCAGGAAGCTACTAATTAAATGATTGCAGAAGTAATAGTGGATATAACTCACTCAAATGTGGATAAAATTTTTGAGTATATTGCTTTACCAAATTTACAAAGGGGACAACGTGTTATTGTCCCTTTTGGTAGGCAAACTCTTGAAGGCTATGTCATAAATATAAAAGAAAAAAGTGAGTATCCAGTTGAGAAGCTAAAGCAAGTGTCTAAGGTTTTGGAACCATATCCAATAATTTCTGATGAATTTTTAGGACTTAGTGATTATCTTATCAAGCATAACCATTTAAAAAGAGTGGATACACTGAGATTGTTTCTTCCAAGTGGGCTTAGGAAAGAGCGTGTTAGATCATTATCTCAGACTGTAATTTTTGTAAAGGATTTTGATGCTTTTGTATTACTTAAATCGGTGAGGGCTAATTCTAAAAACCAGATTGCACTTCTTAACTTCGTTAAAAGTGGTGAAAAATATTTAAAAACAGATTTAAACAAGCAATTTGGTGTTTTTGCTGTAAATAAGTTTGTTTCTTTAGGTATTTTTGAAGAAAGCACAGAGCAAAAAGAGCGTACTCCACAAGTTAAAACTATTCTGGATAAAAATGTTGAATTAACTTCACTTCAGCAAAAAGTTTTACAAGAGATAAATACTCCAAAAACGCACTTAATTTTTGGAGTTACTGGTAGTGGAAAAACAGAGGTCTATATGCGTGCTATAGAACGTTGTATTTTGCGCGGTCAAAGTGCAATTATGCTTGTGCCAGAAATTGGTTTAACTCCTCAAATGTTTAGTCTCTTCAAGGCAAGATTTGGTGATACTGTTGCAATTTTGCATAGTGGATTAAGTTTGGGTGAAAGATTTGATGAATGGCAGAGAATTCGCACTGGAGAAGCGAAAATAGTTGTTGGAGCAAGGAGTGCTATTTTTGCACCAACAAAAAATCTTGGCATAATAATTATTGATGAGGAGCACGATGCTTCGTATCGTAGCGAAAGTAACCCAAGGTTTTATACTCACGATGTGGCTAAGTTTAGATGTGATTATAACAACTGTCCACTTGTGCTTGGTAGTGCAACACCAAGTGTCGAAACTTTTTACAAAGCTATGCAAGGTGAATATGAACTTCACGAAATGCCTCAGCGTGTAAATAAAAGAGAAATGCCCAAAGTTCAAATTATTGATATGAAAGTTGAAATGAGTCTTGGAAACACGGGAATGTTTTCAGGACAACTTGAATCAGATTTGCAAGATTGTATTAATAGTGGTAATCAAGCAATGCTTTTTTGTAACAGACGCGGTTTTGCTAGTTTTGTTGTGTGTAGGGAATGTGGATATGTGGCAAAATGTGATGATTGCGATGCAACTCTTGTTTACCATAAAGAAGATAATCAGTTAAAATGTCACTTTTGTGCAAGGAGATACAAGGCACTGACAAATTGCCCGAATTGCCATAGTAGTTACATTAGAATGGGAGCGATAGGAACTCAAAAAGTTTGTGAAGAACTTTCAAAACTTTTTCCCAGTGTGAAAATTTTAAGAATGGATTTTGATACAACTCAAACGAAAAGTTCTCACGCAAAAATTTTGGAAGAGTTTTCAAAAACAAAACCTTGTATTTTGGTTGGGACACAAATGATTGCGAAAGGCCACGATTTTCCGAATGTGACGCTAGTTGGTATTGTTGATGCTGATATGAGTTTACATTTTTCGGATTTTAGAAGCACTGAAAGAACCTTCCAGCTCCTAACCCAGGTTGCGGGTAGGGCTGGACGTGCGGATAAATTAGGAAAAATTGACCTGCAAACTTATATGCCAAATCATTATGTTTATAGGTATATGGCAAATTATAATTATAAAGCTTTTTTTGATAGAGAGTTAAACCTTAGGCAAACCTCAAAATTCCCTCCTTTTGCTCAAATTGTTCGTATCCTTGCTAGTGGAGATAAGTTAGAAAAGGTGAGAGATGTGATTGCAAAAATTCATATGGACATAAAAAAAACAAATAATACAAACAAAAATATGCTTTTCTGCCAGGCTATGAAATGCCCTGTTGGAAAAATTCAAAACAAATTTAGGTTTCAGATTTTACTACGATTTGCTAATGAAAATTTTGAGGAAAACTTAAATGCCATATATAAAATTTGTGATAACAATCAAAAAGAAGGCGTGAGCATTTTTGTTGAGACAAATCCTAACAATATGAGTTGATGTATAATTATTTATAATTTTGTATAAATATAAGAAAAGGAGCTTTTATGAAAAATTTGCTAATAGCACCAAGCACTGACCCTTGTCCAATAAAAGATTTAACAGAATATGCCAAACTTGTTGAAAAAAGTGGAGCGGATTGGTTGCATTGCGATATTATGGACGGAAAATTTGTCCCAAAGCGTTCGTTTGATTATTTGGTTTTTGCATTTTTGCGAAAGGCTACCAATCTTTTTCTTGATGTGCACCTTATGGTTAATGAGCCAATGAAAGTAGTAAAAGATTATGTAAAATATGGTGCAAATAGTATAACTATTCACTATGAATCATTTTCTGATAAAGTTGAGCTTATTAACGCACTTCAAACAATTAGGGGAATGGGGGTGAAAGTTGGACTTTCTATAAAACCTGATACGCCAGTGCAAGCTGTTGAAAATTTGCTTAGATATATTGATATTTTGCTTGTGATGAGTGTTTATCCAGGAAAAAGTGGTCAAGAGTTTATTCAGGATAGCCTTATAAAAATTTCTTATCTTAGCAAAAAAAAGGCTGAGCTCGGGCTTGATATACTTATAGAAGTCGATGGTGGGGTTAATTTTACTAACGCTTCAATAATATCTGTTAGCGGTGCAGATGTACTTGTTTCGGGAAGTTGTATATATAACGCAAAAGACAAGAAAAAAGCTATAGAAACCCTTAAAGGAAAAGATAGATTGTAACAATTGTATGCTACTTTATCATAAACTACCAAAGTTGGAGGGAGTAATGCGTATAGTTTGTTTTAAGTCACCAAAATGCTTACGAAAAATATTAAAATTTATTTTCTTAAAGCAATTTATAAAAAACTAATTACATATTTAGAAGTTCATTTCGGACTTCTTTTTTATATTTTTAAGCTTATTTGTGTTATTGAAGCAATTAACATAGCAACATTTTAAATTATTTCGAAAAATGTGCTTTAAACATTTGTGTTTTTTTGAAAAATTAGATAACCACATCAGGCAAACGGATAAAAGCAAGTTTAAATAAAAAATGGTTTTAATTTGGCTTCAAAGTTGTGATTAAAAAAATTATTATCCAAAGCAAGAATGATTAAAAAGGCTTGAGAACAACATAAAAAGATTAATTATAAAATTGCTTAGAAATGGGAGCACTTACAAATTATATAGTAAAGTCAAGCGCGGTATCTTGGCAACAACATCAATCAGCAAAAACAACAATAAGTTATAATTATAATTTACCAAACGATGAGTGGGAATTTGGCGGGACTGATTATGTTGACGATTATTACTATGGTAAATCTACTGCTGTATCTTATGAGTACTATGCTGCCTGGATAAATGATAATATGTAGTTACCAAGTTTAACTGAAATAGGATTGGGGGGAGGTACATTGAATGTTCCAATTAACGCTGGAAATTACTATATGCTTATTTGTGAAATGGACAATTTACCGGCATAATTCGAGTACCATTTGAGATAAAAAAGGTAGAGGTAACTATGCCAACACTAAAGGCGGGCAAAAGCCTTTCACATACATTTACAGGA
>DLKQ01000033.1:14157-14491 GCA_002477805.1 Christensenella sp. UBA7584 | reverse complement strand
GCCAGACAAGTCTGCTGGAGACTTTAGAATGGTTCTTAAGAATATGGATATGCAAGGCTTGGTTGATGCTTTTTCAAAGCTTTTGGTAAAAGTTGAGAAGAAAGAACTAGCTTCTGAAGAAAAACAAATTAAAAAAGATAGGTTTACACTTGCTGATAGTATTGTAAACTTGAGAGCAAATATAACAGAAAAGAAGAAAATGAAATTTAGTGAGTGCTTTGGAACTGATTTTACTCGTGGAGAAATTATAATAACTTTTTTGGCTATGCTTGAACTTTTAAAAACGCAAATTATATCAGTAAAGCAAAGCGACACTTTTTCAGAAATTGAAATT
>DLKQ01000033.1:0-14046 GCA_002477805.1 Christensenella sp. UBA7584 | reverse complement strand
TGAAGGGATTTTGTTTGTTGCGGGTAATGGTATTGAAATAAAAGACATAGCTGAAAAACTTGAAATAAAGGTTGAGCAAGTTGAAAGAGCTATTAAAACATTAAAAGACAAACACGCTGATGATGGAATAAATGTAATTACATATAAAGACAAAGTTCAACTCACGAGTAACCCAAAGTATGCAGAACAAATTTCTATAGTCCTTAACCCAATAAAGGAAAAAGCTCTTACGAAAGCTGCTTTGGAAACTGTTGCAATTATCGCTTATCAACAACCTGTAACTAGACTTGATATTGAGCAAGTTAGAGGAGTGTCAAGTGATTATGCTATCCAACTTTTGCTATCACATAATTTGATTGAAGTCGTTGGTAGAAAAGATGCTGTTGGAAAACCACTTCTTTTTGGAACTACTGATGAATTTTTGAAAAAGTTTGAAATACAAAGTCTTGATGACCTTCCTAAATATGAAGAATTGATGGAACAGATTCAAGTAATCAAAAATGATGGAAATTCGCTTTATCGTGAGTTTGAGGTACTACCTCTTGAAGAAGAAGATAAAATAATTGTTGACAGTCTGAAAGATGAGAGTGAAAGACCAGTTGGAGAATTTGATAAAGCACAAGAAGGTTAAATGTGAAAATAGCTTGTAAAAATTTAAAAAATGCACGAATTTTGTGCATTTTTTTGTTATTTTTACAAAAAATATTGCTATGGAATGGTATTTTGTAGTTTTAATTGTTCTTAGTTTGATTGTATTTGTTTTAATTTTTCCGCTATTTATACAGTTAAGATTTTATGTTAATGTGCTGGAAAATCTTGGCGCTATTTCTATTACACTTTTATGGATTTTTCCGATAATGAATTTTAGATTTAATTTAAAAAGAGATGCAATTCATATTATTACAAAAAAGCAAAAAGAAAAAGATATTCAACTCTTTTCAGTTAAATCATATCTAATGCTTCAATTTTTCAAAAACTTGTTTTTAAAATTAAAAATATTTGAAATTTATCTCTTTTCCTATTTTGGAAAAAAGAATGATGCGATGACAACAGCAATGTTAAATGGTTATATCGTAAGTTTAATGCATATACTTTTTGTTTTAATTCATAACAAAAAAGGAGATTACATTTCTAATATAGTCTGTGATAAAGATTTTGAAAAATCAGAGTTCAAGTTTTCTTTTTTTAGTTCAATTTTTATTTTACCAACAAGTATTTTATTTTGCTTTTTGCAAACACTACGTAAAGTTAATAAAAAAAGGAGAGCGAAATGAAAGAAGAAAATTCGGTTTTAGAACTTGTAAAAAATAGTATTTCTAATTTAAAACCTGTTATTGATGTTGATAATGTGATTGGAACTCCTGTTGATATGTCAAATGGTGACAAGGTTTTTCCTCTTGTGAAAATTTGCGTGGGATATGTTGCTGGAGGTGGTGAATATGCTAACAAAAAAATTCTTACAAAAAAGTTAAATAATATGCCTTTTGCTGGAGGGTCGAGTTCTGGTTGTAGTGCAGAGCCTGTTGGGTTCTTGATTGTGCGAAAAAACGACACAGAGCTTATAACTCTTTCCAATGAAAATGCTTTTTCTGAAGTTGTAAAAAAGGTTGCTGATGCTGTTGCATTTTATGTCAAAAAAAGTGGAAAGGTTGCACTCGAGAAAGTAAAAAAATGCGATAAAAAACAAAAAATGTTTAAAAAAGGGGTTAAATAATGAAAAAATTATGTTTTTTTGCTTTTGTTTTTGTATTTTTGCTAAATTTTACGAATTTTCCTATGCCAGAATTTTTACCAGCAAATGCTGTTATAAATGAAAATATAAATGAAGTTTTCACTGAAAAGATTTCTTACAATTCAAGTGCTAAAAGTGCAATACTAATTGATGCACAAACGGGTAGGGTTTTGTACAGTAAAAACAGTGAAGAAAAACTTCCTATGGCAAGTACAACAAAAATTGTTACTGCAATAACAGCTATTGAAAATTGTACAAATCTTGATGAAAAAATAACAATAGACCCCAAAGCTGTTGGAACATTTGGTACATCAATTTATCTTCAACCAAATGAAGAATTATCTGTGAGAGAGCTTCTTTATGGACTTATGCTTAGAAGTGGAAATGATGCGAGCGTTGCAATTGCTTATGCTATTGCTGGTAGTGAAGAAAATTTTTGCGAGATGATGAATCAGACTGCAACAAAAATTGGAGCTACTAATTCACATTTTGTAAATCCACACGGACTTGATGAGAAAGAGCATTACACAACGGCTTCGGATTTGGCTAAGATAACAGCCTATGCTCTTGAAAATGAAACTTTTGCTGAGATTGTTAAAACAAAAACCATTACAATTTGTAAAGACCAAGAAAACAAGAGGTATTTAATCAACAAAAACAAACTACTTGCAAGTCTTGACGGGTGTATTGGCGTTAAAACAGGCTTTACTGACAACGCAGGCAGATGTCTTGTATCAGCTTGTGAGCGTGATGGACTTAGACTAGTAGCGGTTGTGTTTAACTGTGGGCCAATGTTTGAAGAAAGTGCTGAAATGTTTGAAAAAGCTTTTAATGAGTTCAAATTAGTTGAAATTTTACCAAGCTATCACTTTGTAAAGAGTGTTCCTGTTGAAAATGGGGAAGGTGATTTTGTTGGACTTTACACAAGAGGAAGTTTTAAAATTGCTTTAAGTGAAAAAGAGGAAAGTAATTTGAATGTTGTTTTTAATGCCCCTGAGAGTTTAGATGCACCGGTAAAATATGATATGGAAGTTGGAGATGTAGAAATTTATTATGGGAATCACTTGCTTTTTTCTGAAAAAATATATACAATAGAAGAGGTAGATTCCAAATTATTTAAAGACAAGTTAAAGGAGATTTTAGATAATTGGAACGCATAAATTAAAGGGGCGTTTTAATGAGATTAAATAGGTTTATGGCGATGGCTGGTGTTGCCTCAAGGCGTGCTTGCGATGAGATAATTTCAGCTGGTAGGGTAAGAGTCAATGCTGTTGTGATAAAAAAGCTTGGAGTAGATGTTGACCCCGAAAAAGATATTGTGGCAGTCGATGGGAAAGCTGTTCGAATCAAGGGTGATTTTGAATACTATATGCTCTATAAGCCTTGTGGGTATGTTACCACTCTAAGTGACCCACAAGGGAGAAAGACTGTTATGGAGCTTGTTAAAAACTCAGAAAAAAGGCTCTTTCCTATTGGTAGGCTGGATTACAACACATCTGGACTGCTTCTTATATCTAATGATGGTGATTTGGCTCAAAAACTTACTCACCCAAGCTTTGAATTTGGTAAAACATATATTGCAGTTGTTTCGGGCAGTATTAGTGATAGTGATCTCGTAAAACTTCGAACTGGTGTTGATATTGGTGGATTTATAACTAGTAACGCACAGGCAAGAGTTACGAGAAGATTTGATAATAAAACAGAAGTCGAACTTGTTATTCACGAAGGAAAAAATAGGCAAGTTAGGAGAATGTTTGAAGCTTTAGGTAAAAAAGTGAAATCTCTAAAAAGAATTTCTATTGGAAAACTAACCTTAGGCAATTTGAAAGAGGGTGAGTGTAGAAAACTTACTCCTGATGAAATAAAATATCTAAAGGAAATGTAGGGGGATAGAAATGTTTTTTTATTGGTTTTGTTACTATCTGGCTTTTTTGCCAGTGAGAATTTTTTTGCCTACAAAAGTTATTGGGAGAAAAAATCTTCCTAAAAAACATAAGGCAATTTTAACCTGTAATCATCGCTCTAATGCTGATGTGGTAGTGACCAATAGTTATCTTCACGCTAAGCCTTGTATTTTGGCTAAACATAGTTTGTTCAAAAACAAACTAAAAGGAGCAATTCTAAAAAGCTGGGGAGCTGTTCCTGTTGATCGTGAAAGTGTTGGTATCTCATCAATAAAAACAGTGCTTGGTGAGCTAAAGAAAGAAAAGTGGCTACTAATTTTCCCCGAAGGAACTAGAAAAAATGTAAGTGATGAAGAGCAAATGTCGCTAAAAAATGGAACTGCAATGTTTGCGTTAAAGTCAAACGCACCTATTGTACCAATGTGGCTTGTAAAAAAACCTAAGATTTTTTCAAGAAATGTACTCTTAATTGGAGAACCTTTTTACCTGACAGAATTTCAAGGGCAAAAACTTACGACCGAAGTTTTAACAAATGCAAGCCAAGTTATTTCTGAAAAAATGCAAAAGTTGAGAGACGATTATTTGCAAGAAATTCAAAATAAAAAAGAAGAAAAAATGCAAAAGAAACTATTAAAAAAGAAGAAAAAAGAGGTAAAATAGCCTCTTTTTTTGCAATTTTATTAATTTTTCAAACATTTTAAGCTAAATTAAAATCTATTTTGAGAATAAAAATTTGTAAGTTATTTTTGTAAAACAATAAAATTTACTCGACATTTTCTTTTTTATTTTATATAATGATGAAATGTTTGAGAATTTAAAGTTATTCAGAAATTGGTATAGACTAGCAAAGCCAAATAAAAGTATTTGGTTTATTTCTTCGTTTGCAGTTGTTTTGGCGTATACTTGTCTGCTTATTGCTCCACTATTTTCAGCAAAAGCTGTTGTTTGTATTACTAGTGGTAATTATTGGGGTGCATCTTTACATCTTTTTATTGTTTTTTGTTTGCTTGCTTTAAGGAATGTTTTTTGGGTGATAAATTATAGGGTGTATAACAAATTAATAGGGTCTATTTATGGTCGTTTAAATAACTTGTTTGTTGAAAAAATGCTTTGTGCAAAATCTTCAAATTTCAAAAAGACTCCTAAAGAAAAAATTATGAACATTGTGCATAGTGATGTCTATAGTTTGGCAGAAGTTGCCGACAAGTCGGCAATTTGCGCTGGTAGGATTTTTATGCTTGTTGTGACGATAATTATTTTGCTTTTCATTAATATATGGGTAGGTTTTGCTGTTATTATAGCGAATATTCTAAATTTTATTTTGCTTAATTATTTAGAAACGAGGCGTGCTAAGTGTGTAAAAAAACTTAGGGAAGATAACGATATTCAGTACCAAAAATTTTGCGAAATAGTAGATTCAAGGCAAACCATAAATGATTTAGCACTTAATCAAACTCTAAAAAAGCGTTACAATAACCATATTAAAACATATATAGACGATTTAGGAAAAAAGACTAATGCTGATTCATCTGTTGCTCAAGGGTTTTTTGTGTTTTACAATTTTATGATTTTTGTTCTAACATTAGCAATGGTTTTGCTTGTGTCCAAGGGGCAACTTTCGGTCGAGATGTACTTTATTATTGTTCCATATATAACAAATGGAATAGAAACAACGTCTTTAGTATTTGAATTTATGCCATATTTAAAAAATTCTGGAATTTACGCCTCTCGTATAAAGACCGTGTTAGAATTTACAGAAAAAGAAGAAATTCCAGTTGGTGATATTGAGAATAATAATTTGATTGGTTATATGGAATTTTCTGATGTTTCATATAAAGGGGATAAAGAGGGAAATCCATCACTAAAAAATATTAATCTGAGAATAAACGCACTTCAAACGACACTTATTATTGGTGCAAAATCATCTGGGAAGAGAACACTTTTTCACCTTATGCACCGAAATATTTTGCCAAAGTCTGGAGAAATTTCTTTAGATGGTCTTAATATTTTAGAATATTCAAACAAAGTTTTTAGTCAAAATTTTAATTACTTAACTACAAGGCCAAATTTTTTTAATGGTTCTATTATTCAAAACTTAAAGCTTGTAAATAAAAATAGAAATAAAATTTTGGCGGTTTTATCTGAACTTAATTTGATTGATTACATAAACGGTTTGCCTCAAAAAATTTATACAAATATTTTGACTCTGCCATTTGATAAGCAGTATTTGTTGGGGCTTGCTCGAGTTCTTTTAACTGGTGCAGAGGTGATTGCGTTATATGAATTTCCGTCTGGGCTTTCTGCCGATGAAAAACAAAATATCAAGAATTTGCTTTATTCACTAATGGGTAAAAGAACGATTGTATTATTTTCCTCAAATGAAAGTTTGGCAGATATTTCGGACAAGGTTGTTTATATAGAAAGAGGTCAAATAAAGCAAATTCAGTACACAAATAACAGGCACTTTTTTGGCTGGGAAAGAGATGTGATTAATGGATAGAACATAAAGAATTTCTGTGAAAATGTGTTTATATAAGTTGTGGTAAAACAGCTTTTTACTAACTAAAAAGCTAAATTTGCATAATTTGCTTTTTATACTAAAAATCATTTCTCTACTAACAATTCAAAATTTACATTTGACAAAAATAAAAACCCAAACTAGAATTTTTCTAATTGGGTTTTTTGTTTTTATAATAAAAAGTTTAATCGGCTTTTGAAATACTTACATTACTATCCTTAGATGATATGATGCTAATATAAATTTTACCACTATTAGTTAGAGTGAATTTTAAATCACTATCGACATCTATATGATTACCTTCAGTATCAACAATTGTTATTCTTACATCTGATGCTGATAAATCATTATTTTTAAAGTTAAATTGATATGTTCCAGCGTCTTGTGCTTCACAATAAAAGGCGTTTAATCCAACTTGGATTTCTTTGCTATCAAAAGAGCTGGTTTCGTCTAGTTTCTTAAAATTAAAATTGTGTACTTGTTGTGGGTAAATATTAAATGTAACATCATCACTACCTGCATAAATCCATCTACCCTCAGAGTCTGTAAAGCCTTGAACATCTTTGAACAAATTGAATACTGCTGGTTTCTCTTCGTCTGTTAGCGTTACTGTTCCACCATCAAAATAATATTTGTTTTCATCTCCAACTCTGGTTATTTCAGCAATTTTAGCAGATAAATTACCAGCTTGTGCATAAACAGGTACTGTAATTATATCATTTCTACTAGCGTTGTCGTAAATTAGTCCAAATAGTTTTTGATTGCTTTCTGCTGTAGTGTTATCTGCAAGTTTGATTGTAAGTGTTTGATCGCCAAATGTAATAGTTTGAATAGGGTATTCGTTTACAGATTCTTTGTATGTGAGTTTTATGTTTGCTTGTGGTGCTTCCTTAAAGGTGAGGTATAAATAATAGCTGTCTTCAAACTCATAGTTTTGATAGTCATTTCCAATCAAAGTACATCTGTTCTCATTACGTGTATTATTTCCAGGGATTGGGAAAATCATGTACCTTTCTCCAATAGTTCGAGTTGCTTCTAATGTTTCAAATTTTATAACATCGCCTTCTACAATGTCTAAATCAATATCGTGTGTTAGTTCAAATGTGTTTTGCCAAACATTTTTTGAGGTATTTGCATAACCAGTTAATTCAGTAGTAGGGTCGTTACGATTGATTGCTTTTTTTGTAATTTTTAGGTTTAAGCTCTCGGTATTAGTCAGTTTGTAGTTGTCTGAACCTGTACCTTCTAATGAAATTGATTTAAGTTTGTTTTCACCAACATTTTTGTCTGTTGATATAAACTTGATTTTTATATTATCTCTGTCGTTAGCTATAATTTGGTCTTTAATGCTATTATCAGTGCCATTAGTGTAAAATGTTGTATCGCCGTTATATGTAAAACTAGCGGTTTCAACACTGATTTCACAAGGAAGAATCTCAAAACTTTTTACACTTGTTGAAGCAAGTTCGTAGTTATAATCGTGAATATCATTGAATTCTAAAGAGTTGTTTTGCTTGGTTCCAACATTTATATCAGTATTAACCACTGAGATTGAATAATTCATCTCTCTGTCACACTCTAATATTTCTGGAATATCCTTTGTTGTGGCTACTATGTGCGAGGTCTCACCATTATAGATTGCTGTTAAATCTCTATCGTTAAAACTTGTAATTTTTTTAGCTACAATTTCAAAACTTACTCCACTAGTATCTAGGGCGTAATTATCTTTATCTTGACCTATTAATTCAACTTTTGTAGTTTGGGTTGTTTTTGCGTTTTTATTTGCTGATGTGAAGCTAATTTGTACGTCATCACCGTTAATTGCATCTGGAATTTCATCAGATGCTACACTAAAACTTGTCGTTCCATTGTATTCAAAACTAAATTTTTTGTTGGCGGAAATTGTCTTTTTGCTTATTGAAAAGTCCATAGTGTTGTTTGTGTTTACAGCTTCAAACTCTGCATTACCAGCAAAGCTAATCCTTGCAGTATAATCACCTGCATCTTTAAATGGGGTAGTGGTGTAAGCGCTGTCATCAGCATTCTTAATTTTGTATTCTACAACAATGTCCTCATCATCACCACTAATTGTAAAGTCTGTGTTACGTACAAAAGTAACAGCTTCACCATTGTAAGTTTTTGTTTTTGATGTAGTTATGAACTCAAAGTTGTTTGCGACAGCAGACCTTATATAGCCACAAGTGTTGCAATCTGTGTCATTGTTGTCTGTGTAATTGTGAAAATTTTTCTCAGATACGACATCGCAACCATCGCTAGTGCATTCGTGCCAATGCTCTGTTGTGCTTTTTGTCCATTCTTGTGAAAAAGTATGTTCGTGTGTAGAGCTATCGTCTGCTCCACAAGCACTTAGCGAAAATACACAAGGTACCACTAGGCAAGCCATTAATGTAAATAGGGTTTTCTTTTTCAATTTTATCTCCTCCTTGTTAAAACACTGTTAGTATGTGTGTTAACTATACACTTATGCTAGCATAATTATATAGAAAAGTAAAGCATTTTGTGTTGATGTTCAAAATTTGTTAATCTTTGAAAAAGTGACAAAAATTTTTTTGATGTTTTTAGTGAGGTGTATTTGTAAAGAGTTAATAATAAAAAAATAGAGTTCAACCACAAAACAATACACAAACACCCTACAACGATGCGTAGGGTGTAATTGCTTGTTTGATATTTTTGTTTTTTGGTTTATCACTCTTTTTATTATATTATAAATGTTTGATAGTTACATTTTTGCACAAAAGTAAAATCAAACCACTAATAAATAATTGGAGCTGATAGCCGGATTCGAACCGGCGACCTATTGATTACGAATCAATTGCTCTACCAACTGAGCCATATCAGCGTAAAATTTGGTTAAAATGGAATTTTAAACTTAGCCGTTAGAATGTGATATTTTGGACAAACGGCAAGGTTGGTTTTTAGAAGTTCTTTTATTTTAAAAAGCTTATCACAAAAAAGTAAACTCTACGTTTTAATTATATTATAAAAAAGAGAAAAATGCAAGTGAAATGAATAATTTAGCAAAATTTTATACTTTTTAATTTTGTATAATTTAAGAAGGTAATTAAAAAAGCAACTCTCTTTGTATTTCAAAAATTTTTAAAAAGGGTATTTACAAAGATCTGATTGTGTGGTAAAATTAGGGTATCTTTATAAGGGAGTGAGAATATGTCAAACTATACACAAGACAGAAACGAAACTGTCGAAAGATTTAATGAAAATTATCAAAATATTGTTGGTATTATAAATGAGCGTTCTCAAGAGATAAAACAGAAAAATAGAGAAATAATAAAAAACAACACAAGGCCGATTTACAAACACTACATAAAACAAGGTGCAAAATATGCGATTTGTGGTTTGGCTGTTGCTCTAGGTGCTCTTCTTGTCTTTAGTCCAGCAACAATTCCTTTTTTAGCACCAGTTCTTGCAAAACTTGCATTGCCAAAATGGGCGATAATTGCAATCGGTTCGGCAGGCATTACTGCGGGCGTTTGTGGTGGAATTGCTACAAGGCTTGATAGAAAACTTGAATACAATTTTAACAATGATCGTAAACGTGCCAGATATTTTTGGAGAGAAAGTAGGAGACTTAGAAGAATTGAAAAAAACTTGGCAAAATCTCAAGAATATATGGCAACAAACAGCCAAAAAGCAAATTTCTTTAGAAAAAAGGCGTTAGATGAACTTAAAATTTATGAGCAAAATTCACTTGAGCTTTTTAGACAAACTTCATCTGAAATTAAAACTAAAACACTAAAAACTAAGGCGAAACAAAAAAGTGGTTGGACTTGGGCGGGTGTTGACCATTTTGATAGAATTGAAGATATTAGATTTTCACAACTTTATCAATTAAAAGAAGCTGCTCTTCTTCAACTGAAAAATGCAGACATTATGAGAAAGGAAGCTGGTCTTCCTCAAAATGAAAGAATTATTGACCTTTTTGCAAAAATATGTGAAGATGCAAAAGAAAAAGATGTTGATATTAGCTCTGAAATTATTTCTAATATTAAAAATCATAAAGAGCTTCATAATTGCAAAACTAGTCTTGCATACAAGCAGTCAATTAAAAAGATGTTAGATGATACTACAACTTCGGATAAGGATTTCGCAAAGTTATTCGCTTCTTACACTGATACTTATGGCTTAACTGCAGAAGATGTGTTTAATGAGTGTATTGCAAACAACTTTGGAAAGAGAAAAGTATCAAACACAATTGCGGTTGTTTTGGATAATAGTAATCTCAAAGATTTAACTATGGATACAATTGATGAAGTTAAATCGCAGTATGACAAGATGGAAGAAGATGAAAAGGAGAATATTTTGAACATAATTTCACAAAGACAAAGTAGAGAAAAAGATAGAACACAAGCTTCAAAACTTGGCGAAATTCAAGGCGCTTTGGCTATGTAACAAAAGGAACTCGGTTTGAGTTCTTTTTGTTGTTAAAATAAAATTGAAAATTTTTGACAAATAATTGATTTTTATGTAATAATGTGGTATAATAAAACTAAAGAATGAAAAAGGGGATTTTAAAAATGGCTGGTGAATATAATGGATACAATTCATTGGAAGAGTGGCTTGCTGCTATGTCTGAAACATACAAGGGTGACCAACTTGACAAATTTTATGAAAATTATTTAACCGTTCCAAGAGAGGTTAAACAAAATTTGTCTCCAACAGAACTTGAGCAGGGGGCTATGGATTTTGCAAAAATGAAAGCAAAAAGACCAAGACTTACTGCAGCACTTGTTATTGGAGGTCTTGCTGTTGGTACAATTATAACAGGTGGTCTGGTAGGGGCTGTTGCATCGGGAGCTATTGCTGTTGGGGCTGGCGCTGCTGCTGCAACTGCTGGAGTTAGTTTGAGTACTGCTGTTGGTGGTGGAATTTTGGCTGCTTCTGCTGTTGGTGGGGCAAGACTTATTCAAACCAGACATAAGCGTTGGGAAGACAAACTTATGAGCGGTCTTGCAAGATATAGTACACTTGAAAGAAGTCTGGAGGAGCAATTAGCAAAAGAGCACGACCCTAAACTAAAGGCTCAACTTCAGAGAGAAATGAAAGAACTTTTGGAAGAAAAGTTTGACTTTATGGACAAATATATGGTCAAAATTCAAAAGAGAAAAACAACCTTGCTTTCTCATCGTGGAATGAGAAGTGGTAATGAATATGACAAACTTGTTAGTGGTGCAAACAAGTTTTTAAAGAACAACTTACCTTCGCTTGCTCGTGAGGAAAAACAACGCAGAAAAGAAAGGGAATGTGAAGACTTAATGAATGTCTGCTTTGGATTTATTGGTCGAAGCTATGATAAAGCAGCAAAACTTGGTATTGATATGCTAGGTGGTTCAAGCGGAAAAGATGTTTCAAAAAGATTCCAAAGAACTAGACAAGCCTTTGTTTCTGATCAGCAAAGGGGAGTTGAGGCTGGAATGATTACAAAAGGTACCGAAGCAAACTTTGATTCGAGATATGATAGTGCTGAAGCTTTGCAAAATTATCTCACTGACCCAATTGACAGAATGGGGAGAGTGTCTCGAGCTCTTAATGATTCTGGTTTTCATTCAAGTATTGGCGAACTTACTAATAGTTTTACAAAAGGTTCGAAAATTGGACAACAAGTTTTTGAAAGTTATCCTTTAGAGTGTGTTCTTGATATGGTTAACCAAGGATACAATATAAAAAATGTTCCAAAAGAACAGGCAGACAAAGATTTTGACACACTTACTGGTCTGGTTGCAAATTATGTTGCAACAGGTAGATTTAACAGCCTTTCACAAGCACAAAAACAAGCTGTATTCAAAATGTATAACAACAAGGAAGATTTCTTTGATGCTTCTGTAAAGAATAAGATTGCCGACCAATTAGATGAAGTAAAAGATGAAAAACTGAAAGAAAATATTCAAAAAACTGTTGAGAGTTTTGAAGAAGAAGCTAAAACAACGGGTGAGCGTGATAAAGAAGTTGCCCAAGTTCGTGATGGTAGAGAGATTAGCTCTCTTGACATTGAAATTGCAAAAGCTGGAAAAGAAGCGAAAGGTTGGCATAAACCTGCTGTACAAGCGTTTAATAAAGGTGTAAAAGCGTTTGTTGAAGAGGAGGGAATTGAGGATTCAGAAAAGTCTGAAAGAGAAAAACAAGTCTACTTTCTTGCTGATATTCTTAAAGCTGTTCAGGGTGGAATGGATCTTTCTAACCTTAGCAAAAATGAACAAAAATATATTAGAGAGAACCTTGGTTCAAACCAGCAACTACTAAAACTTGCTGATAAAGTTCTTGCTACTGAAAGCAAAGCAAGTGGTGACGCTGAAAAAGAAAAATCTAACAAACAAGCATCTGAGGCACTTTCTAACATTATGAGTGAAGGCAAAAGTGCTACTCCAAGAGGCGAGTTGCCATTACTATAGTAGGTTAAAAAGGTAAAATAATGGATAAAGGAGCGTTGCATTTAATTGTATTGCGTTCCTTTTTTTGTTGTAGTATAAAGTCACTAGATAGTCTGGTGGTTTGGTTTAGGTTTATCGATTGATAGATTTAGATTTCTTGGTTACAGTATATTTGTTAAAGCCTAACAAATATAATAGGAAATGAAAACAAATCGGAAAACACTTTAGTATACTACTTTAAGTTGTAAGTTTTTACGCAAAAAATATAGAATGATTGACTTTAAAAATAATGGTAAGAGTTTGCAATAAGGCATAGCTAGGTTACGCACGATTTTGTGCTTTGAAGTAGAGGTTTACCCGTTATATACCCCCCTAGATGTATTGATGGAATTTTGTTTTAAAGCGAGGGGTTGAATGTAGGCAGGTTACCTTTTAAGAATAAACTGTTTAACTAAATGTGTCTAAGTTTGAATGGCAATTTCTATTGCCACAATTTGAGTCTTAAAAATACAAAAAGCTATTAAGTTGTGATTGTAAGGGTGGGGTTATGACTACACTTCCTTGTGGTTAGATTGTTTAAGTTAGGCTTGTCGATGGAATTTTACGCTCATATAGAAAAATTTGTGTATTTTAATGCGATAAATACAATTTTATTACATTTTTTAATTGCTTTTTTTGCTATTTTATATTAAACTTAAATTAAAATTATATGTAGTAAAATTGACTGCGAATAAACTTTAATTAAAAACTATTTGCTTATTACCTGTATTTTGCTATGTCTTTAAGAGGAAATTAATATGAAAGTTTTGTTTGTTTTGGATACATATTATCCACAATATGATGGGCCTGCATCAGTTGTAAAAAATCTTGCAACGATTATGACACAAAAACAGCTTGCACAGGCAGATCTTGTTGTTCCGCATTATCCAAAATATGTGGATAATGAGGTTTTCAATGTTTATCGGTGTCCTTCTATAATGGGGCCAGACAAATATCGTATTCCTATGCCTGGGTTAAGTGGAAAAGTTAGAAAATTAATAAAAAATGGAAATTACGATGTTGTTCATATTCATTCACCATTCAGCCTTGGTAAATATGTTTCAAAGCTTGCAAAAAAATATAATATTCCAATCGTGACCACTTTACATACAGATTATAAAAGCGATTTTGAGCGAAAACTCAAAACGAAATTTTTACAAAACTTTATGATGAAATACATTTTTAAAGTAATGAATATGGCTGATGTTGTTTGTACTGTGAGTAATGGTGCTGGAAAAAAGATGAAAGAGTACGGGTTTAAAAAAGATTTAAAAGTGATTGGAAATGCCACTGATATTGTGGACAATGTTGACCTTTCAAAACAAATCAAACATTTGCAAAAACAACATCATTTAAAGGGAAAAACTGTCTTTTTGTTTGTTGGAAGAGTCGTCGAAAACAAAAATATTCAGTATTCGCTCAATGTTTTAAAAGCACTAAAAGAAAAGA
>DLKQ01000010.1:1316-10973 GCA_002477805.1 Christensenella sp. UBA7584 | reverse complement strand
TCATTTTTATACCTTTTTAATCTATTTTTAAAATACTGATAAAAGCGTCCGATGGAACTTCAACCGTTCCAAGAGTTCTCATCTTCTTTTTTCCTTCTTTTTGTTTTTCAAGCAGTTTTCTTTTTCTTGTTATATCCCCGCCATAACATTTTGCCAAAACATCTTTTCTTACAGCCTTCACTGTTTCCCGAGCAATAATTTTACCACCAATTGCTGCTTGAATCGGAACTTCAAATTGTTGCCTTGGAATAACTTCTTTTAATTTCTCCGCTATAATTCTACCTCGCTCTTGAGCGTGGTCTCTATGAACAATAATACTCAGAGCATCACAAACTTCACCTTTAAGAAGAATATCAAGCTTTACTAAATTGCTTGGCCTATACCCGCTCATTTCATAATCCATACTAGCATATCCGTGAGTTCTGCTTTTAAGATTATCAAAAAAGTCATAAATAATTTCGTTAAGTGGAATCTGATATTCAAGCCTTACACGCTTGCTATCTAAATATTGAACATCAACACTTTCACCTCTTCTTTGCTGACAAAGTTCCATAACCGACCCCATAAATTCAGGCGGAGAAAAAATGTTCATTTTAACATATGGTTCTTCCATTCGTTCAATATAGCTAGGTTCTGGTAAATTGCTTGGATTTGAAATATCAAGCATTGTTTTGTCTGTTTTATAGACGTGATAATTGACTCCTGGTGCAGTAGTAATTATATCAATATTAAATTCGCGTTCAATTCTCTCTTGTATAACTTCCATATGCAAAAGCCCAAGAAAGCCACACCTAAACCCAAAACCTAAAGCAGCCGAAGTTTCGGGTTGGTACTCTAGAGAACTATCATTTAATTTTAATTTTTCAAGAGCATCTTTTAGTTCTGCATATTTGCTTCCGTCAGCTGGAAATATTCCCGAAAACACAACTGGCTTAACCTTTTTATAACCAGGCAAAGCTTTGTCTGCTTTATTGTCGGCATTAGTAATTGTATCTCCCACTTCAGTATCACTAATTTTCTTTATGCTGGCACAAATATACCCAACATTACCAGCATACAAAATCTCTGTCTGTTTTGGACTTGGAGTAAAATAACCAACTTCGGTAACATCATATGCCTTGTTCGTGTGCATTAAAAGAATTTTATCGCCTGCTTTAACCTTTCCATCAAACACTCTAACAACACAAACCGCACCTTTGAAATTGTCGTAATAGCTATCAAAAATCAAACATTTTAGTGGCTTATTTTCATCCCCCTTTGGACAAGGAAATTCAGTTATTACTCCATCAAGCACAGCCTCAATATTTGTACCTTCTTTTGCTGAAATGGCAGGTGCGTGCATCGCAGGTATTCCAATCACATCTTCAATTTCTTGCCTAGTTTGAGGAACATTTGCACTCGGTAAATCAATTTTATTAATTACGGGTAAAATTTCAAGCTTATTGTCAAGTGCTAGATAAGCGTTTGCAAGAGTTTGAGCCTCAACCCCTTGCCCCGCATCAACGATTAAAATTGCACCCTCACAAGCAGCTAGTGAACGACTTACCTCATAAGTAAAATCAACGTGACCAGGAGTATCAATAAGGTTGAGTACATACTCATGACCATCTTTAGTATATTTCATTCGTGTTGGAGCAAGTTTTATTGTAATTCCGCGTTCTCTTTCTAATTCCATACTATCAAGAAGCTGATTAGTCATATCTCTTTTTTGAAGCGTTCCTGTTTTTTCAATTAATCTGTCTGCGAGTGTACTTTTGCCGTGGTCAATGTGTGCAACAATACAAAAGTTCCTGATAAATTTCTGCCTGTCTGACATAATATCCTCCAAAATTAAATATAGTATAGCAAAAAAAGAAAATTCTTGCAAGAAATTTACAAAAATAGCTTGATTTAGTAGTCATTTTTCAAAAAAAATGTTATAGTTAGTATAAACTAAAATTTAAAGAGGTTTAAAATGAAAGATAGTTGGATTGTTAACCAATTTATTGCACATAGAGGATTTTATAATGATGAAGCACCAGAAAATACTCTTGGGGCATTTAAAAGAGCTATTGAACATAATTATGCCATAGAGTGTGATATTAGGCAACTCGCTGATGGCACTCTTGTTATTTTTCACGATGAAACACTTTCTCGAGTATGTGGTGTAGATGGCTATATTGAAAAATTTACACTAGAAGAGATTTCAAAATTTCGCATTAAAAATACAAATTACAAAATCCCCACACTAAAAGAAATGCTTGAACTTGTCAATGGTCAAGTTCCTATTTTGTTTGAAATAAAAAATTTTAACAGAAAAAAAGTTGGGGAAATAGAATCAAAATTATGCGAAGAGTTATTAAATTATAAAGGAAAATACGCTGTAGAAAGTTTTAACCCTTTTGTAATAGAATGGTTTAAAAAAAATCACCCAGAAATAGTTAGAGGTATTCTTTCTAGTTCATTTAAAGGAGATGAGAATAATACATTTAAGACCAGTTTTATTGTTAGATATGTGCTTAGCCACCTAAAATTAAACAAAAAAATTGAACCAGATTTTATCGCATATAGATGGAACAATTTGCCAAATAGATTTGTTAAAAAAAATAAAAATATTCCAGTCATTGCTTGGACTATTCGTTCACAAGAGGAATATTTAAAAATCGTAAAATACGCAGATAACATTATTTTCGAAGGATTCGAACCACAAATTTAATTATTAAATTTTGTATTAAAAAACACTACGTAAATTTGTAAAATCTCCTTTTTCGTAGTGTTTTTTTATTTTAAATCAAATTTTAAACCAGATGTCAGTATGAGTAATACCATAAGTACAACCGCTATGCTTTTTTAATAAGAAAGTTAAACACTAATGAATCTTCTGTTAAAACTAAACTATAGCGTCAACAAATTCTTTTGCATCAAACTTTTCAATATCATCAATGCCCTCGCCCGTTCCTACAAACATCACTGGCATTAGATAATCCTTTGCAATAGATAGTATCACTCCCCCCTTAGCTGTTCCGTCTAGTTTTGTCAAAACTAAACCATCTATATCTATTGCATCGTTAAAATATTCAACTTGGCTAAGAGCATTTTGCCCTGTAGTGGCATCAAGTACTAAAAGTTTTTGATAGCAACCGTCCCACTTTTGCTCGACGATTCGTGAAATTTTCTTTAACTCTTCCATTAAATTCACCTTATTATGCAATCTTCCAGCAGTATCAACAATTACAACATCAATACCTTTGGCCTTCGCACTTGAAATTCCATCAAAAACAACACTTGCGGGGTCACTACCCTCACTATTTTTGACAATTCTAACCTTGTTACGACTAGCCCACTCAGCGAGTTGGTCACTTGCTGCTGCGCGGAATGTATCACCAGCAACAAGAAGAACTTCTTTTTTCTGTTTTTTATAGTAGTTTGCCAGTTTACCTATAGTTGTAGTCTTTCCAACACCATTCACACCAGCAACCATAATTAAAAGCGGAAAAGAAGCCTCTGGCTGAGGATTTTCTTCTAATATTTGTGTCATAATTTCTTTTAGAGCAACTCTAACATCATCTTGAGTTTTCAACTTTTGTTTTCTCGCTCTCAACCTAAGTTCTGACACAATTTCTTCAGAAGCGTTTACACCAATATCTGATGAGATTAAAATAATTTCAAGTTCGTCAAAAAACTCGTCATCAAGTTCACCTTTTGATCTTAGCGCCATAATTTTGTTTCCAATTGCCTCTTTTGTTCGTTTAAAAGCCTGTGCAATTTTTGAAAAAAATCCCATTTTTGCTCCTTTTATTGTTTAATTTTGATTTTTGTTAACTTTAGTTTCGGTATTTTTAAGTGCATCACTTAGTTTTACTGAAACAATCTTACTCACACCCTCTTCTTCCATAGTCACACCATAAAGCGAGTCAGCAAGTTCCATTGTTGGTTTACGGTGAGTGATAACGATAAATTGAGTATCTTGTGCAAAATTATGAAGATATTTCGCAAAACGCTCTACATTAGCATCATCAAGCGCAGCCTCTATTTCATCTAATAGACAAAATGGCATTGGTCTTAACCTCAAAATTGCAAATAATATTGCAATTGCTGTCAGTGCTTTTTCACCACCAGAAAGAAGAGTTAAATTTTGAAGTTTTTTACCTGGTGGTTCAGCAATAATTTCAACTCCAGCAGATAGAACATCATCTCCTTCAGTTAAAACAAGTCTCGCATTTCCACCGCCGAAGAGTTGCTTAAAAATCATCGTAAAGTTTGTGTTTATTTTATTAAATGCAACTTCAAATTTTTCAGTCATTTGCTGACTTAGGTCACGAATAATAACCATCACATCTTCTTCAGCTTTTGTCAAATCTTCCATTTCTGTGACATAAAGTTGATACCTTTCGTCCATAAGCCTACTATCTTCAATTGCGTTAACATTTACATACCCAAGCTTGCTTATTTCCTTTTTAAGTTCAGCAATACGATGAGTACCTTGAGCGTGGTCATAATTCTCCATTCTAAGATCTGACGCAGTACTATATGTAAGTTCATAGTCTTCATAAATACGCTCTTTCATATTTTCAAGATTTATATCAATTTGCCCAAGTTTTGCTTCTTCTTGGAATTGCTTTTCTTGTGCTTTTGCTAGTTCAATATTTAATCTTTCACGTTCCTCTTCAATGCGGTTTAAAAGTTCGTGAATTTTTTCTTTTGTACTTTCAAGCTCCACAACTTTTTGACTAAGTTGGTTAATCTCGTTTTGCTTTTCACTTAAAGCATTTTCATCTTTTGTTTCACCAAGTTTTTGAGCTGTTTCCATTGTGCTCAAGTTTTTAGCAAGTAGGCTTTCATTTTCATCAATATTTTCGCTAAGTCTTTGTTGTTCGTTAACAAGTCTTGCAATATCAGAACCAAAGGCTAAAATCTTGCTTTCAGTTGTTGCAATCTTGACCCTAATTTCCATAAGAGAATTATTTAGTTCATCTCTCTTTACTCTAAGCTGTTCATTTCTTGCAAGGTCAATTCCACCATCAGCTTTTATGTTTTCCTTTGTTTTAAGTGAATTTATATCTTTAATTTCGCTTTCAACAAATTTTTGCTTTGCTACAATCTTTGCTTTTTCATCTTTTATTGCCTCAAGATCAAGTTTTATTTCATTACTTCTTGACTTGTGCGAATTATAAGCATTTTGCTTTATTTCCAACCGAATTTCACAATCTTGAAGTCTTTCAGTCTGCTCGTTTATTTTATCTTCCACTTCTTTAATCGTGCCTTCGTATTTCAGTAAAAGTGTACGCTGTGATTCTATATCTTTTTTTATTTGTTCAAGTTTTTTTGCAACCTCTTCCATTTCTCTATCTCGTGATAAAAGGTTGTTAATTGCTGTTTTTTTACTTCCACCAGTAATTGAACCAGCAGGATTGATGATATCACCATCAAGTGTAACTATTTTGAATGAAAATTTAGAAGCTTTTGCCATATTTACTGCAACTTCCATATTCTCAACAATCACTGTTGAGCCTAAGAGACCTTGAAAAATTGGCAGTAAATTTTTATCAAAAGAAACAAGACTAGAAGCAATACCAAAACACCCCTTGCTACTTAACAAATTTTTGTAAGCATCAGCAATATATCTTGGTTTTATTGAATTGACAGGCAAAAATGTAGCACGTCCATAGTTATTTGCTTTTAAATAAGCAACAAGCTTTTTTGCATCATCTTCACTTTTTGTAACTACATTTTGAACAGCAGAACCAAGTGCCATTTCAATAGCAGTTTCATACTCTTTAGGAACTTTTATAAGTTCAGCAACAACACCAATTATTGCTTCTTTAAGCTCTCTATTTTTACCACTATCAACAAGGAGCTTTCGTACTGTGCCATTATATCCTTCATATTCAGAACTCATTTCAGCAAGAAGTTTACTTTTACTTTCAAATCCAGCCTCTTCACTAATAAATTTTGCTAAAACATTTCTTTGTGTTTGCTCTTCCTCTTTTAGCTCATTTTTATTTGCTATTAAAGCATTAATTTTTAGTTTTAATTCTCTTTGCTCTGATTCAGATTGGTTAGCTTGTTCTTGTGCATCTTTTTCTAACGTTTCAGACTCCAACAGCTTAGACTGTAATGCCTGTTCTCTTTGAGATAATTCGTTTTCACGCTCTACAAGTGTGGCCTTTTCAAGTTCTAGTTTGGAAGCCCTAGCCTTTATATCCGAAATTTTATCAATTTCAGAAAGCATTTGTTTTTGTGAACTATCAGCTTTTGCCTCAAGTAAAGAAAGCTCTTCAACAACTTGTGAATATATACTTGAAATCTCTTCTGCCTGAGAACGTAGGCTACCAAGTTGTGATGTTTCTTGTTGATTTAAAGCCTGAATTGCATTAATTTCTCTGTTTGTTTCTTCAAAACGTTTTTTATCCGACTCAAGCTCTTCACGAATACGCACAATTTGTTCACTTAGATATGTGATTTTTTCCTGAGCCAAACGATAATTTCCTGCTTCCTTTTCAAGACCAACAGTCATTGCTAAAATATTTTCTCTTAAAGATGCAATTTCTTTATCAATATCTTTTATTGTTTCAAGCGACTGGTTATGTCTTGAAACAGTATCTGCAATTTGGCTATTTTTGAGACTGACTTCTTGAGTATAGCCATCAATTTTTGACTGAATGGCCATTTTTACATCGCTTGTCGTATCGTGCTGGTAAAGATAACTATTAACTTCTAAAACCTTGAGTTCCTCACGCAAGGTTAAATAAATTTTTGCATCTTCTGCTTGTTTTTTTAATGGTTTTAAGTTTTTCTCTATCTCAGACATAATGTCTTGCAAACGAGTTATGTTTTCTTTGTATCTTTCAAGTTTTCGTTCTGCTTCTTCTTTTCTGGTTTTAAACTTTGCAATTCCAGCAGCTTCTTCAAAAATGGCTCTCCTATTTTCGGGTTTACTTGAAATAATTTCTTCAACTTTACCCTGCCCAATAATTGAGTAACCATCACGACCAATTCCACTATCGTGTAGTAAATTTGTAATATCCTTCAAAAGACACGGCGTTCTATTTAGTGCGTATTCACGCTCACCAGAACGATATAGTTTTCGCGAAATAACAACTTCATCGTACTCGGTGTTAAACATTTTTTCCGCATTATCAAAAACAAGAGCAACCTCACAAAATGAAAGCCCCTTTCGCCCTTGGCTTCCTTTAAAAATTACATCTTGCATATTTGAACCACGCAAAAGCTTTGGACTTTGTTCACCCAAAACCCAACGTATAGCATCAGCAACATTACTTTTTCCGCACCCATTTGGTCCAACTATTGCTGTTATTCCTGGATTAAAGTCAATCTTAAGTTTGTCCGCAAATGACTTGAATCCACTTACCTCTAATCTTTTAAAACTCATACAATCCCCTTGTCTTTTAAGGTTTTTTCTGCAACTTCCATTTCAGCGGTTTTCTTGCAAGTGTTTGTAGCCACAAAACCACCATTACCGTCAATAAAAATTTGCACTGTGTAAACTCTTTCGTGAGGTTTCCCCTGTTCACCAATTACGTTATATTCTACTTTTTTACCTTGTTTTTGCATAGCCTCTTGAAGTAGTGACTTAAAATCTTTTGTTGCAACGATTTTTTTACTAGCGTTACTCCTGTCTATTCCAAGCTTATTGAGTGCCCAACCACAAGCGGTATGGTAACTGCTATCCAAGAATATTGCTCCCAAAATAGCCTCAAACAAATCTGCTTTCACACTTGGGAGGCTACATAATTCACCAGAATTTCCATCGGCAACTCTAAGGTGAGAACTTAGTCCCATTTTGTCTATTACATTTGAAAGATTCTGTTCATCAACAAGACTACTACGCATTTTGCTAAGTTTACCTTCTCTATCCCTAAAGTTGTTATACAAGAACTCAGCCACAACAGCACTAAGTATTGCATCGCCTAAAAACTCTAATCTTTGATTACTTTCGCCTCCAAATGTGTTTGCAAAAGAGGTATGTGTCAGAGCTGAACTAAGTAGATTTTTATTTGAAAACACGTAACCAAGTTTTTTTTCTGTCTCAGCAAAATCTGGATAATCTTTTAAATGACCTTTATTCATCTTTTTCACCAGCAGAAGTTTCTTTTGGCCCAGCCTCAGTCATCTTTTCCAATTCACTCTCAGTCTCTTTTGTATTAGGTTCTGTTTGAACATCACAATCTTGCTTTAAAGAATTTTTAGTGTTTTCAGAAACTTGACCAGCAATTTTAGCCTTTTCTTCGAGCCTTTCCATAGAAATTTGTGAAATGTTTGTCTCAATATCTTTTGTAATTGATGTTTTTGCTACATCTAATAGTTGTTCAATAGTGTACAAAAATTCTTTTGCCTTGCTAGAACCATGAGCCTTTACAACAAGTCCTTTTGTTCCGAGAAGGACGGAGCCACCAAGAGACTCATAATCAAATTGCTTTGCAAGTTTTTTTAGTGGTTTTTTTAAGAAAAGTGCACCTATTTTCCCTCTGATAGAACCGAGCATAATTTTTTTAATTTCTTTCATCAAGAGTTTACAAGCACCCTCAGTAGATTTTAGAAGAACATTTCCCGAAAATCCATCTGCCACAACAATATCACAATTTCCACTTAAAAGGTCTCTTCCTTCCATATTACCAACAAAATTAATATCCAGTTGCTTTAAAAGTGGATATGTTTCTTTCACTAACTCATTACCTTTCGCTTCTTCCGTCCCAACATTTAAAAGCGCTACTCTTGGTTTTTTGATTCCCATAACTTTTTGCATATAGGTGTTTCCAAGAACTGCAAACTGAACAAGATTGACTGGCTTTACATCCACATTCGCCCCAGCATCAACGAGCATAACTGGAGTTCCCTTTACAGTTGGTAAAAGTGGAGCAAGTGCAGGACGGACAACTCCTTTTATTCTTCCAAGTTTTAAAACAGCTGCACTCAAAATTGCACCGGTACTTCCTGCCGAAATAAATCCAGAATATTCATCTGGCTTTTCTTTTAAGAGCTCAATTCCTCTCACAATACTACTATCACGCTTTGTTCTAATCGCTTCCACAGGTGATTCATCACAAGAAATAACTTCTCTTGCATCGACAATATCAAGCCTCGCCTGGTCGTACTTTTTCCCTTGAAGATTGTCTTGAATAACATCTGCTTTACCGACAAGAGTTATCTTTAAATCTCTGTGATTGTAAAGCGCGAGCAAACTAGCATTCACAATTTCAGCTGGTGCATTATCTCCACCAAAAGCATCAACTATTATTTTCATTATATATTTCCACCTTAACTAATATAAGACTATATTAACATAAAAAAGTGCCAAAAATCAAGCGTTTTAGGGTAATTTAACACTTTTTAGAAGCTGATGATAGCTTAATAGAGCATTTATTAACTTGCATTAATCAAATTGTGAGACATTAGTTCTATTTTTTACAAAACACAACTTCACAAAAATAATTAAAAAATTAGTGATTCTCGTTCTCGTTACTATTAGCTTTAGAAAGTAAAATGTTTATTTTTAAATATCATAAAAACAACCGTTTTTTATAATTTTTACAATTTCTTTTAGTTAAGATAGAAAGTTTAATTAATAAAAAAGAGATTGCTTTATGTTGCAAAATCTTTTCTTGTTTGTTAAAACTTTTTATAGTTTTTTAATTCTATTATATCATCAAATGAAAT
>DLKQ01000010.1:412-1276 GCA_002477805.1 Christensenella sp. UBA7584 | reverse complement strand
ATTTTCAAAAATCAATTTTTGTGAATGAATATCTACTTTCGATTTACCTTTAATAGTTTTGTAATACCCATCATAAAAATAAGTTACTTCCACACTATCACCTTTTTCAATATCAGTAAGAGTTTTTGATATTTCCTCTATTTTTTCTTCTGTAATATCACCCTTTTCAATTCTATCGTGCTCATATTCTTTCATTCTCAAAGCTTGCCTTAATCCTTTTAAAGCATCAAAAGGAGCAAATTGTTTTGCTCTATCTTTTCTTGGCATTTTAGTCCTCTCCACTTTTGTGACCTCCAATTGTTTTATTACGCTCTATTTGGGTTGCCTTTTCGTTTAAATCAATACCCTTTAAAATTGAATTCTTACCATATCTATCTTGCAAATCTAAAACACTACCTACAAGTTTTTTCTCCCTCGAAACTTTGTTGTAATCAACAAAAAAATCATATTGCTCTTTATCATCAGGCACAAGTTCCGCAAAGTCATATCCGAGTTTCCTGATTGGTTTTTGCTTGTCAACTATTTTGTCAAACAACTTGTCTGTATAATCCCCGATAATTGAATACAAGTTGGTGGTTACTTTCATTCTAACCGTACCTTTTGATACTTCTTTATCATCTCCATAACGAACAAACAGATGTATTAAATTGGTCGAATAATGTTGCCTAGCAAGGTCATAACACCCGTTTTGTACCATTTCACGCATTACTATTTTTGCATCTTTATACTCATAGTTGCAAGGCAAAATTTGTGATGAGGAAATAGATTTTGATTTAGTTTTATAAGATTTTATATCAGACATTAAACAAGACTCTTTTCCCCAAGCGTGGTCTATTAAAAGTTCAGCATTGATGCCAAATTCTC
>DLKQ01000010.1:0-312 GCA_002477805.1 Christensenella sp. UBA7584 | reverse complement strand
GCAATACCCTCCATATTGTAAATACCATACTTTGCTAATCTTTCAATAGTACCAGTTGATATTTGCCAAAAATCAGACAAGGGCTTGTGGTTCCAAAGTGTTTTTATATATTTTTCTTCATCAAGCCACCCAATTCGGTTTGGGGAATGTTTTGCTGTAATATCAAGCGCAATTTTCGCTAAATACATATTTGTTCCAATTCCAGCACTTGATGGTATATGAAAATTATCATTTATTTCATTCATAAGTTTTTGTGCAAATTCTTTGGCTTTTATTTTGTATATTTTTAAATAATCAGTTACATCTAAAAAA
>DLKQ01000034.1 GCA_002477805.1 Christensenella sp. UBA7584 | reverse complement strand
AAGTGGAAAACAACTTGAGATTCAAGTTGTGAAAATAGCTTCTAATTGGTAATAACAATGTTTGCATTATGCAAAAGAGTCAACTTTGAGATCACTCAGTTAGACTAATTAAAACATAAAACTAGGTTTTTTAGCTCCGAAAATCCTAGTTTTTAATTTTTTGATTTGTTGGATTAATAGTGTTATTCCATTACTTGTAAGGTGTGTGTACTAGCAGGGTAGACCAACAATTGCTTTTTTGTTTACTTTTTCTTTAAAAAGTGTTAAAATGAATTTATGACATACAAAATTATTAATTTAAAGGAGTTTATGCCGACTGTTGAACAGGCGTTAGCTATGATTGAAATAGAAATTTCGGTGTGTAAAAAGGAAGGTATAAAAGTTTTAAAAATTATTCACGGTTATGGTTCAAATGGAATTGGCGGTGCAATAAGGCGCGCTTTGCCAAGATGGAGCCAGCGTGCAAAGAAAAAGGGGATTATAAAGGAGTTTGTTAGGGGCGAAAATTGGCTTCATGAAAACGAAATAATTTTTAAAATAAAAAAACTTTGTCCAGAAATAATTGGTGATATTGAACTCTATCACGCTAATTTGGGTGTAAGCGTGATTTTGATATAAGACTGCAACGAACTTTTTAAACGCATATCCATAGGTAAGCGCATAGCCCAAACGCTATATTGATTGCTCACTTGTAAATTTAATATCATCAGTTCACTACAAACTAAACAATTAGCAGAAAATCTTGAATTATACGATGAATCATTTTTATCATAAACACAGCTAAAAATGTCGTCAATTTTTGCTAATTGTTTTTTTGATTATGATGTGTGTGAATTGCTTTTTTGATATTTTACTACCTTGTGTTTTTATCTAATTGCACTTAATTGGTAATGTAAACTAAAAAGAATTATAGTTACCGCCAAAGCAAACTCCATTAGAAAATAAAGTAAAAATAGTAATCTTAACTTTTGAATTTTGAAACAAATAAAAAAGAACTTTGCATTTATTTTGCATTGTTCCTTTTTATTTTGCTAATTTAGTACTAGTAATTACTGATTTTAATGTAAAAATATATCACTTTTATCTTTTATGGTGCGTTTTTTAGAGTTTCAATGTATGCGGAAATTATGGCTAGCAAAGTTGTTTCTCTTGCTTTTTGTTTTTTTGTTTCGTCAAGGCTATCAAAGATTGTTTCATCAATCATATTTTCATCTGCAAGTTTTCCGAGAGTAACATTTGTTATATCAAAGTTGTCCATAGCTTCGGAAAGTTTGCTTACAGGAATTTCGCTTCCGACAAATGTTGTTTCTCCATCTGTGTATGAGAGTAGATTAATAATACCCTTGCTTTCTGAGGTTTTGCCTGTTAAGTCGCCAAGGCTAAGTGCATTTATCAGTGTGCCGAGGTTTCCAATTGTTGCCGGTGTTTCGGAAGTTGATTTTTTAATTATGGCATCAATTAAATAGTTGCTTGTAATTATGTCTGAAATTTCAACATCATTTATAGAATCTTTAAGTTTTGTTTCAAAGTTATTGCCAAACAAATCCTGAATCTCAAGTTTCATAATTGCTTGAGTCAGGCTTGAACTTTTTTCTTCAATAGTTACACTATTTGAGCCAGAATTAAAGGTTACCTTGTTGTTTGTTAAGTCTAGAGTGTAGGTAACATTGTCAATAATGAATGTGTTATCTGTATTAATGTCACAAACTTTTGAATAGTTTTCAGTAATAACATATTCATTTAAAATTTTATAGTTTACGCCCTCAAGAATAAATTTCCCTAGATTAATTGTAGCTTTTTCGGTTTCGTCTTGATAAATTTTGTCATCTTTGATTGTGTATGTGGTGTCATTAATCGAAAAGTTTTGTTCGGTGATTTTGTAGCTTGCTTTTTGACTTATCTGAATGTTTGTGCCATTTTTTATAATATAGAACAAATTTCCATTTCCCAAATCAAAGTGTGCATATTCGTATATTTCTTGACCAAGAAGGTAGGATAGTGGGGCTTGACTTGTTTTTAGCGTGTCCATTATTGCATTACCAGACATTAAATCTTCTATGCTAATATCTTTAATTATGTTCATAATTCCACTTGAAGTATTTGTGAAGTCTTTTAATTTTTTAGCTTTTATTGTGCTTAGCAGTGCGTTATTATCATCAATTATAGTTCCAAGCGTTAAAGTTGCTAGGTCTCCAAAGAGTTTGTCTGTTGAATCAATCCCAAGATCGGCAAGTTGAAGCTCTTTAATTTTGTTTAGCACAATGTTTGAATCATCAATAATTTCACCTATAGTTACGCTTGAAATTTTTTGAATTATAACACTGCTTGATTCGTTAGCGCTAATGAGTTCACCAAGAGTTGCTGTTTTTAATGTGTCTAAGATAATGTTTGGATTTTCCAAAATTTCGCCAATGCTAATCGTTGAAAGAGGTTCAAGAAAACCTGTCAAGCTATCTACGAGATTTAAAAGTTTTACACCCTTCAAACTTTCAACAAGAGGAGAAAGTTCGTTGTTTAGAATATCATCAATACAAATGTTCTGTGCCTGATATAGGATTATATCAGTTGTTTTGCTTGCACTGTTAATTTGAATAGTTCCATTTATTGTTGTTCTTTCATCATCAATTGAATATGTGGTAGAGTTGATGACAAACGTATTACTAACTATTGGGCTGACAAGTTTGTAGTAAGTTATATTACTTCTGTCTGATGTTAGGGTATATTCAAAAGAGTCGAAATAAAATTTTTCATCTTCAATTTTTGCTACTTTTTTCCCGTAAACAATTTCACTTCCAGAAATTTGGCAAATATAGTTTCCAAGAATAAACTGTCCATTTATCACATTTACAGCTGGGGAAAGTTGTGAACCATTTTCACTAAGAATACTACCATTTCCGCTAGTGTCAACACTGAGCGTGTAAGTGATACCTGATAGCTTGAATGTGTTATTCGTGATTGGAACACTTTTTGGTGTGCGTAAAATTTCATCAGAGTATTCAAAATTATATACATCATTATTAACAAACATAAAAGATTTGTCGTTTAAAGTAACTTGGTTATTTGAAATAGTTTTTGAGTCTATTTGGTAAATGCTGTCATTTATAATAAAATATTTTGTATCATTGATGTTAAAGTTTGCATAATAATCAATGCTTTCAGGAATATTTTTTATAATCTCATTTATTTTTAGAGTTTTGAGATAGTTTGGAACATCTTTTATGATTTGATTTCTAAAGTTGTCTGTTGTTAAAAAAGGAAAACTCTCAAGGTCAATAGATTTTACAAGGTCTAAAACTGCTCCAACTTTTACACTTTGCGCAAGTTCATCAAGACTAAGGCTGGAAATAGTGCTACTAAGTATTTCTTGATAATCTGCTTCTTCAGGTATTAGGTCAAGCCCAAGAGCGTTTTGAATGAATCCTATTGTAAGATTATTTCCACTTACATAATTTGGTAAAACAGAGTATAAAACTTGGTCTATTGAAAGTTCAGTGATTTTTTTAGCTGGTGATGAGTAGGTGAGGGTAATGCTTTCATTTTCTCCGTAAAAAATACTTTTATGGTCAAAATTTATAGTAAATTCTTGATCTTCAAGAGAGAATTTACCATTTTCTATGGTAATTTGCGGTGAAAGGCTGTTTCCGTCTTTATCCAAGACTTCTGCATTAAGTGAATCTATCTGAAAAGTGTTTCCTGCAAAGTTAAATGTTGGATTAATTTCATAGAACATAGCCTCAGTTAAAATAGGGTAATCAAACTGAGTAAAGTCAACATTTAAAATATCAAGAATGTTTTGGAATTTTACTTTTTTATAAAGTTCTGGCAAAAGTGCATCAACAAAGTTTTGCATATTGTTAAGGATTTCTTGAAGCTTAAAATTTCCAACTTTTTGTGCTTTGCTTTCATTAAGTCCTGTGACTGTTATTTCAATTTCATAAAGACCGTTAATTTCAAGTCCAATGTTTTTTGAAACAAATTCTTCTAAGTTGAATCCGAGTTTTGTTTTTGCATCTTCAACTGTCATTTCTGTGTAACCATTTTTGTATTCAACTAGTGCGTCAAGAATTTCTTTGGCTGTTTTTCCATTTGTTTCTACGGGGAGAAAACTGGTGTCGATGCCAAAATTTTTACCGAGGTCGTCAACTTTCATACAATAAAAAACATAAGATAAAACCATTCCCAAACAAAACACAAGAACAAAAAGTGCACTAAAAAGACCCATAAAAAATGGGAATACACCACCGCGTCTTTTGTACTTTATCACTCTTCCAGTTCTGTCAACTTTAGGATAGATTCCAGCTGGAGGAGTCGAAAACATCTGAGCGTTTATGTTTGGATTTTCAAATTGTTTTGCTTCAGTATTTTGTATCTTTTCTTTTTTAGACATATGTAGTCCTCCAATATACTTATTTTTATTAACCAAAACCTTTTTATACTATATTATGATATAAAATACATTATAAAAAAGCAACTAAAAATTGCATTTTAATTTGTTTTAATTTAAAAAATAAAGGAATAAACAAAATAGTTTATTCTTTATCACTGACAAGTTCTACAAAAAAAGTTGTTTCAATAGATGGAGCAAAGTGTATTTTTGCTTTGTATTTTCCAATGCTTTTAATTGAATCTATTTCAATTTTTCTTTTTTCTATTTCAAATCCCTGTTCTTTTAATTTTTCTGCAATCTCTTTGCTAGTTACAGAGCCAAATAGTTTTCCATTTTCTCCAACTTTAACACAAAACTTTAATGTCATTCCTTTTATTTGGTTAGCTAATACTTTGAAAGCTTCAAGTTCTTGCTCTTTGTGAAATTCTTGTGCTTTTTGTGCTTGATTTACAACATTTTTGTTTACACTATTTGCAACTTGTGCTTTTTTTGTCTTTAATAAAAAATTTCTACCATAACCATCATTTACGGTAACTAATTCTCCTTTTTTGCCAACACCCTTAATATCTTCTAGTAAAATAACCTGCATAATTAATCCTCCAAGAATATGTTACTAAAATTTTTGAATAAAGTCAAACGTTTTGTGTAAAATAACAATTAATGGAGGGTGAAAATGGACATAAAATGTAGAAGAACTTGCTGTGAATTCAATAAAGGACATACTTGTTGTGCTGTGAAAGTTGATATAAATTCTAAAGCTGTTTGTAAAACCTTTGAAAAGGGGCAAAAGTCTGAAGAAGAGTTGGATTTGAGTAAACATATGTTTGAAACAGCACCAGAATATTCAAATTCACGACACATAAAAAATGTGTGTCTAAAGTGTAGTGCGACTCATTGCTTGTTTAATGCGGACGGAAAATGTAGAGCAAATGGAATTACTGTTATTGATCAAAATGAGCAAAGTAAGTGCGGAAGCTTTATTTATAATCTTTGAATGTAAAAAAATTTTAAAAAAAATTAAAAATGGGTATTGCAAAATGAAAAATAGTGTGCTACAATATAATCAGTAGCTAGTTAGACGGTCGAATTGCTTTTTGCAATTAGGAAAGTCCGAGCACAGCAGGGCAGGGTGCGAGATAACATCTCGTGGAGGCGACTCTAAGGAAAGTGCAACAGAAATAAACCGTCACAAATTAGGTGTTTTAGTGTTTTTAGATTTTGAAAATTTCAAATTCTTACCTCCTATTTTTTCGCTAAAATATTTTGTGATAAGGGTGGAAAGGTGGTGTAAGAGACCACCGGTGCGTTGGAGACAATGCACGCTCTGTAAACCCCACTTTGTGCAAGATAAGGAAGATTAAAGGTTTGCCCGACTTCTTCCGTCATACATCGCTTGAACGTATTGGCGACAATATGTCTAGATAGATGACCGTCCATGACAGAACTCGGCTTACAGACTAGTCTACTTAAGAGTCAAGATTTCCCGCTCGACTCTTATTTTTTTGTTTTAAACATTGAAAATTGGAAAAAATTTTTATATGTTTTATATTATTAGTTCCGCAAGTGTTGTTGCGAGTGTTATAGTTTTAATTTTTGCTATTTTGCCAAAAAGAAAAAAAGTTGTTTTAAAAAGTAACGAAAAAATAACCTGCTTAAAAAAATCGTTTAAATTTTCTCCCTATCTAACTGTTTTTAAAAATATCACTCACACACTTTTTAGTTTTAATAAACACCCAATAATTATCAGGGCTAACAGTGCGGAATTGCTCAGCTTTGATTTTTTTATTGGCGGTAAAAAGGTTGAAAATAAAACGCAGTCTAATTTAGATTACGCTCAGTTTTCTCACACAAATGGATTAGTTTCACTTCTAGTGAATAAAGATTGTGCTCAGTTTTTTTGTGGTAATCAGTCATCTTTGAAAATTGTAATTACGAAAGGAAATATTCCTTTTAAGGTAAGTTCAAAAAAGAATGTTTTAAATTTTGAAAATTTGAAGCTAAGTTTACAAACAGATGGAAAAGTGAGTTTTAATGCCTGTGAAAATTTTTTGGAATGGAAAATAGAGAATTGTAAACAGGCAAAAATTTCTTATGAAACATCGAATTTTCAAGCAGTTGGATTTTTTGAAAGCAAACGACTAGCAAAAGAGAATTTTGGTTTGCCTATTCTTGATTTTGAAAAACCAAATTTTAATTCCGAAAATATTCTCCAGAAAAAATATGCTGAAAAATGTTTGCAAACTGCAAAATTCAGTATTGTGGAATTTTGTCCAAGTTTTAGTATTGATTTGACAAGTTTAGGATTTTCGAAATGGACGAAAATGACAAAACACGGTCAAATCCTGAAAATTATAGATTGGTATACTAACCAGCAAATAAAGGTGAAAACTGCGTCTAATAATTCTTTTATTTGCAACTGGTGGGGGAAACTAAAACTCTGCCTTAGTGACAAAAATTACGCTTTAGATAACTTGGATTTAGAAAAAGTAAAGAATGGGGATATAAATTTGTTTAGGTTAAAGTATTTTTGGTGGAATTTCTCTGATGATTACAAATTTATTTTTGCATTTGGTATGCTTAGGTTTATGAACAAGGAAGATGAAAGCAAGTGGTTAAAAAATCAAAAAATTGCCAAATTTATTCTTAGTGTTTTGCCTTCAAAACTAGAATATAAAAATGAGCATTATCAGTTTATTAGGGAACTCTATCCTTTTGTTGTGAATCGTTCTTTGAAAGAAAAATTGCTGGTTTTTATGCAAAATTATGAACAAATGTTTTACAAAAGTTAAAATTTGTGCTATACTTTAAAATAAGAAATAAAAATTTGCTTAATGTAACAAGCTTTAATAATATATATGAGTTGAAGAATAAAACATTACCAGCTATTTAAACTTCGGTTTATGTAGTATAAAAAACCAAACAGAAATTTGTGATTTATATGGGGTGCGGAAGAAACAAGCAAACTGGATAAATGAAAAACTTAAAAGAGCAGAGGAGATAAATTAAATTGGATAGCTTATTTGATGATTTACATAGTGACAAGAAACCACTAGCTGAAAAAATGAGACCAAAAAATCTAGATGAATTTGTCGGACAAAAACATATTCTTGGGCAAGGGAAATTACTGCGTAGACTTATTGAAGCTAAAAGAGTGCCTAGTGTAATATTTTATGGCCCACCTGGAACAGGTAAGACCACACTTGCACGTATCATTGCTGATACAAGCAATTCAAAGTTTGTAAAACTAAATGCTATATCAAGTGGAGTTGCTGATGTAAAAGCAGTTATAGAGCAGGCAAAACGGGATTTTGAGTTGTATGGACAGAAAACTTATTTGCTACTTGATGAATGCCATAGATGGTCAAAGGCACAAAGCGATTCACTTCTTGCCGCACTAGAAAATGGCTATTTGATATTTATTGGTTGTACAACTGAAAATCCTAGTTATAGTATGACAAGAGCAATAGTTTCTCGTTGCTCAATTTTTGAATTTAAAAGGCTTGGCACTGAAGACGTAAAGTGTGTCTTAAGAAGAGCAATGGAATCTGAAACAGGACTTAAAGTTTACAACATAAAAATAGATGATGATGCGTTAACCTATATCGCATCGGCTTGTGGTGGTGATGTTAGAAGTGCCTTAACAGGGCTTGAACTTGGGGCTATATCAACACCAATGAATAAGGAAGGGGAAACAGTAATAACCAAAGAAATTGCGGCAGAATGCCTACAAAAAAAGGCTACAAGCCTTAATGAAGATGTTTACTATGATTTACTTAGTGCATTTTGCAAGAGCCTTCGTGGTAGTGATTCAACAGCGGCACTCTATTATGCAAACAGGCTTATAGAAGGTGGTATAGAGCCACAGGTATTAAGTAGAAGATTAATCTGCCATTCAGCGGAAGATTGTGGTCTCTCGGCTCCGAATTGTGTGTTGCAATCAATTGCGTCACTATATGCGTTAGACCATTTAGGAATGCCAGAAGGGAATCTTGTTTTAACCCAAGCAATAATTTATGTGTGTGAATCACCAAAGGATAATAGGGTTGTAACTGCTATGAATATGGCACAAGATGACGCAAAAAATCACCCAGATGACAATATTCCACTTTACTTAAGAAACCACACACTCGAAAGTAAGTATTACAAATATCCGCACGATTATGGTGGTTATGTAAAACAACAATATCTGCCAGATTCGTTAAAAGATAGAAAATATTTTGTAAGGAAAGAAACAAAAAAACCACAAAAATAAAAGCAAGCCAAAGACTTGTTTTTATTTTTTACTTATCTGTTAAAGTAATTACTGCTTTATTTATGTTTTTAATACATTTTTTTATGCAATTTTTTATGTTAATATAATAAGATTTTTAATTTTTTCAAAAAATAT
>DLKQ01000023.1 GCA_002477805.1 Christensenella sp. UBA7584 | reverse complement strand
CAATTACAAGTGGAAAACAACATAAACAGTCGGTGAATATATATAAATTTTTAAAAAGAAAATCATTCTTCTTTGTAGTATAAAACAACTTAGATAGTTGAACTGAACACCATTTTTGCACTACAAAAGAAACCATATTAAAATGAAATGAACTCCAAATGGGGATAATAAACAAAAACCTTTTAGTAGCTCAATAAGATATCTCCTATAATATATTTTATAGGAGATATCTTTTATGGCAAGTAAAGAATATGTGAAAGAATGAATAGAATTTTTACAAGACAAAAATAAAAAATAAGGAAGAAACATAAAATTTCCCCCTAATGGTTTTTTATTTTTAGTGACGCCTACAGGGTTCACTTCAGTATACCGGTGGATTTTTGTTTTCTATCTAGATGTATATAGAAATAAACAATAATTGTTTTATATATAATTTTGAAAATTTATTAAAATTTGTGGATTGACTAACGGTGGTTGGTGTGTTATAATTTCATAGTTAGAGGTGTTATTATGGCTGAAATAAAAGGTTACGCATTTGATATAGAAGGTACATTATATAAAAATGGGAAACTGCAAAAGGGAGTTCTTGAACTTTTCAAGGTTTTGTCACAGACAGGAAAACCAATTATGTTTATTTCTGGAATGAATTACAACGAAGTAATGAAAGTAGTTTCTACAATAAAACGTGAATCAAACACGAGCTTTAATCCGATAATTGCTTCTAATGCTGGAAGTTATATTTATGATAAGGAAATTAAAAGTTTTCCTCTAAGTGCGGATAAAGTTACAAGTATTAGAAAGACACTTAATTTAATAGCTCCAGGTTCAATGATTATATACCGAACAGCGTTAAATAATTATCGTGAAAAAATTTTAGACACTGATTCGAAACTTAAATCTAGTGTAACTCTCGGATTAGTTTCAATTCTTGACAGTTTGCATAAGATTGAAATTGACGCAGTGCCAGTTTGTCAAAAATATTTAAACTCCATAAATTCTGATAATCAGATATTGTCTTTGGAAATTATTATTCCTTCAAATTCTAAAAAGGCAAAGTTTGTAAATGAACTTGAGTATTTTAAGCAATTGCATATTACTAATTCAGCATCGGTACAAGTATCAACAATGAGCAAATGGCAAGCATTAAAAAATGTTTTTGGAGACAGTGCAAAAGATGTATGCTATTTTGGAGATAATTTTAATGATGTTGAATGTCTGAAAAACTGTGATAGAGCAATTCTCTGTAACTCTACAAAAAGCGAAATGTTTGATGTTATTGAAACAGAGCAGAAACTTGGGAAAAATAAATATGCAACAATTAATTTATCTGATAGTGAACTTTTAAAATATGTAACAGGACAAAATTATAGTAGACATTTTATGGAAAATTTAACATCTGATGCAAAAAGTATCGTAAAAGATTTAAAAAAGGAAAAGTCACTTTAAGAAAGCCAAATTTATGGCTTTTTTATTTTTCAATTATAATTTTCTATTGCTAATAATAAAAAAATATGATATACTAATTTTAGACAAAAAGTCTTTCAGGAGCTGATTTGAAAAATATAGAGTTTTTCTTTAGTTATTTAGAAAAATTGTTTCCACAAGCTAAATGCGAACTTAATTTTTCTAGCCCATTTGAAATGCTTGTTGCGGTAATGCTTTCTGCACAATGTACAGATAAAAGAGTAAATATTGTTACTAAAGAATTGTTTAAAAAGTATAATTCGCCAAAAGATTTTGCTTGTTTAGATACTAAAAAGCTTGAGGGAATAATAAGGCCTTGTGGTTTTTACCATAGTAAAGCTAAAAATATAATAAATATGAGTAAACAACTTCTAACAAATTACAATGGCGAAATTCCTAAAGACCCAAGAGATATGGAAAAACTTGCTGGTGTGGGTAGAAAAACTGCAAATGTGGTTGCGTCTGAACTTTTTGATTCAAAAGTAATTGGCGTTGATACGCACATATTCAGAGTATTAAATAGAGTAGGATTTGCGTGTGAAAAAACACCAGAAAAAACAGAATTTGCTTTTGTGAAAAAATATCCAAATTATCTTGGTAGAGAATTTCATTATAGAATGGTTCTTTTTGGTAGGTATTATTGTACTGCTAGAAATCCAAAATGCGAAAACTGTGAGCTGAAAGGGTTTTGTAAATTTTACTTAAGCAAAAAACAAGCCTAAAACGCAACAAACTATTCGTAAAAATTAGAAAAGAGGTTTTAAAATGTTTATAGATAAAGTAAAAATATTTGTAAAAGCTGGAAATGGTGGAGATGGAGCTTCTACTTTTCGTAGAGAGAAATATGTTCCAAATGGTGGCCCTGATGGTGGAGATGGGGGTAAAGGTGGAGATATTATTTTAAAGGTTAAAGAGAGCTTAAACACATTAGTTGACTTTCGATTTCACAAGCATTTTAGGGCTGAGAATGGTGAAAAAGGAATGGGGAAAAATTGCACTGGAAAAAGTGGTAATTCTCTTATAATTGAAGTGCCTCAAGGCACTGTTGTAAAAGATGTTGAAACAGGAAAAATTATTGTTGATATGTTTGATAAAAATCAAACTTATACTCTTTTAAAAGGTGGTTATGGAGGAAAGGGAAACCAGCATTTTGCAAGCAGTCGAAGACAAGCTCCACATTTTAGTCAAAGTGGGCAAATTACTGAAGAATACGAGGTTCTGTTAGAACTGAAAACAATAGCTGATGTGGGGTTAGTTGGATTTCCAAATGTTGGTAAGTCTACGCTACTTTCAGCGATAACTGATGCAAAGCCAAAAATTGCTAATTATCATTTTACAACTCTTTCTCCTAATTTGGGAGTGTTAAAAAAGTTTGATGAGTCTTGTGTAATAGCTGATATTCCAGGTTTGATTGAAAAGGCAAGTGAAGGAGTTGGGCTTGGACACGAATTTTTGAGGCATATTGAACGTACCAGACTTATTTTACATATTGTTGATATCTCTGGTAGTGAGGGTAGGGAGCCATTTGCTGATTTTCTAGCGATTAACAAAGAACTTGAAAGTTATAGTGATGTGTTGGCAAATCTGCCACAAATTATTGTTCTTAATAAAGTTGATTTACTAGAAAATGCGGAAGATGAAATTAAAAAATTTAAGCTTGAGTTAAAAAGATATAGTGAATTTGAAAAAGTAGAAGTATTTGCTATTTCAGCCCAATCTCATACAGGATTAGATAAACTTGTGGACCATTTGTTTGAAAAACTTAAGACAATTCCTAAAAATCAAAGAATTGAAAGTGATGATTTTGAATTTGCACCTAGGGATACATCGTCACTAGAATTTGTAAAACTTGGAGATGGTGTTTTTGAAGTTAAGGGTGGCAGAGTTGATGAATTATGTAGGCGTGTAGTAATTTCTGATGATGATAGTTTTGCATATTTCCACCGAAGACTTCGTAAAGATGGAATAATAGATGAACTTTTAAAAATGGGTATGAAAAATGGTGACACAGTTATTATTGGAGATGTCGAATTTGTTTACGAGGAATAATTATAAGTGAATGCTAGAAATAGCATTTTTTTGTTTATGTGGCAAAACTCTTGTTAAAACTGCCATTAACATCAGAATACTACCAAAAATAAGATAATAAATTTTAAAGAGTACAAAAAAGCTTGAGATAATAAGCACAATTCCAAGCATAAAATAACTTTTTGTTCGCTCTTTGCTTAGTGCGTAGGATAGTAATTGTCTAAAAGTAAGCTTTGCTTTTTGGGTATTGACAACTTTTTCAGGAAGTTCATTTGAAGGCTCTATTAGTTGTGTATAGGTTTCAAAAGCGTCAAGAAGGGTGATTTTTATGTTTGTGATTGCTTTGGAAAGATTTTTGCAGTTGTCATCAAAAGTTACAGCGCTAATCGTGATTTCGTCAGCATTATATTCTTTTGCTTTACTATATAATCTTGCAAGGTCATCAGATTTAAAGATTTCTTCTGAAAAGCAAGGGACAAAAAAGTTTAGTTTGTTGTTTTTGGTTATTAAGAGCCCATCTTTTTTTTCTTCTGTTTTAAATTTATTTTCTAACAATTTTTTGAAGTAACTTCTTACACTTTTAGCTGATGAAAATCTTAGTTGCAATGCTGTATCTAGTGCTAGGTTTTTTTGTTTTAATGTTAATTCTTTTTTTGTGTCTTTTTTCCTTTTGTAAAAAAATAGAAAGAAAACAAGTAAAAAAGTGATAAAAATAGATGAAAAAATAGATAAATACACATTTTTACTGTAAAATCTTATCCAAGCGAAAAACAAAACAAAAAATATACAGCTTGTTAAAACTATGTCTATTGCATTTCCGATTTTTATTTTAATCATACTGAAAGTATTTCCGCTTAGCGAGTAATTAAACAAAAACTTTTAAAATATCCATTTCAAGAATTTGACTTTTTTTGTGTGTGTTGATATAATATTTGTGAAAGAGAGGTTAGATGTGTTATGAAAGATTTACAGAAAAATGAAAGTAGGGATTTGGCGTTTGCAATTGCAAAGATTTTAGATGATAAAAAAGCTGAGAATGTTGAAGTGTATAATGTCGCACATCTAAGCAGTGTGGCAGACTATTTCGTGATGGCAACAGCTTCAAATACAACTTTGGTAAAAGCTCTTGCAGATTTTGTGGAAGAGAATTTGGTGAAAGTTGGAATAAGAAATTTAAGGCGTGATGGTGCTCAAGAATGGATTGTTCTTGATTATAACTTCGTAATAGTTCATATTTTTACGCCAGATGTTAAAACTTTTTATCACCTTGACAAATTATGGAATGATGGAAAAAATGTCTACAACTTGCAAGATATTCAAAAATTAATTGAAAAGGAAGAAAAATTAGAAGAAAAGGCAAAGATTAAAAAAGAAGAAAAGTCTAAGCAAAACAAGGAAAAGGTTAAAGTAAAGGATAAAAAAGAAGATAAAAAGGTTAAAAATAATTAATGTCTGTTAAAATAATTTCAAAGAGTTTACAACAAACTGAAGAATTAGCAAAAAAAGTGGCTGAGCAACTTTGTGATGGCAAAGTTGTTTTGTTAGTTGGAGATTTAGGTGCTGGTAAAACAACCTTTTCAAAAAGTTTGATAAAAGCTTTAGGTGTTAATACTATGGTGACTAGTCCCACTTTTACACTTTTAAATGAGTATCAAGGAAAATTCAAAATAAATCATTTTGATATGTATCGTCTTGAAAACGAAGATGAGGCGATTGATGTTGGTTTTGATGAAATTTTAAATTCAGACAAAGGAGTATCAATTGTAGAATGGCCTGAAAAAGTTAAAGGTATTTTGCCAAAGGATTGTGTAAAAATTCAAATTTCTATTATCGATGAAAATACTAGGGAATTTTGTGTGGAGGGACTATGAATATTTTAGCATTTAATACAACAGGTGTTGGTACACAGTTGGCTATTTCTACTCAAGGCAAAAAATCTTTTGCTCAGTTGGAATTTTCGAAGCACAGCGAAACTTTTTTTCCATTTTTAGAACAATTTTTAAATAAAAATAACACAAAACTTGATGAAATGGATATATTTGGTGTTGTTACTGGACCGGGTTCGTTTACGGGAATTAGAATTGGACTTTCTGTAGCAAAAATGTTTGCATTTGCTCTTGGAAAAAAATGTGTTCAAGTGAACGCTTTTAAGGTGCTTGCATATAATAATTTTGATTTTAAAAGTGGAAAGATTTGTGCTGTAATTAATGCTGGAGCTGGGCTACTTTATTATCAGCTTTTTAAAGCAGGAAATGTATTGGAAGAGTTGGCGTCACCAAGAATTTGCACTTTTAAACAGTTTGAACAAACAAAAGAAAAGTTTAATGGCGACATTAAAATAAAATATTATGACAATGATGAAAAAAAATATCAGTGTTTTTTTTTGGAAGAGTTTAAAACGAATTTAACCGCAGAAGCACTACTGCTGGCAGTAGAGCAAGAGGTGGTACAAGAAAAATTTGTTAATTACGATGAACTTGTACCTGTTTACTTAAGAAATAGTCAAGCTGAGCAAGTATCTTTCAATAAACAAAATATTTGTATTGAGTTTGCTAACAAATCTTTTTTAGAAGATATTTTTGAAATAGAAAGTCAAGCACCAACCGATGACTTGCCTTGGTCTAAAAAATCTATAGAAGAAAGTTTTAATAATCCGGATTTTTTAACAATAATAGCAAAAATTGGAGAGGAAATAGTAGGCTTTGTTTCCTTTATGAAGATGATAGATGAGATTGAAATTTTGAGGGTAAATGTAAAACCTAAATATAAAAATAAAGGTATTGCATCAAAGCTGTTTGATTATTTGTTTGAATTTGCAAAAAAAGACAATGTAAAAAGTATGGTTCTAGAAGTTAATCTGCAAAATTATCCAGCTATTTTACTTTACGAGAAAAAAGGTTTTGCTATTGTGGGGAAGAGACCTGGTTATTATCACAAAGGGCAAGACGGAGTTATTATGCGAAAAACTCTGTGACGGAGATTATTGATGATTGTTAAAAATTTGTTCACTTATCTTGAGGAGGAAGGTTGTGGGAAACCATTACTTTTTATACACGGTTGGGGAAGTTCTCATCTTGATTTTCAGGGGACTGCAAAGTTGGCAAGTGCTAATTATAGAATAATAAACGTTGATTTGTGGGGATTTGGGAGTAGTGAAGCTCCCATAGAGGTATGGGGTAGTGAAGAGTATGCCGATGCTGTTCTTGAGATAGTAAGAAAGTTAGAATTAGAAGATATTTGTATTGTTGGACATTCTTTTGGTGGTAAAATCGCATCAATTTTGTGTTCAAAATATCCCGGTTTATTTACAAGTTTGATTCTAGTAGATAGTGCAGGAATTGTGAAAAAACAATCGTTATTTTTAAAGTATCGCATTAAAAGATATAAAAAATTAAAAAAACTAGTTGAATGTGGTAAAAGAAACGAAAAAGTGCTCGACAAATTTGGTTCTAGTGATTACAAAAATACTAATATATATATGAGACAGATTATGGTAAAGGTTGTTAATGAAAATTTAGAAAGTGTTTTTGAAAAAATTAAAGTTCCAACTTTGATATTTTGGGGTAAAAAAGATAAAGATACACCATTATGTATGGGTAAAAAAATAAATAAACTAATAAAGGGTAGTAAATTAATAATATTAAATGGTGGGCATTTTTCACATATAGACTGTTTTCAAAAATTTAATAAATTGTGTTTTGATTTTTGGAGGAATTTATGATAGATTTTTTTGATTTTACCAATTTTCATTTTTTTATAGGAATTTTTCTATCTGTTGTAAACGCTGTAATACTTTGTCTTGAAGGTTATAAATTTATGCAGATTATTCAGCTTAGTGGATATCACATAAGAGGTTATTTTGATTGGCTTCAAAACACTAGGGCAAAGTATGTTGTAAGAATTTTTATGCTGGTTCTACTTAGTTGTGCTGGTATTATTGCAACTAATGTAATATTTAGAGTGTTTGGATATCCATATAGCGAATATTTTTCTTACTTTGGGCTTATTTTTTATTTTTTGTTTTCTTCAATATTTATAAAAGTTATTTATGATACACCTAAAAAAACTCCACTAAAAATGACTTCTCGAATGAAAAGAAGTATGGCTTTGTTATTTTTTATTAATCTCATAATATCTTTTGCTTTGATTTTACTTTCAAGTATGTTCATTGATATTTTTAGGTTTGGTGCTGTTGCCCTGGCTCCACTTTTTATACCGTTAACTGTTCCGCTTGTTCATTTTATGATGAAGCCAATAGAAAAATCAATTAATAGGGGATATGTAAAGAAAGCAAAGAAAAAGCTCAAAGATTATCCTCATCTTATTAAAATCGGAATTACTGGCAGTTTTGGAAAAACAAGTGTAAAAAACGCTTTAAATACAATTTTGAGTGAAAAATATAGTGTGTGTGCTACTCCACTCAATTACAATACTCCTATGGGAATAACGAAAACTGTTTTAGAAAATCTTATGCCTGTCAATCAAATACTTATTGCTGAAATGGGCGCCAGACAGCAGGGGGATATAAAAGAGTTATGTCAGATTGTTGAGCCTACAATCGGAATTGTAACTTCAATTGGTGAGCAACATATGGCAACATTCGGTTCGTTTGAAAATGTGAAGAGAACAAAGGCAGAACTCCCAAATTTTCTTAAATCAGATGATTTTTGTGTTTTCAATTTTGATAGTAGTGCGGTGAAAGAAATATCTGAAAATTGTCAGTGTCAGGTTGCTAAAATTTCTGTAAAGAAAAAAGCAGATGTTTGGGCTTCGGATATTAAAATAAATGAAAATGGTACAAAATTCACTCTCAATTTGGGAGAAAAAAGTTTTAAATGTGAAACGAAGTTGTTAGGTCTTCATAATATAACTAACATATTGTTATGTGTTCCTGTTGCATTAAAATTGGGGCTTTCAGATCAGCAAATTATGTCTGGAATAGAAAAAATCAAACCAACGGAGCATAGACTACAACTCATTAGTGCACCTAATGATGTGTTAATTTTAGATGATACTTATAATGCAAGTATTGAGGGAAGTAAAAGTGCGTTAGAAGTTTTAAGTATGTTTAAAAATCGTAGAAAAATTGTAATAACACCTGGGCTTGTTGAATTAGGTGATATGGAAAGACTTGCAAACTATGAATTTGCTGAAAAAATTTCAAAAGTTGCAGATATTGTTGTTATTATCAATCAAACTAACTTGCTATCTTTAAAACAGGGGCTCATTGATTCAAAATTTGATAAAACCAAAATCTATGAGGCTGATACAGTTTTAGCTAGTCAAAATATCTTAAAAGAAATTATGCAAAAAGGTGACATAATTCTTTGGGAAAATGATTTGCCTGACAATTACACCTAATTTAACAAAACATACTCAAATTTCATATATCTCTTTACAAGGAGATGTTTATGAAAAATGTAGTTGTTATTTTTGGTGGGAAGTCTGTCGAACACGATATTTCAATCATTACTGGTTTGCAGATTTTGTCACATTTAAAAAAGGATTATTGTGTTTTTCCAATCTACATTGCTCGAAATGGTGAATGGTGGACAGGGCAAAAACTTTTCAACATAAAGACTTATTCCAATTTTGACACTTCTGGGCTCAATAAATGTTATTTTGTACCACATTGTAAAAAGCTTTTTATTTCAAAACTTGTAAAAACAAAAAAAGTGTGTATTAGTAATGTTATTTTAGCTCTTCACGGAGTAAATGGTGAAGATGGAACAATACAAGGACTTTTTGAGCTTTGTGAAATACCATACACAAGTGCAGGTGTTATGGGGAGTTCGTTAACTATGGATAAGGTTTTGTGTAAAAGTGTATTAAAATATGCGGATATTAATACTCCTGATTTTATTTCTTTTTATACGAGTGAGTGGGAACTTAATCCAAAAGCTATATTAAAAGAAATAAAGGAGAAATTCAATAACAAAGTTGTGATTAAACCAGCAAGAGCTGGTAGTAGTATAGGGGTAGCTAGTTGCTCTAATGTAAAAGAGATTGAACAAGCAATTTGTGTTGCGAAGTCTTTTGACTATAAAATAATTGTAGAGCAGGCATTGGAAGATTTTCAAGAAGTCAATATCGCTTGTATGGGTATTGAAAATGAAGTTGAACTGTCTGCTTGTGAAGAAATAAATGCGAAAAGTAAGATTTTGGACTTCAACAAAAAGTATATTGATAGTAATTATACAGAAAGAATTGTTGATGTAAAGCTTGAAAGTGAAATAAAATCAAAAATACAAAATATGGCAAAAACTGCTTTCAAAGTCTGCGAGTGTATGGGGGTTGTAAGAATGGATTTTTTTGTTGAGAATAAAACAGGAAAAGTTTGGCTCAATGAAATAAATAGTATACCAGGCTCTATGGCAAATTATTTGTGGAAAGATTTATCTTTTGAAAAATTGATTGACAAATTAATTGCTTTTAGTGAAAAGAGAAGAGAAAAACAAAACAATTTGACTTATCTCTATCGTTCAGAAGCTTTAGTAAATTTTGACAGTGTTAAAAGTAAAAAAATTAAAAAGTAAAAATATTTAAAAAACATATTAGACGCTAAATATCTAGTATGTTTTTTGTTAACTTAAATAGTCGGGTAACTTTTTGTTTTGCTCTTTCATAAATTTTATTACAAATTCCCGCACAAAAATATTTTACGCATAATTCATAGTTAAATAACAAGAAATAAAGATGACAGGGTGGGATAAGTAATCAACGAAACCACAAAATTAAAAAACTTAAAGATTAAAAAACAGTTTTGTTTGATAATACTATATTTGTAAATAAAAAATCATAGGTACACCCGATGATTTTTATAAATGTCTCTTTTAAGTGTATATAACTATTTAAGCTAGTTAGAAAAACTCTTTTTTAAATAAGATAGTTTGTCTTTTAAGTTTGTTAACGAAGAATCTTTCTGGCATAAGAGTATAAGTCTGTTGATTTCATCAAGTGAAAAATATAATGAATTGATAGCAAAATTCTTATCTAATGAAATTCCTCCATTTCGACCAGATTGAGTTATAATTGGTACACCGCTTGCACAAAGTATGTCGATATAACGATAAACTGTGCGAATACTTATTTCATATTTAGCAGAAATGTATTTCGCAGTTATTTTTTCTTTTTGCAAAAGATTGACTAATATGCCAATAAAAACTGATATGTTCATTTTTTCCTCTTTATCTTTACAAAGAATTATAACACGGTATAAGCAAAAAGTCAAACATATGTTCTAATTTTATTCAATATTTGCATACTTTTTTATTGTTTTAAAAATTATTTCAAGACCATCTCTAATAGGCATTTGATTCATTTTTTGTTTAATAATATCCTTCTTGACAATTAATTCTTTCACTTTTTGTTTAAAGGAAATGCTTGTAAGCTCTTCTTCAAAAAGTGTTATTGAAAACCCTTCTTTTTCAAAATATTTTGCGTTTTGTACTTGGTCTCCTCGTGATATTTTCTTGGATAGTGGAATGATTATCATTGGAATTTTCATTTGCAAAAGTTCCCAAATAGCATTTGAACCACCACGAGTTATGGCATAATCAGTAATAGACAAAAGCCCTCCAATATTATGGCTATATTCAAGTTGAGCATAATTTTTGTGAACAATTTTTTTTGCTTTGTCACGACCTGTGATGTGTATTACAAAACAATTTGAACATAAAAATTCAAGATTTTCCCACACTGCATTATTAATTATGTTAGAACCTTGACTTCCACCCATTACAAGTAGCACTGGAGTGTTTGATGGGATATTAAACTGTTTTTTTGCGTTTGAATTAGAACTTTTAATGGACTCGCGAATTGGTGGGCCAACCCAAAGACCATTTTTTAGTTGTTGAGCTGTTTGAGGAAATGTTGTGCATATACATTTTACTTTATTTTTTGTAAGTTTGTTTGCAAGCCCAAGGCTTAGGTCGCTTTCGTGTGATACAATGGGAACTTTTAGTTTGCTTCCTGCAAACACTACTGGAATACTAACATATCCGCCTTTACTAAAAATAACATCTGGTTTTTTCTCTGCGATAATTTTTTTACAATTGGAAACACTTTTTAAAAGAACAAATGGGATTGCTAAATTTTTTAGGGTGAATTTACGAACAAGCTTTACTGTTTTTATTGGAATATATTCAACTTCGGGATAACTGGCCAAAAGCTCTTTTTCAATTCCGTTTTCGCTCCCTATATAAATAATTTTATCAAAGGCTGTTTTTAATTTTGGTAGCAAAGCAATGTTTCCATAAACGTGTCCTGCTGTGCCACCACCTGTTAGTATAATTGTTTTCATAAATACTCCTTTAGGGGTAATTTATGTATATTTTTTAGAAAATATTTAAAACTTTTTTAAAAATATCTTGTTTTTTCTTTGTGTTTTAGTTGCAAAATATGTTACAATGTAAAAATATAGATTGCGGAGGTCAAGATTGAGTAAGCATTATGATTCAAAAGATATAGTTGTTCTTGAAGGTTTAGACGCTGTTCGTATGCGCCCTGGGATGTATATTGGAACCACAGGTACGAAAGGACTTCATCATTTATTATGGGAAATTGTAGATAACTCTATTGATGAAATTTCCAACGGATTTGGTAATACTATAATTGTTACACTTTTTAATGATGGAAGTGCACAGGTAGAGGATAATGGTAGAGGTATTCCAGTGGACAAGCACCCTCAGATGGGTGTATCTGGAGTTGAAGTTGTTTTTACTCAACTTCACGCTGGTGGAAAATTTAACAACAACAACTACGGATATTCTGGAGGTTTGCATGGAGTTGGTGCATCTGTAACCAATGCACTTTCAAGATGGCTTGATGTGATTGTTTGCCGAGAAGGCAAGAAGTACAAAATGCGTTTTGAAAGTATTACTAAAGGTGGAAAAATTCACAGTGGTGCTGTTGTTGAAAAATTGCATGAAGTTGGTGAAACGGATAAGTTTGGAACTACTGTAAGATTTTTTCCTGATGATAGAGTTTTTGAAGATATTACATTTAGTTATGATGTGGTGAGTAAAAGGCTTAGGGAACTTTCATTTTTGAATAAAGGTGTAGAGATTGTTTTAATTGATGAAAGAAGCAAAAGTGGAAATCCTCACAAGCAGGTATTTAAGTATAATGGTGGTCTTAAGGATTTTGTGACTTATATTACTGGTGGAAAGGGTGAGCACCCAAGCCCAATTTATGTTTGTGGTAAAAGTGACATTGTAGAGGTTGAATGTGCTTTTCAATACACTTCAGGTTATACAGAAAACATTTTTAGTTATGTAAACAATATTCCGACTAGTGAAGGTGGAACACACGAAACTGGACTCAAAAGTGCGATTACACGAGCTTTTAATGATGTTGCAAGAAGACTTAACCTATTAAAGGATAAAGACGAAAACCCTTTAGGAGAAGATTATAGAGAGGGAATGACAATAGCACTTGCAATTAAGATGAGAAATGTTCAATTTGAGGGTCAAACTAAAACGAAACTTGGCAATCCCGAAATTAAAACAGAAGTTGAAAATATCATATACAACCAACTTGTGGCTCTGTTCGAGAAAAACGAAAACAAAATGGTACTTGAACTTGCTGTTAAAAAAGGAAAGCAGGCAGCAAAAGTTAGAGAGGCTGCTCGAAGAGCTAAAGAAATTACAAGACAAAAAAATAGTATTGAAAATAGTAATTTAATAGGAAAGCTAGCTAGTGCTAGTGGGCGAAAACCTGAATTAAATGAATTATTTATTGTTGAGGGTGACAGTGCGGGGGGTAGCGCAAAGCAAGCTAGGGATAGAAGCTTTCAAGCTATTTTGCCACTTAGAGGAAAACCTCTTAATGCAGAGAAAAAAAGATTGGCTCAGGTTCTGGCAAATGAAGAAATAAGAACAATAATTAGTGCACTAGGTACTGGGATTGGTGAAGATTTTGACCTTTCAAGTTTAAAGTATCACAAGGTGATTATTCTTTCCGATGCTGACCAAGATGGTGCTCACATTAGGGCAATTCTTATGACATTTTTCTTTAGATATATGAAAGAACTTGTGACTAATGGTCATCTCTATATAGGGCTTCCACCACTTTACAAAGTGGAGAAAAAAGGTAAAATTGAATATGTATATAGCGATGCTGAGCTTCCTGAAGTTTTGGAGAGGTTTGGAAAGGGATATTCTATTCAAAGATACAAAGGTTTAGGTGAAATGAATCCTGAACAACTTTGGGATACAACAATGAATCCAAGCGCAAGAACATTGCTACAAGTTACCGTTGAAGATGCTGCCAATGCTGAACTTATGATAACGACTTGGATGGGCGATGATATTGAGGCAAGAAAAAGTTATATAAGTAGTCACGCAAATTTCAACAAAACAGATGATTTTGTTGAGAAAAAAGGTAATTAGGGGGTTGAATTTTGGAACAAAACGAAGATGAAAACCAAATTGTAGAGAATAATGTTTCAAATACTGGAAAGATTATCACTGGTTCAATTGATGAAGTACTACACGACAGTATGATGCCATATAGTGAATATGTAATTTTGGATAGAGCATTACCGCGTGTTGAAGATGGTCTCAAACCTGTTCAGCGAAGAATACTTTACTCAATGATGGAGCTGGGGCTTGAACCAGACAAACCATATCGGAAGTCTGCGAGAATTGTTGGAGACTGCTTGGGTAAATATCACCCGCACGGAGATAGTTCGGTCTATGATGCAATGGTCAGAATGGCTCAACCACATAATATGAGCGAGACTTTGATTCAGGGTCACGGAAACTTTGGAAGTAATGATGGCGATTCTGCTGCTGCAATGCGTTATACTGAAGCAAAGCTTGCACCTCTTGCAATGGAACTTCTTCGAGACTTAGACAAAGATACTGTTAGATGGGGGCTTAACTTTGATGATACCTTAAAAGAACCAGAAATGCTTCCTGGGCGTTTTCCAAATCTTTTGGTTAATGGTGCTTCAGGAATTGCAGTTGGACTTGCTACAAATATTCCACCACATAATTTGGGAGAGGTTATTGATGGTGTTGCTACCTATATCGACAATCCAAATATAAGTCTTTCAAGCCTTATGCACTATATAAAAGCACCTGATTTTCCTACTGGTGGTAATATGATTTTAACCGAGCTTGAAAGGGCTTATACAACTGGAAAAGGGAAAATTACAATCAGGGCAAAATACCATATTGAAGAAGCAAAAGGTGATAAAAAAAGTATTGTTATTACCGAATTTCCGTATCAAGTAAACAAGGCAAAATTGCTTCAAGAAATAGCTTCTTTAAGAGATGAAAAGAAAGGTGTTTTAAGTGATATTTCAGATATAAGAGATGAAAGTGATAGACAGGGTATCCGTGCTGTTATTACAGTAAAAAAAGATGGAAATCCAGAAGCTATTATGAAAGTTTTGCTCAAATCTACTGACCTTGAATATAGTTTTGCGATAAATATGGTTGCTATTGCTGATGCCAAACCACGCACTATGGGGCTTAAAGAAATAATTTCGTATTATGTTGCTTATCAAAAAGATGTAATTTTAAGGCGAAGCAAATTTGAACTTCAGGCAGCAAAAGATAGACTTCACATTTTAGAAGGTCTTTTGATTGCTATACAAAATATTGATGAGGTAATTAGGATTATCAAGACATCAACGTCTCCTGTTGATGCAAAAATGAAACTTAAATCAACATTTTTACTTTCGGAAATACAGGCTCAAGCAATTCTCGATATGAGACTTGCAAGACTTACAAATCTTGAAGTTGGAAAGATTGAAACAGAAATTGGCGAATTAAAAGTGAAAGTTGATTATTTAACAAGGGTTGTCAATTCTGAAAAAATGCAACTTGACATTGTAAAAACAGAACTTTTAGAGATAAAGAAAAAATATGCGACTCCAAGGAGGACTACAATTATTGGACAAGATGAAGTTGATGATACAGAAGTGGTTTGCTTGGAGGAAACTAAAGAAGTTTATGTGTGTCTTACTGCACAGGGGAATATCAAGGCTGTTGAGAAAAAGGTATACGAAACAGCGAATAAGGTGTTTAAAGATGGTTGTAAATTATCTCAGGTTCACACTGTTGTTGTTCCTTGTTCTACGGACAAAACTTTGTTATTATTTACCAATAAAGGGTATTGTGTCCGTTGTAGAGTAAAGGATATTCCAATCACGAAATTTAAAGACAAGGGTGCAAGCCCAAGGGAAATGTTCGTTGATTTTGCACTTGATGAAAAAATAATTGCAATGTATGATGCAAATTTTGAAAAACAGGAAATTCTATTTTTTACTGACTCTGGATTTGTTAAAAAGAGTGAATATAGGGAATATGATGTTCAAAAGTCATACTTTCAAGCGGTGAAAATAAAAGAAGAAGACCAAGTTGTAAATGTGGTATTCGATGAACCAAACACTGATATGATTTTTGCAACAAAAGATGGACAAGTGCTTTACGCGAAAAAAGATGATGTACCTCTTCAAGGGCGTATAAGTGGTGGTGTTCGTGGAATTAACCTCAATGACGGCGACAAAGTTGTGTTTGCAACAATTTGTAGTGATGATGGTGAATTAATTGTTGTAACCAAAAATGCACTTGTGAAACGAGTACTGATTTCGCAAATAGACAAGCTTCCGCGTTATAGAAAAGGAGTTAGACTCGTAAATCTTGGTACTGGAGATTTTGTTTTGTTCTCAGCAAGGTGTACTCTTCCAGTTGAAGTGGTATTCGAAAGTTCTGTTTTAATGATGAAAAATAGTGAAGATATTGAAATTGAGTCAAGGACAACAAAAGGGAAGAAACTTAAATTAGATGGAGAACTTAAATCAGTATATTTATCAAATTAAATTTTAGAAAAGAAGTTTTTAAAAGACTTCTTTTTTTTTCTTGTTTTGCATATATTTTAGAGAACCTACAAGTCGTTCGACAAAAACTCTCATTTTTTTACAAATTATTATAGAGTTATGTCATAAATCGCATAGATTTATTTACTAAAAAAAATTAAAATAAAGGTGTATGTAAATGAAATTCTTGATATTAAAAAAACATACTTTGCTTATGGCTCTTTTGTTAATTGTTGTCACAACTCTGTTGTGTGTTCCTTTTGGGGCTAATTCTGCATCTTCGGTATTCTTTGGTGATAATCTGAGAAAAGTTCCAATCTACAATGTACAAACTGAAGAGAAAAAAGTGGCAATTTCTTTTGATGCTGCGTGGGGTGCGGATAAAACTTTGGGCATTATTGAAAATTTAAAAGAATACAAATGTGGTGCAACATTCTTTCTCGTTGGGTTTTGGGTAGAAGATTATCCTGAAGAAGCTAAAAAGGTGGTAGAAAATGGATTTGAAATCGGCACACACAGTAACACTCACCCTGATATGGTAAAATTGTCGGCTGAGCAAATGAAACTAGAACTAAGTACTTCAATAGAAATAATTGAAAATACTACTGGCATTTCTCCAAAATTGTTTAGAGCACCTTTTGGGAGTTATAATAATACTCTTTTAGATACTGCTGAAGAACTTGGACTTAAAACAATACAATGGGACGTTGATTCGCTTGATTGGAAAGGTATTAGTGCTGGTGAAATTTGCAATAGAATAACCACAAGAGTTAAAAATGGTTCGATTATTCTTTGCCACAATAATTCAAAACATATTCTTGATGCTTTGCCACTTGTGCTTGAAAAACTTTTAATGCAAGGATATACAGTTTGCAGTGTTGGTGATTTGGTTTATGATGATAATTATATTATCGATAGAGCTGGAGTTCAGAAAAAACTTTAAAAAACATTGGAGGATAATTATGAATTTTGATTTAAGTAACAACAAGGTTTATTTGTGCGGAATTGTTGCAAGTGAGCCACAATTTAGTCACGAAATATACGGAGAACGCTTTTACGAAATTAATTTAGATGTGAGGAGACTTTCGGGGCAAGGTGATGTTATTCCAATAACTATTTCAGAAAGACTATTTAAAGACAATAATTTAACTCTTGGTCGAACGATTGCATTAAAAGGTCAGTTCCGCTCTTATAACAAACTTATAGATGGTCATAGTAAACTTATGCTTACTGTTTTTGTACGTGAATTATGTAAAGAGAATCCTAGTTATAGCACTAACATTATTGAGCTTTCTGGATATGTGTGTAAAGACCCAGTTTATCGTACAACTCCATTTAAACGAGAAATTTGTGATGTTCTGCTTGCTGTAAATAGAGCATATAACAAGTCAGACTATTTACCTTGCATTGCTTGGGGGCGAAATGCTAGATATGTGAGTGAACTTGCTGTTGGCGAAAAAGTTTTTATCACAGGGAGAATTCAAAGTAGAGAATATCAAAAGCGAATTGATGAGACAACAGTTGAAACAAAAACAGCCTTCGAGATTTCAGTTTCACAAGTTTCAACTGATGATAACATTGAAAGAGTACTTGATTTGATGACTTTAAACTCAAATGTTTCAAACACTATTTCAACTCAGTAAAAAATCTGGAATTAAATGAGATTAGGGAGAAATTTTTTGTTTCTCTTTTTTTGTTTTTGCGTTTTATGGGTAAAAGATATACTTGTTTAGCGAAATCTAAAATTTTTGCTTTAGTAAAGGGAGTAAAAGATTATGTAATGTGGTTTGATGAAGATGACTATCAAGTAAGATTTTATCAGAATTTTTTGCATCATTATTTTTTTAGAACGAAAAATTTAAAATTAACTTATTATGCTTTTTGTATTACCCAAATATAAATTCTAAATTTTTTGAAAAAGTAGCTTTAAACATTTGTGTTTTTTTGAAAAATTAGATATACTAACAATATAATAATAATTGATAAAAATGAGGAGAAAGTAAAAAAATGGAAGTGGAGCAAGAAAA
>DLKQ01000005.1 GCA_002477805.1 Christensenella sp. UBA7584 | reverse complement strand
GTTTGAGAAAGTCCAATCACATCTTTTCCATTCATAATAATAGGAATTGATTTCTCTTGAATTTCGGTTGGTTTAATAAAATTCTTGCGTGCCAGTATCTTTATTATGTCGCTTGATAAATTCAAATCTTCAAATTTCATATATTTCCTCTTAAATAAAAAATGGCACAATGCCATAATATATATATTTAGTATAACATAAAATTCGTAAAATAGCAATACTAATTTACGATATTGTAAAGTTTGGTGTATTTGTAAAAAATGATGTTAAATATGCAAAAAAATATGTTATAGTGCATAAATTTTGCAGGAATACTGAGTTTTTAGATAAATTGAAAAAGTAACATTTGTTTGTTGGAAAAATTGGAATAAATTTTATTTTTGTTTTTTATAAATTAATAAGTAATTATATTTTCTGGCTTAATAGCGAAATAGTGTAGGTTAGTTGCATAAAAACGTATACAATGCTATCTGATTTTGTTACTATATCGCTAAAATTGAGAATTATGGGCTGTAAATAGATAAAAGATTTAAACAGAAAAATAGTTTTGTATTTTTTATATCTAATGAAAGTATTATTTGTGATTTATATAAGTTTTACAAATATAAAAACCACAAGGTTTTTACCTAGTGGTTCAGTCAAATAGATTTTAAACAAATTTTTACAAAAAATTATTTTTTGTTAGAATGGAATGTTTTATTTGCGATTTTTAGTGTTTTTCCACTTAAGTTGTCCACTTTTCCACATTTTGCAACTTTTGTTTTATTTTTCAAGCGTTTATCTGGAGAATGATTGTGTTGGTGTTTTTGCAATTCTTTTGGAGTATACCTTAATGCCCTCATACTATTTAGAATTGCAAGCAAGGTTACACCCACATCTGCTATAACTGCACCAATGATGCCTGTAACACCAATTTCTCCTAAGGCTAGGAATGTGATTTTCATTATCATTGCAAAAATAATGTTTTGCCAAACTATTTTTCGAGTAAATTTTGAAATTTTTATTGCTGTTTCAACTTTTTGAGGGTTGTCGTCAACAAGTACAACATCACTTGCTTCAATACTTGCACTGCTTGCGTTTATTCCCATTGAAATTCCAACGTCTGCGGCCATTAGAGATGGAGCATCATTAATACCATCACCCACATAACCAACTACAGACTTTTTGCTTTTCTTTTCATTAACAATCCATTCATATTTATCTTCTGGAAGAAGCCTTCCATAGTACTCTTTTATGCCTATTTCTTTTGCAACTTTACCAACAGTCTTTTTGTTGTCTCCAGAAAGTAAAACAGTTTTGACGTTTAATGAAGCTAATTCGTGACATACTTTATATGAACTTTCTTTTATACTATCTGTGAGATGAATTTCGCCAAGTTTGGTGTCCTGTTTAAACAATTCTACGATTGTACTATCTAATTTCTCGCTTTTTCTACCAACGAAATATTTATTTTGTTTGTATGTGAAGTATACACCTTCGCCAGCTTTTTCAGTGATGTTTTCAGCTTTTTCCATAGGAAGCTTGTCTGCAAGCACTATAGATTTTGCCAATGGGTGGAGAGAATGTTGTTCTCCAATGCTGGCAATATGAATAATATCGTCTTCTTTACAACTTTTTTCGAAAACTATAACTTTTTCAATCTTAAATTGCCCTGTTGTTAGTGTCCCAGTTTTATCAAATGCAACTACATTCAATTTTGTGCAAGCATCAAGATAGTTGCTTCCTTTTATCAAAATTCCTTTTGATGAGGCGTTTCCAATCCCCGAAAAGTATGATAGGGGAACAGAAATTGCAAAAGCGCAAGGGCAAGAAATAACAAGAAAAATCAGTCCTTTGTAAAGCCATTCGTTAAAATTACCTGTTGCAAGCCAGCCAATTCCCCAAACAGAAAGAGATAAAGTAAGAACGACCAATGTGTACCATTTTGTAAATTTTGAAATAAAAGTTTCAGTTTTTGATTTCTTTTCAGCAGCGTTTTCAATGAAGTTCATAATTCTACTAATGGTGCTGTTTGGATATTCGCTAGTTGTTTTTATTTTTAATACTCCATCAAGTACCATAGAACCTGAAAGAATTGTATTACCTTCTTTTGCAGAAACAGGAACGCTTTCACCTGTTAGGCTTTGAGTGTCAAGAGTTGCTTTTCCAGAAACAATTTTTCCGTCAATTGGCACTCTTTCACCTGGTCGAACTAAAATTATTGAGCCAATCTTTACTGATTTTGGGTCTACCTTTTCTTCGTTTTCACCTTTAACTACAATAGCATAGTCAGATTTTAGTGAGGTGAGTTGTTTGATAGACTTTCGTGATTTGTTTACTGCCAAACTTTCTAAAATTTTACCGATAGAGTAAAGGGTTACAACCATAATTCCTTCCATATATTCGCCTACCACAGTTGCTCCAATAATGGAGAGTGTGATTAGAAAGTTCTCATTTATAACCCCTTTCATTAAAAGCTTGAGTGCTTTAAAGTATGTTTTCCAACCAATAACTAAAGCGCCTGCAACATACAAAAGCCAAAATAGCCAAGGAATACTTTCTTCAAAAAGATAGATACCACAAAGGCCAATTCCTGCACCTAAGATAAGAACTACAAAATTAATAAAAAGTTTTGGGTTAAATTTCTTTTTTGTTAAAACTCGTTCGTCAATAATTTTGGCATCAGGTTCAACCATTTTTGTAAGATGAATTATTTTGTCAGTGGCTTCTTCTGGATTGTCACTTTCAAACGAAATTGTAGATTTTATAAAATTAACCTGAATATTTTTGGCACAATCAAGTTTTTTTAGTTCATCTTCTAACACTTTTGCACAATGTCCACAATCAAGACCTTCAATTTTTAAAACTTTATTCATTAATACTTCCTTTTCTAAAACAAAAGAGAACATAAATGCTCTCTTCTTTTGGTGACCCATCCGCGGATCGAACGCGGGACAACTTGATTAAAAGTCAAGTGCTCTACCTACTGAGCTAATGGGTCATATTAAATTGTAATTCATTAAAGTCTACCACGAGTTTTGAATTTAGTCAAGTGTTTTTGAAAATTTAGCTACAAAACTAAATAATGGCAGGGGTGGCTGGATTTGAACCAACGAGTGCTAGAGTCAAAGTCTAGTGCCTTACCGCTTGGCTACACCCCTAAAAATAAATTTAGCAAAATTACGCTAAACTTACAATGTGCTTTTTGCTAAAAATTAGTTTTTAGACGTTTCGGTCAATTTTGGCAGGGGTGGTAGGATTTGAACCCACGAATGCTTGAGTCAGAGTCAAGTGCCTTACCGCTTGGCGACACCCCTAAGCGAGCCTACACAAACCCCACAAAAATGTTAATGGGGTGAATAGTGGGACTCGAACCCACGACCTCCAGGGCCACAACCTGGCGCTCTACCAACTAAGCTATATCCACCATAAAAGGGACGCTTTTGCCCCAACTGGTGCGCCTGGAGGGACTCGAACCCCCGACCTACGCCTTAGAAGGGCGTTGCTCTATCCAGTTGAGCTACAGGCGCATATCTGGGAGATTTTCTATATGTATCATATAGTGGAGCGAGAGAGGGGAATCGAACCCCCGTAGCCAGCTTGGAAGGCTGGAACTCTACCATTGAGTTACTCTCGCATATTAATGATACTAAAAAATTTTAACATAAACAAGATAAAATGTCAAGGAAAAAACAAAAAAATATGTCAAAATTTTAATTTCGTGTAGTTTTGCTTTTTTGTTGTAAAGTTATACATCTTTTTTCTTTTAAAATGGGATTTAGAATAGTAAGGTAAATTTAAAAGTATGTACAAAGTGTAAAAGATTGCATTAATGCAAATTATGACGTTAAGTTGATATTGCTTCCAGTGATTGCATTAACTAGTTTTCGAAAAAATTAAGTTACTTAGCAAAAGATATATACTGGTGGCTCTTTAAGTTGTAACATTTTGTTTAATAAAATAATAAATCCTAAGTCTAGTATGACTTAGGATTTATGTGGTGACCCCAGCGGGAATCGAACCCGCGTTACCACCGTGAAAGGGTGATGTCTTAACCGCTTGACCATGGGGCCATATTTTTGGCAGATGTTCTGCCCAATCTTGGTAGCGGCGGAGGGATTCGAACCTTCGACCTACCGGGTATGAACCGGTCGCTATAACCAACTAAGCTACGCCGCCAAAAAAGATGTTAATAGTATTTTACATTATTATTTTAGAATTGTCAATATTTTTCGACTAATTCCTAAAAAAATATTAAAAAATTTATTTTCGGCAACACTTAAGATATGGAAGAGATTTTAAAAATAGTAATTTTTTCAATCATTTCGGTTGTTTATTTGTTTATTATTTCAAAAATTTTAGGGAAAAAACAAATTGCACAGCTTGAATTTATTGATTATGTTATTGGGATTTCTATTGGCTCAATTGCTGCCGAAATGGCAACGGACCTTAACGAAACGCCATTTTATCATTATTTAATTGCGATGACAACATTCTTTTTGTTTGATGTGCTTATTACTTTTTTGGGTAGAAAAGGTTTTAGGCTCAAAAATTTTTTAAAAGGCAAACCAATTATGGTGATTTATGAAGGGAAAATAAATTATAGAAACTTGAAAAAGAGTAAACTTGATGTAAACGAACTTTGTTCTCTGTGTAGAGAAAAGGGATATTTTAATTTGAAAGATGTTGCATATGCTGTGTTTGAAAATAGTGGAAAGCTAAGCGTTTTACCAAATGGAGCAAAGAGGTCTGTGTTAATAAGTGATGTGACAGATGAATTTGAAGAGGCAAAACTTCCTTCTGTCTTGGTTGTTGATGGAAATATTTCTTATTCCACTCTTGCTGAAATAGACAAAGATGTAAAGTGGCTATATCATAACTTGGGTATTACAGAAAAAAGTGAACTTAAAAAAATAATTTATGCTGAGTATGATAGTAAAACGCATTCTATTTTGATTCACAAGAAGAATTAGTAGTAAATATTTTTCTATTTAAAATTTTTAATTGGTAGAAATACAAGAAACTAATTATTCCACTTAAAGTGTTAAAAATTATATCGGTAAGTTCTACTGTTCTTGAAATTGGTAAAACAAACTGCATTGTCTCAATAAAAATAGATAGGCAAAATGCTAAGATGACTGTTTTTAAAAAGAGGTGTTTTTTAAAAAATGCAAAAATAATAACCGCTAATGGAAAAAACATAAAGATGTTTATTAAAAAATTTGAAATGCTGGAGTTAAAAAGTATAAAGTTAAAAGCACTAAACCACATTCCATTATTTTCAAAACTAACGCTAACCGTGTCTGCAATATCAACCTTTCCAAAAACTCCAATTATTAAGACACAAAAGTATGCAAGACCAAGGCATAGAGTTAACCACTTGAACCATTTTGTGTGACTAAGGAAAAGCATCAAAACTGTGGGAACTAAAAACATAAATACCACAGCCATAGTAATGGCAAAACCTAAACTTACTGTCATTTTATACCTTCCTAAAAATTTTATAAAACTTGTTAAATTATATCAAATATGCTTGCTTTTGTCTATTAAAAAATGTATTATATAAAAAGAGGTGTTTGTATGCTAACTGTGAATTTTGAAAGTTTTGGGATTGAAGAAAAGAAACGTAGAATTATGAAAATTTCAGGCATTGTTGAGCTGTCTATAGGAGTAGCATTTATATTGTTTTCGCTTTTATATTTTGGACTTCTTTTAGGCTATGTTTGTGAAAATGATACACTCATAAATACATTTTCAAAAGTTTTTGGAATTAATGAAGGAAGTGGTGCGTTTTCAGTTATTTATGCAATTTGTATCGGCGCAGTCTTTGTAAGTTTCGGGATTATTGCCACAATTTCAGGTGTTCAAATTTTAAAAATTAGCAAAAATCCAATTTTGTTTTTGGAGTCCAAAGTGAGCCTAATTTCTATGGCTATATTATATGCTGTATTTTTTGTTTTGTTTGTTATTTGCTTTTTCTTTTATATTGGCATAGTAAGCATACTTCTACTAATTTTAGGTGTAATTAGTGTAGTCACAATTGCCTCAATGAAATTTTATTTAGCAAAAACATTGCCAGATAAAAATGAAGTGTTAAAGTATGAAAATCTGTCTGAAGAAGCAAGAAAATTTGTAGAAATGCACGCTGTACAAATGCAAAAGAAAAAAAGTAGAAAAACAAAAAACAAAACTAGTAATTAAACTATTTTAATTTAAAATAATGGAAAAATAGGAACTTAGTTTTCCTATTTTTTAACTTTTTACTCAAAAAAATTAAATCATAATTTTTTGTAATATTTTTTACTTGGTCTAATTAGTTGGTTTTTTTATCATATGACATTTTGCTTGTATATCTTTATATAATCTTTATATATTTTAGTTTAAAATAACAAGTGAATACTTTTAAATAAAAGAATACCTGATAGGTATTCTTTGTAAAGTTGAATTATATAGTTTTAAATTACAATTTTATGCTAAAAGTTTTTCATAAATATTTTCAAAATATTTAAAATCAAAAATCTTTGGAACTGGATATAAAGGATTTGCTTCTTTCATTGCTCTTTTTACTAGTTTTGGAATATCCTCTTTTTTTAGACTTTGAATTTTGTTTCCGAGTTCAAAGTGACTGTTTAGCTTTTTAATTGATTCAATGAATTTTTCTGTTTTCTCTTTTGGCGATTTTGTTTCAGGGAAAAATCCGCATTTTTCACATAGTTTAAATATTTTTTTGTAGATAGAAGAGCCGTAATATTCAAGAACATAGGGGAGAATAATAGCATTTGCAAGTCCGTGAGGTGTTTGGTATTCTCCACCCAAAGTATGTGCTATTGCGTGAACATTTCCGACATAAGCTCGAGTGAATGCTACCCCAGCTAGAAATGATGCTCGTTGCATATTTTCTCTTGCAACAATGTCGCTACCATTTTCATAGGCTTTTATTAAATTTTCAAATATAAGCTTTGTTGCTTCTTCAGCACATTTTTTTGTTTTCTTTGTATTGCTATTACCGATATACGCTTCAATTGCGTGTGTGAGTGCATCTAAACCTGTAGTTGCAGTATAAAATGGTGGAAGAGATAAAGTAAGTGTAGGGTCTAAAATTGCATAATTTGGAATTAAATCAGGGTCGTTTAGTGCGTATTTTTCGTGCGTTGTGCTATCTGTTATTACTGCTGCAAGTGTTGTTTCGCTACCTGTGCCTGCTGTCGTTGGAACTGCAACAAAAGTTGGCATTTTGCGTCTTACTTTTAGTATTCCACGCATCTCGGCAATTGTTTTGTTAGGGTTTCCTACTCTTGCACCTATACCTTTTGCACAATCCATAGGTGAGCCTCCACCAATAGCAACTATTCCTTTGCAATTATTTTTGTGATAAAGGTTGAGACCTTCTTCAATATTGTCTATCGTTGGATTTGGTATTGTTTCATCATAAACTGTGCACTTTATTCCAGTTTGTTTAAAAGCTTTTAGCGTTGACTCGTGAAGACCTTTAGAAGTTATACCTTTATCTGAAACGAGTAAAACAGAGTCTATCCCTTTTGACCTAAAAATTTCTGGAATTTCGCAAACAGAATTTTCCCCTTCAAGCAAGATTGGTTCTCGCCAAGGTAAAAAGTGCATCGCAAATTTCATAATTTTTTGATAAATTCTGCAAAAAAATTTATTCATAATTTTCCTCTCTTTTTATTTGTTAGTTAATATGGTATGTAAGCCTTATAATCACAGAAATATATTTTTCTTTATACAAAAAAGTTTTGTTGAATAAAAATGTGAGCTTATATTAAGGAAAGACAATATATAATTTATGTTTTGATAAAATTTGCATTAATATGATACATTTTTAATACAGGCATTGTTTGTTCCTTTATAATATTTAGTATATCATTTATTTCTATAAAAATAAAGCAAATTTATTGACCTTTTTAAGAAAAAATGTTATAATGTTTTTAGATAAAATTGAAGGAAAAATAATGGAAAATACAGGTAATAAAAAATTTTATACATTTAATTTTCCAAAAAGAAGAGGTCGTCACTATAATAATTCCAAGTGGGTGAATATAGGTGGGGAGAGAAAATTTTTTAAATATTCTCCTTATGAGGGCGATGAGGGGGTTTTGGTTGGCGAAATTATTGTCGCAGATATATGTAAAGCGCTTGATGTACCTTGTGTAGAATGTGAATATGCTACAAACAACAATTTTGGTCGTACTCACTTTGGCGTCCTAATAAAAAATTTTGCAAGCGATGAAGAAGAGGTATTGAGTCTAAATCAACTTGCAAACCAATGTGTGATAAAAAAATTTTTACCATATGAAAAGGAGATAAACAAAGCATTGTTTTGGGCTTTTCCTATAAAAAGTCAAAAAATTTTTGGCGAACTTTCTTTTTTGGATAAATTATATCTTATTTCTGATATAAGGAGGCATTTAGTTGATTGTTCAAAGTTTATTGAAATTTCTTCATCATCTAAAGCTTTTATTTTAGGAAAAGTATCAAGGGAAATTTCTAATTCACTTTTTTACAAAAATCTTATAGATATTGAAGAATATAAAAAAATTATTGAGGATTATGCGGAGCAAAATCATTTAAAAATTGTTGATGATATTGAGTTTAAACTTATGCAAATGGCACTTGTCGATGCAATAACTGGGCAGTATGACCGTAACGACACTAATATTAGTGTTCTAATCAAAGACGGAAAACTTAGACTTGCTCCAATGTACGACAATGGAATGTGTGCTAGATTTAATAACACAATTGAGGATAAAATTAATTATCATTATTACCTTTTGGCAAATCAAAGAATGTGTTTTAGCGATAGGCAGATAGAAATGCTTGCAAACCCTAATACAAAAATTGGAGCATTTTACAAACAAATTAAGGCATTTCAACATAGCAATGAGTATAAGAAGATTCTTCAAGATTGTGAAAAAAAGAGTCCAGAAGTAAAAGTTAAAAATTATTGGAGAAGCTTTTCAGATGCATATGTTGATGGTATATACTATTTGGATTCAAGAATTAAAAATATGAAAAAAGAAAAAGCGGAAAAAGCATTAGTTAGATGAATAAGACTATAAAAATAGCACAAACTAGTTTTGTAAATTTAAGGAGGATTTTATGGAAGAAAAAATTTACAAAACAGGTGAAAAGCCAGAAGAAGGTGCATATTACTGCACAAACTGCGGAGAAAGGGTTGATATTGGAAGTGGCGATAAATTGCCTCCTTGTCCACGATGTAGTAACAATGAATTTACTCAAAACGAAAAATAAAATTACAAGAAAGCATTTTATGTGCTTTCTTTTTTGTAGTATAAAACCACCTCTGGTTGTTTTGTTTGGGTTTACCGATGAGTAGATTTAATTTTCTCTTTTATGAGATATTTGTTTTGAGTTTAACAAATATAAAATGAAAAACTAATCGGAAAACAATTTTAGTTTTGCTTAGTACTTGGAACTATGAGTATCACAAAGTAAAAACATATAGCAGTAATATTAACTATGTTCATTTTAAAATTTAAAAACATTTATAATATGAAAATTATAGCTCGTTTTAAATATGCAAATTGGTTTCAAGTATGTAACACAAGACAAATTTTTTGCATATATGTTTTTTAAAGGAGAAAAAATATGCTTTTTAATTTTTCAAAACCGCAAAAAAACGTTAATCAAATTTTAAAATATCTTCTCAAGGCACCAACTGCTGTAGCTAATGTTAGGGGTGGTGAAATTGTTGGGGAAGTAAAATTTTATCAAACTCCATATGGTGTTGTAGTTCTCAGTGAAATAAATGGCTTGCCTGCAACAAAAACAAATATTTTTGCATTTCATATTCACGAAATAGGTGAATGTAATGGCGATTTTAGTAGTGCAAAAAATCATTTTAATCCACAAAATACAGTTCACCCAAACCACGCAGGTGATTTGCCACCGATTTTTTCTAATGACGGCTATGCACTAAGTGCTGTTTTGACAGACCGTTTTAATGTTAGTGAAATTATTGGAAAAAGCGTGATTATTCACGATATGCCAGATGATTTTACAACTCAGCCATCAGGAAATTCGGGCAAGCGTATTGCTTGTGGTGTAATAAGAAGTAGTAGGTGAGTATTGTAAAAATTTGTTAGTAAATTAAACTTTATAAATTGACATTTGTACCAAATAATTTTTACAAATTATAAAGAAGTCTATGACAAAATCTCCATAGCAAAGTGAAGTTGTGTTACAATAATGAAAAAACTAAGTAATAAATAAAAATAATAAAACATTAATACAGTTTAAACTAACAAAAAACACATCATAAAATTTGATGTGTTGTTTATTTATTGTTTCGAGGCAATTGTTGTACAAATATTTTCCTATTTTTTAATTTTTGTTTTGAAAATATTTTAAATTCCACTACTACCAAATCCTTTTTCACCTCGGTCAGAATTTGAAAGTGTATCCTTTTCATTGTATTCAAATTCGGTGAGTTTTGAGACAACTAGTTGGGCAATTCTACTTCCTTTTACAACTTTAAAATCACTTTCACCAAGGTTGCAAAGGATTACACCAATTTCTCCGCGGAATCCAGCGTCAATAGTTCCGGGGGAATTTAATACAAACACACCATTTTTTACAGCAAGGCCACTTCGTGAACGAACTTGTGCTTCAAAGCCATCAGGAAGTTCCATAGCGATGCCAGTTTTAACTAGACCCCAACTTTTTGTTTTAATAATTACATCTTCGTTTGCGAAAATATCCATTCCAGCATCAAGCGGGTGCATTTTTTTAGGAATTATTGCACTGTAACTTAGTTTTTTAAAATAAATTTTCATATAAGTTCTCCAAAATAAAAAGCTGGAAAAGCACCAGCTTTAAATATTTTCATCATTATTTGTTTCGTCATAAAAGATACTTTTCAGTGTTTTTCTAGCTTTTTTTAATTTTGCTGAAACTACAAGTGTATCTACAATTTGCATAATTGCTTCAATAATTAGTGTTATGCCAAGAATGGCAAAAATTATTGTCTCGGTCGCTGGATTGCATAAAACGACAATTCCAAGAGCAAATACTAGTATTGAAAAAATTGTGTCTAGCCACCAATACTTTGCTCCAAGCCTTTTTGCTGTGAAAGACCATTCCATAGAAAACAAGCCTTTTACAACAAACATAATTCCAAATACCGCTCCAAAAATATTGGCATCACTTAGTTTTTCTGCTATGGTGAAAAATATAATGCCAAGGGCAATGTTGCAAACTCCCTTTACAAAACCAAAAGGTTCTATTCCATAACAAAAGTAGTTTATGAACTGTACAATCCCAACAACTAAAAGTAATGATGCAAAAAGATAAATTATTGTTAGTTTAGTAAAGCCTGGACAAGCAATAAAAAGTATTCCAAAAACTATTGCAACCAAAGCTTCTAAAAGTGAAAAAGCTTTAATTTGTTTAAAAAAATTGTTCATAATTTATTTCCTTTTTATTTAACTTTATAAGAATAAGTTATTGAAAGAGATAATTCATTAGCTTCACTAGATGATAAGCTTATGTTGCTATTAAATTTAATATTAACGCATAATGATGATTGTGGATATGTTGTACCAGTTGTTTGGTAACTTAGCTTGTCGTAAGCTGAGTAATGGATTGAAATTTTTTCTGCATTTTCATTATCACCAAGTTTGAATGAATACTCAACTACCTGTCCTTCAACTTCGGTTAGTGTGAGGTCGTATTCATTTCCATCAAATGTTATCTTTTTGCTTGCTTCATCACTAAAGGTAAAGCTAATCGACTGAAGTTTTTCAAGGTCAAGCATAGATTTTGCCTTTTCTTCAATTTTTGTTAAAGCATCATCAGCGTTTGATGGTATAGAACCAATAGTTTGCTCCCAATCAATTTTGTCATAGTATTTTTTTGTTTTAACAAGCTGTCTAACGGTGTAATCTTTTCCATCTACTGGAAAAATGAGGTCATCTAGTACTGAATTATACCCGCTTGCAACAAATGTTTTGCCCCAAGGTGAAATATAACTTTGTCCACAACCAACGAACGCAAGGCACGAAATAACCATCACAGCAAGGCAAAGAAATGAAAGTGCTATTTGTTTAAATAAAATTTTTGTCATAAAAAATTCCTCCTTATTTTTAAGTATAACATATCTTTGTTAAATTTAGTATGAAATTTAAAAAAATTTTTATCATTTTTTTCTTTTTTTAGTTTGGATTTGATAAAACAAATAAATATTTTCAATTTTAATAGTTATAATTAAATTTTCTACACTAATATTTTTTGCTGTGAAAATGCTAATTTAGTTTTTTTATCAAAATAGTTGCATAAAATTTTATTATTTTATATAATGAAAATATTGGAGGGTGCAATGAACACATATTCAAACGTGTATTATGAACATTTAACCAAAATAATGTTTAATTATCAGATTTTTAGTGTTTGCTTTATGTTTCTTGCACTAATTGGTTCTTATCTTAGTATTGTTGCGTATGCGTTCTCTTTTTTGCTTGTGTTTGCTATAATTGTTTTTACGGTTGGATTGATTTTTGTGGCACACCCAAGCTTTCTTCAAGATTGGTTTGGTGGCGGTTCGTATTTGATGACCTTTGCTGAGAAAGTTGTTGCAATTTTTCCATACTTTTTCTATGTGAGTTTGGGGCTAGGAATAATTTCGCTAGTTTTGATTTGCCTGCAAAAAAACAAGGTTTCAAAATCGAGAATTGTTACATCAAGTGTTCTTTTGGGACTAACAGTAATTTTGGGAATTATCGGAATTTGCCTTGGAGGTGTTAGATGAAACTATTAAATCTAAAAATTCAGGGCGGAATTGGTGTGAGGCCAATTGTTGAAATTGATGGGAAAGAGATTAGTTTTAAACAAAATAAACACGAAGCAATTATTATAAAACATCAAACAGATAGCGAAGCGGTAAATTTGAAAATTACAAATGTACTTGAAGTTAATGGGCCGTGTTGGTGGCTTGTTCAAATGTGCCTTTTTATAATTTCTTGCTTTGGAATTTTTAATCCTCGAATGGAAAAATTATGCTTTTTAATAAATTATGAAGCAAAAGTCTTTTTGCCAAATGATGAAAACAATGTTACTTTAAAATTATGTCAAATGAAAGACAGGTCAAAAGTAATAGAAGTTTTGGAAGGAGAAAAATTAGAGGAAGTTGCCAACGAGTGCACTTTTGATACAAAGGCAAGCAAAAGAAAAAAATGGCTTAAATTTTCGTATGTAATTAGTTGGATTTTACTTTTAGGAGTTATAATTACACTTGCTTGTTTAAAAATCTTTTAGGAGCTAAATTATGAAATTGTATATAAAAAACAAATTAATTTCTCTTGGGGGTAGTTCTACCGTTAAAGATGAAAATGGAAATGACCTTTATAAAGTTAAAGGAAAACTTTTTAGTATAAGACGCAAGAAAAAAATTTATGATACAAACGGACAGCTTTTGTATATTGTAAAAAACAAATTTTTCAAATGGTGGACAAAGTCTGCGTTTGTTTTGGATTCGCACAAGCAAAAAATTGCACGAATAAAAAACAGAGGACTGAAAGTTGGCTTTGATGTACTTGGATATGGCGATGAAATTTCGGTTGAAGGCTGGCTTTTAACTGGTTGCAGGATAATAAAAAATGGCAAACAAATTGGCTCAATTAATTCAAAAATGATTTCACTTGTTGATAATTTTGAAATAGATGTTGCTGATAATGAAGACCCAGCTTTTCTAGTTGCAATGGTTGTTGCGATGGACAATATAAAAGATAGAAAGTAGAAGTTTTTCTATAAAAAATTCATAGAATAGAATCTATCTTTTGATTAGTTAATCTTATTATCACTTTTTCTAATAGACTCTAGCTTTTTAATTTGTGTATCTAAAATGTAAGACTAACTTTCATTTTAAATTTATAGAATGTATATTGCTTTTTAACAAGATTCAGTTTATTTGGTTGGCAAGCTGAAGTAAGTTTATGGTGGTGAAATTTCGAATATTTTCAAATAGATTGATTGTAAAATATAGTAAAATAGAAAAAACAAGGTTGTAGCCTTGTTTTTTACTAATTAACACCGAAGAAAATTTTATAATTTAAACTAAAATCTAAACAATAAAATGTAAAGTAAATGTTCGGATTATGTGATAAAGGCAAAGCAATTACATCTTATATTATAAGTATTGGCGAAGAGGGAGGGATTTGAACCCTCGGTTCTTTTGGAACACTTGTTTTCGAGACAAGCACATTCGACCACTCTGACACCTCTCCATAACTATGTGGCTAATTTTAAGTTTAGCACAAAATTTAAAAGTTTGCAATAATTTAGCAAAATCATTTGCAAAAATATGTGAATTTTTATTATAATACTAACAAAAGGGAAAGATTATGTGTGGTTTTAAACTAATTTCGCTACTTTTAAAGCTTGCTATTCCGATTGCTCTTTTGGGTGTTGTGATTTATTTTGTATATTGTAGGTAGTTAATGTTTGATAAAAAAGGAAAAGTTAAATACAAATCAAAGAGGGGTGGTTGTTTTAAAAAAGCGCTTCCAAGGGTTTTGCTTGTAATTTTTATTTGTGTGTTTGGTGTTATTGCTTTTATTGAGCAGATGTCTAGTGGTTGGGACGAATTAAAAAAATATTCCCAGCTTTTAGATGAATTAGACAAAACGTGCACTGATGAGATGATGACTTCTTCACCTATTTCAGAAGTGGACAAACAAAACTTTAGAGAATTGGTGGAAAGTTTTGTTCAAACGAAAAATGGTACAAGTTTGTTTGATGAAAACGGAAATTTTGTTGCTAAAAATCTGAGTGCTGATAATGTTATATTTAAAAGAGATAGTGTCAGTTTGAATAACAAAAATATTGCTTGCTTTCTTCAAATGGCTCTAAGCTCTGGCTGGATTAATGATTTATATGAAGACGGAGAAAACCTCCTGAGTATTTTAGAGGTGTTTACAATTCACACAGATGAGGAAAAGACAAGTTTTGGTGTTATTGCAAAGCTGAAAGTTGGTAGTTTATTCGATGAAAATCTTGAGGAAAGTAAATCTGCTGAGATTTTAAAAATGCTACCTAAGAATTTGTATTTAACTTATTCAGCTAGTTTTTCATTTAACTCGTGGCAAGAGTCTGTATATTCGACACTTGTTGTCAACAAACTATCTAAACAAAGTAATGAGCTTTTATTGGAACTTTTACTTGGAGATGAAAATAAAAAAGCTGATGTTGTTCAAGAAAATCTCAACTCGGTGATAAAATTTGCGCTTGAAGAATTAAATAATTTTTGTAATACATTTGGATTAAGTGTGACCTTTTCTCAAGATGAAATGATTTTGTCTAGGTAGTTTTTTCATAAACTTCTTTTTAAAAACATATGTTTTAATAAAAGGAGTTTTTTATGTCTTTTTGGCTTGCGATTTTGCTTGGTGCTATTCAGGGCATAACAGAATTTTTACCTGTTTCAAGTAGTGGGCATTTACTCATTGCAGAAAGAATATTTGGGGTAGAAGTTGATGCACTTTTTTTAAACGTGCTTTTGCATTTTGCAACTCTTCTTGCTGTCCTATGGTATTATCGAAAAACGCTTTGGCAAATGATAAAAAATCCATTTTGTAAAATGAATTTGTACCTTGTTATAGCAACTATACCCGCGGTAGTTTTTGTGCTTGTTTTTGGCTCACTAATTGAAGATATGCTTTCTGCTTCATCTTTTGTTGCTATTGGTTTTTTCGTTTCTGCTGTGCTTTTGAGCGTTGGACAACTTGCATACGCAAGACTACCAGAAAGACCGCTAGACCTAAAATTAGCTTTAACAATGGGCGTAGCACAAGCGTTTGCTGTGTTTCCGGGAATAAGTAGAAGTGGAACAACTTTTTCCTTTGGATTAATGGCAGGGGCAGAAAAAAAGAGTGCATTAGATTTTAGTTTTTTAATGAGTATTCCAATTATAATTGCTAGTTTGTGCTACGAACTTGTATTTTCCAAGATAGATTTTTCGCTTGTTTCAACAAACTGGTTTGCGATAGCGACTAGTTTTTTGGTAGCTTTTTTGACAGCCATTTTGGGTATAAAAGTAATGCAAAAACTTGTTAGAAAAATTAATTTTTGGTGGTTTGTACCTTACTTGGTTGTAATGGGCGCCATTTTGCTTATTTGGCTTTAAATAAATATAGGCTTTATGAAGTAAACTTCGTAAGAGGTACTCAAAATAGAAAAATTATGAAAAATTCTATGTTTTTCCTATTTTTTATCTTTTTATGTTGAGAAATTTTTCTACAAGTTTGATATTTTTGAATAATCATAAAACCACCTCCTATGGTATGTTGACTACAGGAGGTGTTAAAAATTGAAGCGGAATGTGAGTTGTGAAATGGTTTCACATCTTTTAGTTTATCTATATTTTTTATAAAAATCTTCAAGATAATTTTTGCAGTAATCTTCGGTGTATTCCCTTAACTCTTCTGCTGATTTATCCTGTGGCATTATTGGTTGGCAAATTGTTAATACCATTTTTTGTTTACCGTTTTTCTTGGTTGTAAATGTCGTTAAAATAGGAAGGATAATAGCTTTATTTTTTACTGCAAAAGTGAATGCACCTTTATGGAAAGGTCTTAGACCACGGTAGTAAGGCCATAGTGCTGCTTCTGGAAAAAATAGAACAGGTTTGCCTTTTTGTAAAAGTTCGTTTATAGTTGTGGTAAAGTTTTTAACACCTCTAATTGTGTCTGCGATTGGAATCGCACCAAGTGCAACCATTAGGTCGCTTGCTACAGGAATATCCATATTGCCTGAGAGGGTAATAATTCTTACTTTTCTGCCTGCTCCAAAAACTCTAGTTGCAATAAGTGGAGAGTCAGTTGGGTGAACGTGATTTGAAACTATCACAACGCCTTTTTTCTTTAAACCTTTCAAATTTTCTTTTCCACGAATTTTATAATGTGTGGAACATTTCATCCAAATTGGTAAGAAAATTAGTGCAAGTAATCTTAAAAATCCAGCACCGATAATGTAAAATGGATTTTTACGCTTGTATTTCCAATTTTCATCAACGACTTTGTGTTTTTTATTTTTTTTGGTTGTAAAAATATGTTCTTCAGGATTTTCTGGATATTTTATTTCGGGTCTTAGTTTAACTTTAGGAAGTTTTGCATAATATTCTTTATAAAACTCCACTGCATCATAAAACATTTGCTCCATTTTGTCTATACTGTTTTCAATGGAAAATTCTTTTGAATATTCAACATATTTTTTGCTATATTCTTCAACTTCTTGAGGGTGCTCTATCCAATAGTCAATTTTTTCGGCTAAACTTTTTGGATTTCCAGCTTCAAAAAGATTGTTTTCAGAAAGGGCAAATTGCTTGGTTGCAGAACGCTTGCTGTTTGAAATTATTGGAACTTTCCCGCAAGTAAATGCTTCTATACAAGAGATAGCTTCTATTTCAATATCACTTGGGTGAACATAAAGGTCAGCGTAGTTGATGATTTTGTGTAATTCTTCGGTTTGGAAAAATTTTAGAATTGGCTTGTTAGGTAAGGTGTTACCGAGTTTTTCAATTTTCTTTTTTAGTGGTCCATTTCCTGCAAAAAAGAGCTGAATTTTGTCTCTATATTTGCTGTTGTTGACCGCTTTAATCAAAAGGTCGTGCCTTTTTTCTTTTGAATATCTACCAATAAACAATATGCAAATTTTATCCTCTAGTTCTTTTGGTTTTTTTATTTCCATTGGAGTGAATTTTGGGATTACGCCATTAGAAATTACATATTTTTTTGCTTTATAGCCATTTTTGTCTAACTCATCTGCAATTAGTTTACTTGGGCAATGAATAAACTCAGCATTTTTATAGAAAGACCTTAAAAACTTTTTGTAAATAAACTTGTTTGGCAGGCTCCAATTTTTCAGACCGATGTGACTCGTTATGTTTTCTGGTTGACAATGAAATGCTGTTGTAAATGGAATATGAAGTTCCCTTGCTATTTCAAGTCCCTTTCGACATACTTTAAAAGGAAGTAAAAAATGCACAACATCACTGTCTGAGATTCCTTGTCTAAGTTTTTCTTCATCAATATCAGCAAACGAAACACCGTTTGTTTTTTCAATATAATTATTGAAGGCAATAAACTTTCTTTTAGGTAAAACAATGTCGCTTTCTGGGTAAGCGGAAATAATTTTTACTTCGTGTCCACGCTTTTTTAAATTTTCCATAAGTCTTCTTGCTGTTATAGATGTTCCGTTGTTTACTTCACCGTAAACATCAGCAACCAAAGTTATTTTCATAAATTTTCCCTTTTGTGATTTTTTCCTTTTTTATACAATTTTATAATAGCATATACTTTAAAAAAACACAACTAAAAAAGGCTGGTTAAAACAAATTGGGCATAAACAAAAAAATTTTGTGTAAATAAAAAACCACCAAAATTGGTGGTTGTGGTTTGAGTGGGGAAAGGGGGTGCCAAGCTTTAGTTTGTAAAACTTGATTTAGATGATTCTAATTAGTTTTATCATCTGTTTTGTTTTGCTCAGCTACTTGATGCTCTTTTTTATCTGTAACATAGTTAGTCATTTGTTTTACAACTTGGTTACAACCTGTTGCCGAAAGTCCACTACAAAGACCAATTAAAATAGCATACATAACATTGTGTGTTGTGATAATTTCGGGAACAGTATAATATGCGGTAATTCCAAGAATAATTCCAATAAGACCGGCAATCAGCGGGATAAATGATGCAAATTTTTCGTTGTGCTTGAATGGAAGTTTTATTGCTTCTATAATTCCGTAGACGATAGCCATTATGATTGGGACGCTAATTAATTCCATTTTTTCCTCCTTTACTAAACTATTTCATAATATGAAAAAAGTTCGAAAAAAATTACAATAGTAAACTGAAGTTAATATTGTGTCAGCATTTTGCAAGGTTTCAACTTTGGAATTGTTAGATTCTTGTATTGGATTTGTTAAAAAGAGTGAATACAAGAAATACTATGTTAAAAAGCATACACTTGCTTTAATCCATAACACATAAAAAATAAGTTTATAAAAAAACAGGAAGACATTAGTCAATGCTGTTTGAAACTAGCAGTAATTTCTAAGAAATAAAGAGCATATTTTAGGAGTTTTCCTAGAGTATGCTCTTTTTCTATGTGTGTTTTGTGGGAATATATATTTGCTGGATTAGATATTTTTTTGTTGAATAATTTTTTGTCTTTAGATTACTAAGTAAACTTCGTATGCTTTGTTTGTTGTTTTAGTTGTTCCGCCTTTGAATTTACGAGTAGATGTAAAGGTTTCAGTAAAGAGTTTTTTAGATGTGGTTTCGGTTTTAGAGATGTTTGTGTTTAGTGAATAGTTTAGAGATATTTCTATTTTGTTCTCATAGACATTTACTTTTTGAATAAACAGTTCTATTGCTCTATCTGGACATTGTTTCATAGTAAACTTAAAGTAGTTTTCTATATCTTCTTTTGTGAGTTCAAACTGTTGTTTAGATTGTTCTATTATTAGTTTTTCTTGCAAGTCTTTCTTTTGGTGTTCTAGTTCTTCAAGTCGTTGTTTGGTGGTGTCGGTAAGTATTCCTTTTTCAATAGCAGACATAATATTTGAAATGGAAGTGTTAGTTTTTTGTAAATTACTTTTTAGAGAGTTTAGAGAGTTATTGTTTCCAACTCTTTTTTTATGTATTTCAAATATCTTTTCTGAAATTTCATTTAGGTTTTTGGGAATATTAAATTGAGA
>DLKQ01000007.1 GCA_002477805.1 Christensenella sp. UBA7584 | reverse complement strand
GAATTTTAGTTTGTTAAAAAATATACCATAAAAAATAAAATTAAAACCACATATTGTAAAACCGAACAAAGTCACTAGATTATCTTGTGGCTATAATAAAATAAAAAAATCCACCAATTTAAGAAAAATCTTGCAAGGCTTCTTTTCAAATTTGGTGGTTTTATAGTACAAAAAAAGAAGAAATCAAAATTTCTCCTTAAAAACTATTAAATCCAATATATAATTAATACATTTAAAGTAACACCTAAGCTGTGTTTACACACTTCCATTTTGTTGACATCAAGCTTGATATATAGTTTGAATGACATTAGTATATATTTTTACCTATAGAATGATTTATCTTTCCAAAGCTTTTTGGTCTCTTTTTGAAAGAGAAGCAACTTCAATTTTAAGTTCACATTCATCTGTTTTTACTCTTTGGATAGCTTTCCATTTTCTTCTTGTTTTTGCTGGCTTGCTTGTTTTTTCTTCAGTAGAAACAAACTCGAGGTCTATATCCTTTTCATCTTCTTGTGGTTTAGCACCTTCAAAAATCCCAGTGTCTGAAATTGAACCTTCGTACTCATCACAAGTAGCTTTTTCTACAATGTCTCTAATTACAAACTTTTTAGTAACTTCAAGTTCTGGATTATTTGCAACCTGCTTTGCGAGTCCGGAAAGTTTTTCGTATGGCACGCCTTCGATTTTACTCACTTCGTATTCCATTTTTGCACCTTCAAGTCCACGCTCAACAATAAAGTTTAGACTGTTTGTCATATTCCTTTTTGCAACCATAAATTCTTCCATAAGAGCAAGAGTATTTTCGTGTGCAATGTCAAATAATGTTTTTTGTTTTTCCATAATTTTACCGCCTTTCTTAATTTGCGATATTATTATATTCCGAAAAGGTCAAAATGTCAATACTTATTTTTACAATAAATTTCTTTTACTTCACATTAATAAAACACACCTCCCTATTGACTTTTTCTCTCTTTTTTGATATCATATTTATAGGAGAAAAAATGGTAAAAAATAATAACAAAATATTAGATGAATTAACATTTAAAAAATTAGACGAATTAAAAAGTTGGGAGCATTGGTATACAGAAAACGAAAAGCAAGAAATAGAAAAGAAATCCGCCAAAAATTTTAAACCTGTTTGCATTGTGGATTCAACCGCAAAACATTTAGAGCTTGTTAGAAAATACAAAAATTTTGCCAGAAGTTTAGAGAAAGAAATAAATGAGATCATTACTGTTAACACATTTGAAGAAAAAAGTTGTGGGTTAACCCGTACAATTTTTTTCGCAACTCCAGAGTTAGAAAAAGCCCTTAAAAGGGTAAACTTTAAGCCACTTGTTAATTATTTAAAAAGAGAGATAAAAACTAATGAGACAAAAAATATTGTATACAGCAGTAATCTGTATTCTGTAGATGATGAAAGTCTTTTTCTTATCTTATCCTCAGATACAAATAAAGCTTTTAACCACATATACAACCCTGAAGAGGCAAAAAAGATTAGTCAAGAAAATGAGTATAAAGAAATTATAGAATGGATTAACCAAGTTGGTACTTTTATTGAAATAAAAGAGTATTTAGAAAAAAAGCAAAAAGAACAACAAAACAATGACTATAAAAAAAATTCTACACCTGAAAACAATAGTCAAAAACAAACAAAACCCAACAATAACAAGTTACCAGAACATAAACGAACGGAAAAATTAATTAAAAACAATAGTACAACTACACAAAACCAATATAACAAAAAGAAAGAAACAAAAGAAAAACGCAAAGAGCGTTATCAACGAGAAAAGGAAAAAGAAGAGCAAAAAATAAGCAAAATGACTCAGGAAGAACTAGAAGAATATATTAGATTAAAGAGAGAAAAGAGCAAGGCGGAATATGAAAGGCATAGGGAAAAAATTAAAGAAGCTTATCAAGGAAAAAAAGAAGCATTTAAGCAACTAAGTGAAGAAGAACAAGAAAAAGCAAAAGCAAAAGAACACGAAAGACGCAAACGAGAATATCAATCAAAAAAAGCAAGAGAACAAGAAAAATTTAGTCAAATGACTGAAGAAGAAATAGCAAAGTTTAAAGAAGAACGTTCAGCAAAGCAACACGAATATTATATAAAAAGAAAAGAACGTAAAAAGGAAGAACAACAAGCTATACTTTAACAATAAAAAGAAACACGAGTGTTTCTTTTTATTGTTTTAGAATTATAAAAAACTGTTTTATTAAAAAGCTACTTTACATTTAACAGAGATATAAAACTTTTATCCATTTTTGCATTGTTTTAAATTCACAAAACAAGATTACTTTCTACACCACTGTGGTTTCCTGCCTGTTTCTCGGCTTTACTTAAATTTTTAATATTCTTTCTGTTTGCCTCCCTAAAACATTCCTCCCCACCAAAAACATAATAATTTTTTGATAATTCAGAACTATCCATAACCCCATATAAGTATGCACCATTTTGCTTTTGTTTATAATTAGCAATTTCAAATGTTGGATCGCAATAAAAATATTCATCACCCACTTTTAGACGTGAAATTGAATGATCTGAATAATAGTCATTTATTCCATTTATTTTTTGGTTTTTGTCTTTTACGTGCTGAATTTGCGCATCTATACCCAAAACCCTACATAAAAAGATAAATTCTCTTGCAAACCCTTCACAAACTGCACTTCCTAAAAGAAAAGCGTTTTTTATTCCATTTGTACCCATCTTTAAGCCTTTTGCAAGGTTTATATCTTTTTCAGCTATTTTTACAACACTTGTGTGAAATCTATCTGTTGATCCCTTTTCTGTACTTTCACTTTTTGAAACCAATGCTTTATAATCATAAGAATGATTTTTTCGTATCCAGTCTAAAACATTATATGCAGTATACACATTATCATCATCTTTAAGTTGTGGTACTAAATCTAAAGCTTTTTGATATATTTGCTCCATCTCACAATATGAATATTCATTAATATATCTTTTATTATATATCCCACTTATCATTTCGCCCCATCTTAATTTTTGACTACAGGCTTCACAGAAAATTTTGTTGGTTGAGAAATTTTCGAATTCCTTTTTAAATTCAGGATACATATTTACATCTAAAACAATTTTACTTACCCCCTTTTCTGTCATAGTTGAAATTTTATCTCTTAATAGTGCTTTAAATTGATTTACAGATTTTAGATTTTGGCAATCAAAACATTCCAGTTCAATTAAATCACTATCACCGCTTATTCCACTTATTGTTTCTAAATCACAATTTCCGATAACATACAAATATTTTAATTTTTTTAGTTTAGAAACATCTAAATTAGTAAATCCCGATTGATTTATGATACTTAAACTGGTTAAATTAGTAAACGATGAAAGTGTGTCCACACAATCTTGATTAATTTTTTGCGGGTTATATAAGTTTGTTCGTCCATAATCTAGTTTTATATCAAGTTGGACAATATCTTTTATAAATTTCAGATTAATATTTTTAAGTTCACTTACATCATCTAGTTTAACAGCATATTGTTTGCGCCCATTAACAATTTTAACCACTTTAGCTTCCATAGTAACTCCTTTAATATCTTTAAATATTTTATATTTTATTATCAAAAAAGTCAACAAAAAATGAAACTTTTAATTTTGGCAAAACCCCGATTTAATTAATAAAATGCTATAGGAATACAAACTTTTATTAAACTCAAAAGTACCTTTTATATAAATACAATACAAATTTAATCTATTTTGCTTTTTTTGTTGACACTTTCCGCAAAATGATTTATAATAAAAAAGTACACAGCAAAATCCCGCTTTGCTTGTGTACAAAATTTGAATATAATCTGCTGTTTAAAGTCAGTATGCTAATATCTCCACGCACCAATATCACATACAATTATGGCAAAATACAATCTAATCCGTACTATTTTGACTAAAAAGCTTAAGATGCGCTAAACAACTAACATAAGTTGCAAATCAATTGAGTAATATAGTGCTATGATATGAAGCACCAGCTTAGTAGGATTTGAAATGCCTAAAATTACCGACTTAAAAACTTAATAAATTAGCCTATTTTTATAAATATGCTACTGTGGCTCAGCGGTAGAGCACTGCCTTGGTAAGATTTGAAATGCCTAAAATTACCGACTTAAAAACTTAATAAATTAGCCTATTTTTATAGATATGCTACTGTGGCTCAGCGGTAGAGCACTGCCTTGGTAAAACAAAAACAGCACTTTTTAACCACTAAATTTCACCGCAAAATTCAATCAAAAAACAGCATCTGCTGGTGTGGCTCAGCGGTAGAGCACCACCTTGGTAAGGTGGGGGTCACGGGTCCGATTCCCGTCACCAGCTCCATTTATGACAGGAAATTCCTGTCTTTTTTATTGTTCTTTCGGGAATCGGACCAAGGTCCTCGCCCTGTCGGGCCCAGACCGCACTAAAGTGCTCCCGGCTTTGGCTAAAAACTTGCCACTGGCAACTTTTCTTAACGCGTCGCCCCGTCAGTAGCTCCACTCATTAAAAGTCGCTAAAACCCTTTCTAATCCTCAGGTTTTGGCGATTTTTTTATTCTCATTTTTTAACGAAAATTTTAAGTCTAAAAACCATTTGCTGTCAAATACGAAAGCAATTGCTGTCAAAATTTGCCCCAAAAGAAGATTAAAAATCTTCTTGCGTGCCTAAAAAAAGACCGATAGCCATAAAATTAACTATCGGTCTTTTTCTTTCTAAAACTCTCTAAAACTGGTACATTTGCTGTCAATTGCTGTCAAAATGTTGATGATATAACTCAATAAATTTATCAACGGCAGCTTCATAGTAAAAGCACTGTTTCGCACTTTTTTTATTATTTGGATTTAAGTGCCTAATCTTGCAAAGTGTGTTATCTTCTTTTATCAATTTATTTATTTCGTGAAATTTTGGATTTTGTTTTATTGTATTATCTTTATCCAATATTTTTTTAACATATTCTTTATATTCCAAATCTGGTAAAATTTCCTCGACTGATTTAATTGCTGGAGCATTAGGGTCATCCGTTAGTCTATATGCTTTATAAACTGGTATGGCTTGTTTGTTTTGTTGATTTATTGCAGCAATGATATCGGCATTGGAAATATTTTTTACACTAGTAAGTAATGTATCAAATCCAACTATTATCGGTTCCTGAATATCGTTATCATTCAAATCCTTAATACATTTTATTATTGCAGACACAAAATCATTATTCACGCTATCATAATTTTTATTTAAAAAATCAACAGGATTAAAAGGGATATTAAAACCTATTGGTAAAATAAACAAACTACTTTCTTTTGTTATATCTTTATTAAAATATTTATCTAAAAAATTATTATAATTTATGACACTTCTGCTTAATAACATATATATTGCGGGGTTTAATTCTTCCTCGAAATAGTGAACATTTGTGTTTCTATATTGTTCAATTAAATCAAGATTTGCAAAAGTAGCGTTAAAAGTTTTTGGTCCTTCTTTCGTATTTATATCATCATTTACAAGTGTTAAAGCTTTTGAAAATCTAATTGTATGTTTTTTATCATCTTTTTCGTATATTTTTGAATTGGATATATATTTGTATATATATGCCTTTAACAGCAATTCCCAAGCGTTTATAATTAACATTGATACCGTTGGATATCTATATAAAAATTGTGGTTTATTATGAATTTCAACAGCAGAAAAAATCGCTGATTTTGAAGCATTTAGTAGACTGTAAACCACATTCTTTTTTCTTTTTCTCATTTAAACCTCTTAAACAAGAAAAATTTTATCATTTTTTATGATTTTTTACAATACTTACATCTCAAAATCTTTTTCTTTCCTTCTGCTTTTGCGTTCTTGCAATTTTTCAAGTTCACGAATTTGGCGTTCTATTTCTTCATCAGATAAGTCATCATCAATTTCTTGTTCAACTTCTCGCTCTTGTTCGTGCTCTTGAATTTTAGTGTTTAATCTATCGGTTGCTTCTCTTACATATTCGCTATTTACCGAGTTATAGACAGTGATTGTCGTTTTTACATCACGGTGTCCTAAAAGTTGTTGAATTACTTTTGGATTTTCGTTCATTTCAAAAAGCATATTTGAGAAAGTATGACGAAGTCCGTGAAAATGAATATGGTATTTATTTAGTCCGTTTCTTCGTTTAAACCTATCAAAGATTACTCTCGTGCCATAATAAGTCCTATAACTTCCGTTATCATTAGCAAACACAAATGAAGTTGGTGCAGTTAAAATCTCTGTTACATTTGGATTTGTTTCTTGTCTTTTGCTTTGCTTTTCCTTCCATTGTTTTAAGGTTTCTAGGACAATATCCGTAACAGGTATATCTCTAACACTACAAGCAGTTTTTGTGTCACCAATAACAGTTGTGCGGTCTTTAACATTGCCTTGCTCATCAAACTTTAAGGTTTGAGTGATTGCTCGTTCAATTTTTATTGTTTTATTTGCAAAGTCAATGTTTTTCCATTTAAGTGCCAAGGCTTCACCAATACGAAGCCCGGCAAACATAAGAGTAATACAA
>DLKQ01000027.1:29324-38636 GCA_002477805.1 Christensenella sp. UBA7584 | reverse complement strand
ATTACAACTCGCTTTACGAACGCAAGTAATTACAAATTGAAAACTACACAAGCAATTTATAAATAAAACGTTATGCGTATTATTTATTTGATAGATATTTTGTGTGGGTATTTACAAAACGAAAGTTTTATGGTATAATTTATTTAGCTTACAAAGGAGAGGATTTTATGACAAAAGTTGACTGGACAGAGTATTTTGATGAAGATGTATATCTAAAGGCAGAAGTCATTTTTGATAGAAAAAAGAGTACTAAAGTTGAAAAAAATAGATACAAAAAAGTTGATTTATATCTACAAGACCCAAAAACATATAAATATTATTCGTATGCTGATAATGTTGTAAGTATAAATGTATATCAAGAGACTATAAAAAAATATTTTGATGATAAAGATAAAAAATTTTATTATAAGACGCAGAAAAAGTTATTAGATACAGTTTATGTTGGAGATTTTATACCAAGGAAAAAGGCTTATGAGGAATTCTGTAGTACTTGTGTGGGAGTTGGGGTTTCTCGAAATACTTTCGAATTGGCTTGCAATGAAATGATTCTGAATGATTACAAGGGTATTGTAAAATGCTATTGTGGAGATTGTGTTCCAGCCACTGAGAACAATGCAAAAGTTGCGCAATTAGATGAATGTGGAAAACTCTCAAACCTTAAGCCTATAAATGAGATTTTGAAATCAGAAACTAGTAATTTATGTTTATAAAAATAAAAAATAGGAATTACAAATGGTAGAAGTTACGACAAATTTAGAGCAATTAAAAATAAAAAATATGCAAAAATATGGATTAAATCTATTGAAAGGTTTAGATAATAAAGAAAAAGATGATGCACTAAAATTATATGATATTCAATCAAATTTTTTCCTAGGCTTGCAATACACACATATGTTTTGTAGTGATAGACTTTTTAATATTCTCTCAGTTGGTTGTAGGTATGTGCAAGAAGATGATTTAGAGGTTCTATTACGGATTGGTGAATTTGACAAAACTCTTGAATATTTTGGTGTAAACAAAAATGAAATTTTTACACTTGATGATATATTGTATACATATTACAGTATTCCACGAGAACAAATTGATGAACTTATAGAAAGAGTGGATTTCCTTGATAGAGAAAGCGCAAAAAATGTAGTAAAGATTCTTGATATTTTGTTTGAAAAATCTAATTTTGATAAAGACATTGAAAAAGATTTTAACAGCAAATTGCCTAACTTAAATTTGGAAAATGGCAAAAAAACAAAAAAAGATTCTTCATTAAAAAAATCTAAAAATTTGTTTGAATTAAACTAATTTGTCATATTTTATTTTAAAATTTTAAAAAGTTGCCTTTTGGCAACTTTTTATGTTTTAGTTAATATTCTATTTCTTGTTTATTTATAAAAATAAAAGGAAAAAAGATGAATTATTAAATTAATTTCAATATATTTTTTATTTACTATTTACTATTTTCTCTTACAATAGCTTTTAATTTCGTATAAATTTTGCATTTAATTTGATTTGTTAGCATTTTCAAGTTTTAGCTTTTGGTCTTCTAAATGAAGAGCGTCTAGCATACTATCAATATCTCCAAGCATAAATTCATTAATGTTATATTGTGAAAGACCAATTCTATGGTCGGTAACTCTGCCTTGTGGAAAGTTGTAAGTTCTGATTCGCTCACTTCGGTCACCAGTTCCAACTTGCATCTTTCTCTCTTGTTGATGTTCTGAAATAGCCTTTTCTTCATACATATCGTGTAATTTTGCTTTTAAAATATTTAAAGCTTTTTCTCTGTTCTTAATTTGGCTACGCTCATCTTGACAAGTAACAACAATTCCTGTTGGTATGTGAGTGAGGCGTACTGCACTGTCTGTTGTATTTACACCTTGACCGCCACAGCCAGCACTTCTGAATGTGTCTGTTTTTAGGTCTTTTTCATCAATAACGAAGTTGACCTCTTCAACTTGTGGAAGGACTGCAACAGTAACTGTGCTTGTATGAACCCTTCCTTGTGACTCAGTTTCAGGAACACGCTGTACTCTGTGAACACCACTTTCAAATTTGAGTCTTTTGTATGCACCTTTGCCTGTTATAATCATAACTGCTTCTCTAATTCCACCGACTTCAGTTTCGCTATATTCTGTTATTTCAACTTTCCAGCCTTGCTTTTCTGCATACTTTTTGTACATATTGAAAAGCTCCGCTCCAAACAAACTTGATTCATCTCCACCAGCACCACTACGAATTTCCAAAATAACAACTTTGCTATCATCACGACTATCTTTTGGAAGTAGGGCTAACTTTACCTTTTCGTCAAGTGAAGCAAGTTTTTCAGAAAGTTCGTCAAGTTCAGTTTGAGCCATTTCTTTGAGTTCAGTATCATCAGTTTCTTGAAGAACTTGTTTTGCACTATCAAAATCTTTCTTAGCCTTCATATACTCATCGTAAAGTGTGGCATATTCTTCAAGGCTAGCTTGCTCTTTGGTAATGTTTTTCCATTTTTCCATATCTTGCAAATTTTCGGGCTTGCAAGATTCAAGCACAAGATAATCATATTTATCCTTGTATTCTTTTAATTTTTCTATCATTTTTTACCTCTTTTTAGCAAAGATAAATCTATCTAAATTGCTGTAATCTTTTTTAATTTCTATTTCAGTAAAATTTTTTTCTAAAAGCTTTGAAACCTTTTCTGCTTGCTCAAATCCTATTTCAAGAAAGAGTTGACCATTTTCTTTTAAATATGTTGGTGAGTTTTCTGCAATTTTTCTATAAAAATCTAGCCCATCTTTACCGCCATCAAGCGCAATATGTGGTTCAAAATCTTTTACACTGCTATCAAGTTTTTCTATTTCTGTTGTTTCAATGTAAGGTGGATTTGAAACAATAAAATCATATTTATCATTTACTTTTTCAAACATATCGCAATTTATAACATTAACTTTACATTCATTAAAATTACTGTTTTTAACAATAAGTTTACAACACCTTTTTTTAATTTCGACAGCATCGGCTTCATATTTTAGTTTTTTTTGTATTGCTATAGCAATTGCTCCGCTTCCACTACAAAGGTCAAGAAATTTTGTGTTAGTGTCAATTTGACCGTTACAACTTTTAACAATCATATCAACTAATAATTCTGTCTCTTGCCTTGGAATTAGGCAGTTTTTATCAACAAAAATTTTACAGTCATAAAAAGGTACATATCCTAAGATGTATGCCAGTGGTTTTCCAGAAAGAAGCTCGTGTATTTGTTTCTTTAATCTAATGGGTGACCCAGATGACTCTTTCAAAAGCCAGTTCAAGTCCCTCTTTTGGTGCTCAGTAAGACTTGGTAAAACTTTATTGACAATTTCCTGAATATTCATAAATTCCTCACTTGAAACAAAAAAATAGACGCTAAAAATTTAGCATCTGTTTTTTTAATGTGCTTTTTATTTCTTATTATTATATTTTTTATTAAATTTCTCAACACGTCCAGCAGAGTCAACAAGTTTTTGTTTGCCAGTGAAGAAAGGGTGGCATTTGTTACAAATGTCAATTTTCAAAACTTCATCTTTAGCATATGTTGACTTTGTTGTGAATGTTTCACCACAAGCACATTGAACTTTTACTTCGTGATAGTTTGGATGTGTGTTTTCTTTCATAATTAACAACCTCGCAAAAATAATGTAAATTCATTATAACTTAAAATAAAATATTTGTCAATAGAAAATGTTAAATAATACAAAATTTTTGCTTAGCTTTTTGCAAACAAAGTACAGGTTAGTACAAGTTTTACTCTTTTTTTAGTTTTATGGGAGTTCAGCTACAAACTCCTTTGCTGTTTTGTCAATATCTCCAGCACCAATCCAAAGTATTATATCTCCATTTTTTATCACTTTTGAAAGATAATTCTTCAAACTTTTCATTTCTTTAAAATATATTGAGTTTAAATCATCTGGTAATTTTTTGAATAAGTCAAAGGAGTCTCCACCTTCAATGGATTGCTCCCGAGCACTGTAAGTGGGAACGAGTAAAAGTTCATCACACCCTGTGAAACAAGTTAGAAAATCATTAAATAACGCCTTAGTTCTTGTGTATGTGTGAGGTTGAAAAATACAAAAAAGTCTGTTTGGTGAAAATTCTTTCGCTGTTTCAATGGCACATTTTATTTCGGTTGGGTGATGTGAATAGTCAGTAAAAACTTTTATGCTTTTATCATAAAGTTTTTCAAATCTACGGTGAACATTGCAGAAGTTTTTAAGTGCCTTCTTTATTTTTTCAAAACTAATTCCACTATTCACTCCAACAGCAATACTTGCAAGAGCGTTTAAAACGCTATGTTTTCCTGGAACGCTAAGTTCTATCTTTCCTAAATAGAAATTGCCATTGAAAACATCAAAGGTATAGCAACCTTTTTCAGATGTTAGATTTGTTGCCCAAAAGTCGCATTTTTTGTCTATATCAAAAGTGCAAATTTTAGAATTTGCAAAATTTTGGTCACATAAATGCAAAAAATTGTGGTTTAAAACTACAAAATCGGTAGTTTTGTAAATAAATTGCAAAAAAGTACTTTGAATTTCTTCAAGGTTTTTATAGCAATCCATATGGTCACATTCAATGTTTGTTACCACTAAAATTGATGGGGTGAGGTGTAAAAAGCTTTTGTTAAATTCACAGGCTTCAGTAATAAATATGTCTTTTTTGCCAATTTTCAAGTTTCCACCAAATTCATCAACTTCACCGCCAATATGAACAGTTGGATTTTTTTCTTTCATAATGCTTGCTATCATTGCTGTAGTAGTTGTTTTTCCGTGAGTTCCACTAATTGCAATTACCTCTTTATAATTTTTTGCCACAAGCTCCAAAAATTCTGCACGCTCTAAAATTGTTTTTTTTAATTTTAAAGCCAATTCAAAATCAGGGCTTCTTTTATTTACTGCAACCGTATAAACGAAAAGGTCGCATTTTCGAACACCCTCTAAATTTTTATGTAAACAGATTTTTGCACCCAAATCGCTAAGATTTTTTGTAATTTGTGAAAGATGGTCATCACTTCCTGAAACTAGTATGTTTTTGCTCAGTGCTAGTTTTGCTAATGCGCTCATACTTATACCACCAATTCCTAAAAAATGAATACTCTTTATATCTTTTAAATTTTGCATAAAATTATATATGAAAATGTTTAATAAATTGATAATTGTAAAAACTTAAAAAAGTTGGCTCAAATTGTTTGATTTTTTTTGAAAATATGCTAAAATATACTTGGCTAAAAAAGTTTTACTTTGATGCTAAACTATAAAAGGAAGGTGAAGTGACTTGATGAAGATTTCTGACATTCGTATTCGTGTTGTGAATAAGGAAGACAACAAGCTTAAAGCTGTTGCATCTTTAACAATTGATGAATGTTTTGCGGTTCACGACATTAAAGTCATCGAAGGTAACCAAGGTTTGTTCATTGCTATGCCAAGCCGAAAGACCCCAGATGGAACATTCAAAGACATTGTTCATCCTTTGAACACAGAAACCAGAGAAGAAATTCGCAACCTTATTCTTGCTGAGTATGAAAAAGCTTTGAAAGAAGCACCAGCAGAAGAAGTTAGTGCTGAATAATTCTGGCAAACGAAACCGAGCACTTCACTAGAATATGTGAGTGCAAAAGAAGAGGGCTTATGCTCTCTTCTTGTGTTTTTAAGACAGATTAATACCAAACAAATTTTGCTTATTTTCTAAGAAGCTTAGAGTTAAAGTTGAATAAAGCATTGATTGAAAAAATATATAAATATAATTTTAATTATAAATTTGGATTGGTATAAAAAATTTTACAAAAATATATTGAAAAAAATTATTGAAAGTTGTATAATAAACTTAGTGTTAATATTCCACACTTAGTGTGGATATTTTTATTAAAAATTTGTAAATAAAAAAGAGGTTAAAAAATGATTAATGAAAAAATACGAAATATTGCCATTATTGCACACGTTGATCACGGTAAAACAAGTCTTGTTAATGAGCTTTTAAAACAGGGAAAAGTATTTCACGAAAATCAAGTTGTTGGCGACAGAGTAATGGATAGTAATGATATTGAGAGAGAAAGGGGAATAACAATTCTTTCTAAAAATGCTAGTTGCGTATATAATGATGTAAAAATTAATGTTGTAGATACTCCTGGGCACGCAGATTTTGGTGGTGAAGTTGAGAGAATTTTGAAAATGGTAGATGGGGTGTTACTTGTTGTTGATGCGTTTGAAGGGCCTATGCCACAGACAAGATTTGTTCTACAAAAAGCGCTTGGACTAAACTTAAAAGTTATTGTTGTTATCAATAAAATAGATAGGCCTGATGCGAGAATTGCAGAAGTTAAAGATGAAGTTTTGGAACTTTTTATGGAGCTTGATGCCAATGATGAACAGCTTGATTCTCCTTTTGTTTATGCCTCGGCACGAAACGGAATTGCATCTACAGATGAGAAAGTATTAGGCACAGATATGAAGCCACTTTTTGAAACCATTTTAAAGCATATTCCAGCACCAACAGGAGATGAAACAAAACCATTTAAAATGCTTGTTTCAAGCGCTGAACAAAATGATTATGTGGGTAGACTTGCAATTGGAAAAATTTCTCAAGGAACTTGTGCTGTTGGTGATAGTATTGTCCTTACAAATTTTCACGAAGAGAAAAATGTTCGCGGTAAAATTGTTCAACTATTTGAATATCAAGGTCTAAAAAGAGTACCAACACAGAAAGGTAATATTGGAGATATCGTGTGTATTGCTGGTCTTGAAAATTCGCAAATTGGAGATACCGTATGCTCTCCTCTTGATTTAACTCCAATAGAATTTGTAAAGATTGAAAAGCCAAGCGTTGAAATGACTTTTATGGTAAATAGTAGCCCATTTGCTGGAAAAGAAGGAAAATATGTCACATCAAGACATCTTAGAGATCGACTTTACAAAGAAGCAATAAAAGACCTATCACTTGAAGTAAAAGATACCGACAGTGCAGATGCTTTTAAGGTTTGTGGACGTGGAGAAATGCACCTTTCAATTTTGATTGAAAATATGCGTCGTGATGGATATGAATTTCAGGTTAGCCAGCCAAAAGTCTTATTCCGCGAAATTGATGGTAAAAAGTGTGAGCCTATTGACCTTTTAACCATAGATGTTCCAGATGATTGCGCTGGAACAATTATTGGACAAATGGGTGTTTTGAAAGGTGAACTTCAAAAGATGGATAGTCGTAATGGTAGGACGAAACTTGAATTTTTAATTCCTACTCGCGGATTATTTGGATACAAGTCAAAGTTTTTGACTTCTACTCGTGGAGAAGGTGTTATGAGTAGCGTGTTCTATGATTATGAGCCATATAAAGGTAATATTGAGCGTAGAGAATTTGGTTCACTCATAGCTCACGAAAATGGAGAAGCTTGTGCATATGGCCTATATAATTCACAAGAGCACGGAGATTTGTTTATTGGGGTAAACACCCCAGTTTATGGTGGAATGATTGTTGGTCAAAATCCAAAAGGAAATGACCTTGTGGTTAATGTTTGTAAAACAAAACACCTTACTAACTGTCGTAGTGCAGGTGCTGATGATGCACTTCGTCTTGTTCCGCCCAAAATAATGAGTCTTGAGGACTGTATTGAATTTTTGAATGAAGATGAACTTTTGGAAGTAACTCCAAAGTCTATTAGAATGAGAAAAGCTATTCTAGACCATCGTTTGAGGGCGAAAGACAGAATTGCTAATAATTAGTAGAAAAAATTGGATTAAAGTGAGTCATATCTTTGCAACGCAAAAATAAAAATTGCTTTAAATTACAACATTCCTATGGTACAATTATCGTAGGAGGTGTTCTTATTCGAATAAACTTTTTTGTTCCGGTTATTTAGTTGCTTTTAATTTAAAAATATAATATAATAAAGTTAATGGAGATGAAAATGGAAGAAGTAGTAGTAAAAAATGCAGAACTTTTTGCAAATATTTTAGACAAAAACGAGAAAATAATTAAAGTTATAAAACCAAACAAACTCAAGCTTTTTGTTTATTGGTTTACAGCGTCTTTTTGGTCAGCGTTTTGGATTGTATTTTGTAGTATTATTCCAATGATTTGTTCAGGTGCGGAAAGTGGTACTTTCATACCTTGGGAGTATTATATGATTCCAGTTGGTGTTGTTGTTTTGCTTTTTATCCTAACTGGAGTTTTAGCAGAGGTTTATTATCGAAATAATTTTTTTGCATATACCAATACAAGAATTCTGATTCGAAGTGGTATAATTGGAATGGATTTCAAAAGCTTAGATATGCGTTATGTTGGTGCAATTAATGTTAAAGTTGGTTTTTGGGACAAGGTTTTGAAGAGGGAAACTGGTACGATTTCGTTTGGAAGTATGTCTAGTCCAATGGCAACATCAAAGGCTATTGGTTACAATTTTTCACACATTGAAAAACCTTATGAACTTTATAGAGAGATGAAAGAAATCGTTGATGAAGTTAAAAGAAAAGTATAAATTGTAATATTTTTATAAATTGATTTTGATACAAGTTTGGTTAATAAAAAAAGTTTGGACTTTTAGTCAATACTATTTGAAACCAGCGGTATTTTTCAAAGAAATAAAGAGCATTTTTAGATGTTTTGAGTATGCTTTTTATTTGTTTATGGATTAGAATGTTTATCGAATAAGACTAAAAATGTTTTTTATGTTTGAAAATAGGGTTTTACTATAAAAAATGTAATTTTTGATTTAATTTTTTCCAAGTAGTTTGCAAAACAAAATTTTAAGGGAAATGGGGTAAATTTTTATTGTAAAAATTTCTTTAAATTATGATACAGAATGAATAATTTTATGTTATAATAAATTTATAATTTTTCTAAAGAAAAGGTGAACTATGATTACTAGAAATAATGTAAAAGATTTAGCTTTTTTTCTTGGGTTTGAAGAAAAACATAATAGGTTAGTAAAAGAATTTTCACAATATAACACATCAATGGAAATTGATTTAAAAGAACAAAAGCTTATTTATCCTAATGAAATTGTCGGACGAGAACGTAATGATGGTTTTGATAAATTTGAAAATTTTGTTGTATTCGAATGTGTTTGCAGATTACTAGATAAGGGTTATAGACCTGAACACATTGAACTTGAAAAAGAATGGCATTTAGGGCACGATGTAAAAAGTGGACGTGCAGACATATGTATATACAATGAAAATAAAACAGGTATGCTCTGTATTATTGAATGTAAAACAGCAGGGAAAGAGTATAATAAAGCTTTAAATGATACATTAAATGATGGTGGTCAGTTATTTTCATATTGGCAACAAGAACAATCAGCTAAATGGTTAT
>DLKQ01000027.1:0-29272 GCA_002477805.1 Christensenella sp. UBA7584 | reverse complement strand
ATTCATCAGATTTTGAAAATGGTAAAATTATTAGACAATTATCAACAATAAATTGTTCTGATGATGAAAACATTTTACTAATAGCAAAAAAAGATAAAACATTAAAACTATATCAAACGGCGCATACTGCTCCTGAAAAATTTTCAGCTTGGAATGAAACTTATAACAAACAAATTCTTGGAGATTTAATTTTTTCAGAAGATACAACCGCTTATAAAATTGGAGTCAAGCCACTTCGTAAAAAAGATTTAAAAGATTTTAGACCTGAAGATAAAATAGTTAATAAATTTGAAGAGATATTACGACACAACAATGTAAGCGATAAAGAAAATGCTTTTAATAGACTTATTGCACTATTTATATGTAAATTAGTTGATGAAATAGGCAAAAATGAAGATGATGAAGTTGAATTTCAATATAAACAAGGTACAGATACCTACGAAAGTTTACAAGATAGATTGCAACGTTTACATAAGCAAGGCATGGATGAATTTATGAAAGAAAAAATATTCTATGTCGAAAATGATTACGCTGAAAAACTGTTTATGCAATACACAGGAGTTAAGAGGAAAAAAGCGATTGAAGAGCTCAACAATACAATCAAAATATTAAAATTTTATACCAATAATGATTTTGCATTTAAAGATGTTCACAACGAAGAGTTATTTTACCAAAATGGTAAAATTCTAGTTGAAGTTGTTCAATTGTTTGAGAATTATAGAATTGTTTATTCTGCAAAACATCAATTTTTGGGTGATTTGTTTGAAAAATTGTTAGATAAAGGTTTTAAACAAAATGAAGGACAGTTTTTCACTCCAATACCAATAACAAGATTTATTTGGGATAGTTTACCACTTGAAAAAGTTATCCATAATAAAGACAAATATAATTTGCCAAGAGTTATTGATTATGCTTGTGGTGCTGGACATTTTTTGACTGAAGGAGTAGAAGCAATAAATGCTTATTTTTCCTATAATAACAATGCAGATTTAGTAAAAAATAATTCTTGGGTTGAAAATAATATATATGGGATTGAAAAAGATTATAGACTTGCAAGAGTATCAAAAGTATCTATGTTTATGAATGGTGCTGGTGGTTCAAACATCATTTTTGGTGATGGGCTTGAAAATTATCCAGAAAAATCAATTGAGAAAAACTCTTTTGATATTTTAGTTGCAAATCCACCTTATGCCGTAAAAGCATTTAAAAGTCATTTAAAACTTAAAAACAATGATTTTGTACTATTAAAATATGTTTCAAATGATGGCTCTGAAATAGAAACATTATTTGTTGAACGTATTGCACAATTAGTTAAGCCGAAAGGTGTTTCGGCAGTTATTTTACCTTCTTCTATTTTATCTAACAATTCAAATAGCTATATCGCCGCTAGGGAACAATTGCTAAAATATTTTTATATTCATTCAATCGTTTGCTTTGGTTCAAAGACTTTTGGTGCCACAGGAACAAATACAGTTGTTCTATTTTTGGAAAAAAGAGATGAACCACCAACACGGGAACAAATTGTTGAAGATAGTGCTAATTTAATACTTAATTCACTAGATTTATCTGCATGGGAAGATAAAGAAATAAAAGCCGAATACTTGAAGCGAATAGAAGTTGAAGATGATATTTACAACATTCTTATAGATGAGGATAAAAACGTTGAAGATTTAAAAGACAATGATTATTTTAAAAATTATTTTATTGAATATGAAAAATTAAAACAAAAAAGAAAATTAGATATAAGGCTATGGATAAAAGAACGTGAATTTGAAAAAATTAAATATTTCGCCTTGGTATATAAACAGACAACGCTTGTTATTACATCTCCAACTGATAATATGAAACAAAAAGAATTTTTAGGTTATGATTGGAGTAATAGAAAAGGAAATGAAGGAATTGTTGAAAATAAGCGTGGTGGGCAACTATTTGATGTGAATGATAGGTATAATAACAATACCCTTTCAGGAGCTATTAGGTTATCTTATAGTAATGAGTCAATTTCACTAGAAGATAAAAAAGAATTATATGCTTACTATAACTTAAAAGATATGATTGATTTTAGTAGATTTGAATTTGATAAATGTATAAAAACAAATGTAAACAAAAAAATATCATTAAAAAGCAAATATGAATTAAAATTATTGCGCGAAGTAATCTCTTCATTAGAAAGCGGTAGTAGACCAGAGGGTGGAGTTGGAATGATAAAAGAAGGAGCTTTATCTCTAGGTGGTGAACATATTGATAATTCAACGGGTTATTTAGATTTAACCTCCCCAAAATATGTTCCAGTCTCATTTTATGAAAACGCAAATGTAGGCAAAATAAAGCAAAATGATATTTTAATATGTAAAGATGGGGCAAGAACTGGCAAAATAGCTTTAGTGAGAAATGAACTAAATGATGTAAAAGCAATGGTAAATGAACATGTGTTTATTTTAAGATGTAATAACATAATTACCCAAAAATATTTATTTGAATTCTTATATTCTTCTGTAGGACAGCAATTACTTAAAGATGAAAGAACTGGTTCTGCACAAGGTGGACTTAATAGTACAAATTTAAAAAATATAAAAGTCCCTGTTCCCCCAATAGATATACAACAAAAAATTGTTGATGAATGCAAAAAAATTGATGATGAATATAACTCAACAAGAATGAGTATTGAAACATATAGAAACAAAATTCAACAATTATTTAGTGACCTCGACGTAATTTCTAGTGCGGGGGGGGGAGAAAGCTTAGACTGTTAGATAATTCTATATTTGAGTTGTTTATTGGTAAAAGAATACTAAATAAGGAATTGAAAAAATCTGGGATTCCTGTTTATAGTGCCAACGTATTTAGCATATTTGGATACACTGATAATAAATTATTAAAAGATTTTTCTAAAGAATCTGTTATTTGGGGAATTGATGGAGATTGGAATGTAAATGTATTACCAAAAGATTATGAATTCTATCCAACTGATCATTGTGGAGTGTTGAGATTAAAGCAAGATAATATAGTTGAGCCTAAATATTTGGTTTGGCTATTAAAAAATGAAGGAGAAAAAGCAAGATTTTCTCGCTCATATAGAGCATCAATTGATAGAATCAGTCAACTATCAGTTATCGTTCCAGATTATAAAAAACAGCAAAAAATTGTAAAACAAGTTTATGAAATTGAGAAAATAATACAGCAATTAGAGAGTAGTCTTTCAAATATAGAAAAACAAAAAGCAAATATTATTTCTAAATTTTTATAATAATTTATTTATGTTACATTTTATTAAAAATGTGCTTAAAAGAATAGTTACCTATTTTTCAATTTTATAAACTAGATTAGGTTAATTTAAAAAATATTTTTATTGATTAATAACTCTGTATAATTTTAGTTGCTTTTACGTTGTGATTTTTTATGAAAGTATTAGCTTATACTAAAAAACACTATATTAACTATGTTGTGTTAATATAGTGTTTTTTAGTTGTTTTAAAGTATTTGAGACTTCCCAAACTTTTTTATTTCTTTGCAGATTGTTTAACTTACTTTTCTGCTTTTTGAGCTTTTCTTGCTTTTCTACATTCTGGGCAACGAACTGGCTCGTGCTCAAGGCCTTTTTCTTTGTAGAACTCTTGTTCTCCAACAGTGAAAATGAACTCTTTACCGCAGTCTTTACAAACTATCGTTTTGTCTTCCATTTTGCTTACTCCTTTATAAACTATAAACTCGTTTAGCCAAAATGGCGGACAGGTTTAAGTAAACTTATTATATCACATATTTTTTTAGTTTGCAACTTTTCATACAAAAAAATAAAAATTCTTTATTTTTTGATAAACATAAAACATTTTAAAAATATAGATGTCTTATCAGTTAAAAACAATTGAAAAAAAACAACTTTTAGCAAAATAAAGGAATGTACGTAGATAGGAATTTTTGGGCAAAAACATTTTTGCTAAGCACTAAGTGTTAAAATTTACTTGCTTAATTCTCCTAAAAATGGTATCATAAAGGCGGAATATTTTAAAAGGATATAAAAAATGTACGACTTTAAAACTATTGAAGCAAAGTGGAAAGAATATTGGGAAAAAAACGAAACGTTTAAAACAGATATACGCGATTTTTCAAAACCTAAATATTATGTTTTGGATATGTTTCCTTATCCATCAGGACAAGGATTACATATTGGACATATTGAAGGTTACACAGCAAGTGACATAATGGCAAGGTTTAAACGTATGCAAGGGTTTAATGTTTTGCATCCTATGGGGTTTGATGCGTTTGGCTTACAGGCTGAGCATTTTGCAGTTAAAACAGGAAACCACCCAGCAGTTTTTACTTACAAAAATATTGCCAATTTTGAAAGGCAATTAAAAAATGCTGGAATGTCTTTTGATTGGTCAAAAGAAATTATTACCTGTGACCCTAAATATTACAAGTGGACTCAATGGATTTTTGAGCAACTTTACAAAGATGGTCTTGCTTCTTATAAAGATTGGCCAGTGAATTGGTGTGAAGAACTTGGGACTGTGCTTTCCAATGATGAAATAATTGACGGAAAGAGTGAAAGAGGTGGTTATCCAGTTGTTCGTAAAAATATGAAACAATGGATTGTTGATATTGTAAAATATGCAGACAAACTTTTAGATGGTCACAAAGAACTTGATTGGCCAGCGTCAACAATTGAGATGCAAAAAAATTGGATAGGCAAAAGTGAAGGGGCAGAAATTGAGTTTAAAATCAAAGATTCAGACAAGTCATTTACAGTATTTACAACTCGTGCAGATACTTTATTCGGTGTTTCTTATTGTACACTTGCACCGGAGCATAAACTTGTTGATGAAATAACATCACCAAAGCAGAAAGATGAAGTAGAAAAATATAAAGCAGAGTGTGCTAAAAAATCCGAGTTGGAAAGGACTCAGCTTTGCACTGAAAAAACTGGTGTATTTACTGGTGCATATGCTATAAATCCCGTTAGTGGAGAAGATATTCCAATCTATATTTCTGATTATGTTCTTGTTTCGTATGCGTCTGGAGCAGTTATGGCTGTGCCAGCACACGATGAAAGAGATTATGAATTTGCAAAAAAATACAATCTTCCAATAAGACCTGTTTTGGAAGGTGGGGATTTAACAAAACAAGCATTTACTGGTGATGGGAAACATATCAACTCAGATTTTCTTAATGGTTTAAACAAAAAAGATGCAACAATCAAAATGTTTGAGTGGCTTGAACAGCATAAAGTTGGAAAGAGAACTGTTAAATATAAACTTCGAGAATGGATTTTCGGAAGACAGCGTTATTGGGGAGAACCAATTCCTGTTGTTCATATGCAAGATGGAACGACAAAGCTTGTTCCAGAAAGTGAATTGCCACTTATTCTTCCTGAGCTTGATGATTACAAGCCATATAATGGTCAATCACCTCTTGAAAGAAAATTTGATTGGGTGAATGTGGAGATTGATGGTCAAAATGGGAAAAGAGAAACAACAACAATGCCTAGTTCGGCCGCTTCAAGTTGGTATTTCTTACGATATGTTGACCCAGATAATAATGAAGTTTTCGCAGATAAAGAACTTGTTGACCACTGGCTTCCTGTTGATCTTTATGTTGGTGGTGCGGAACACGCAGTTGGACATTTGTTATACAGTAGATTTTGGAACAGATTTTTGTTTGACAAGGGATTTGTCTCACATAAAGAACCTTTCAAAAAACTTGTTCACCCTGGAATGGTTCTTGGAAGTAACTCCGAAAAGATGAGTAAAAGTAAAGGCAATGTGGTTAATCCAGATGATGTAATTAACGATTATGGCGCAGATGTTTTGAGACTTTACGAAATGTTTATGGGACCAATTCAAGAAAGCAAGCCTTGGAGTACCAGTGGAATAGAAGGTGTAAAAAGATTTTTAGAAAAAATTTGGCGAACTTTTATTGAGGAAAACAGGGTGTCAAAGTGTGAAAACAAAAATATTGAAAAAATCTATCATCAAACAGTAAAAAAGGTTACTTCCGATTTTGAAAATTTGGCATTTAATACTGCTATCAGTCAAATGATGATTTTTATGAACGAAATTCAAAGTGAATCATCTATTCCGATTGAGTACGCTGAGGGTTTTGTAAAACTTTTAAATCCAATAGCACCTTTCATTTCAGAAGAAATTTGGAATAGACTTGGTCACGAAAAAACTATTTCATATGAAAAGTGGCCTACTTTTGAAGAAGAGAAAGCTAAAGAAAGTACATTTGAAATGATTGTTCAAGTTAATGGAAAAGTAAAAGATAAAGTCGTTGTTTCTTGCGATATTTCTGAAGAGGAAATGAAAAAGCAAGCGCTAGCACTTGAGAAAATAAAAGAAATAATTTCTGACAAAGACATTCAAAAGGTTATTGTTGTGAAAAACAGACTAGTTAATCTGGTTGTGAAGATGTAAGTAAAAATTTTTAGTAATTGAGCTAGGTAGTGATTTTACACAATAAATAAAACCTCTTATACTGAACTAAGTATAGGAGGTTTTTGTTTTATTATATAAAATACTATAAAAAATCGAAAACTAATTCAACTGTTATTAAATTAGAATTTAACCTTAAATAAAATTTTAATTATGCTGTGGTATAGAAAGTTTTAAATATTATAATTTTGGACTATTATCTCTTTCTTTTTTTCTATTTAAAACATAGTCGTATATCTTTCTTTCTATTTCTATTTGTATATATTTTGAAAGTTCTTTGTTTATTTTTTCTTGTAAATTGAGTTTGGTTTCATCATTAAAATTTTCAAAATAGTATTTAATAGCTTCCATACGTTCTTTTTTTTGTAATTTACTAAATTTGTTTGACATATTTTTCTCCTTTTTTATTTTATCACTATAGAAGTAATTTGTCAATGTTGGCTGGTTTTTGAATTTTAAATTTTAAAATTATTAAATATTTACTTTTAATAAATTGGCTTATATATTTGCTTAAAATTTTTTTTTGTGATAAACTTGTATTGAGGTGAAAGAATTATGAACAAACAAAGTTTTTTAATTACATTTGAGGGTGGAGAAGGTTGTGGAAAATCTACACAATCACAACTTTTTTGCCAATTTTTAAAAAAGCAAAATTTAAATTATTTTTTTGCTCGTGAACCAGGTGGTACAAATTTTGCTGAGTACATTCGAATGATTGTAAAAGACCCAACATTTGAAGAGAAGAGTTTGATGAGTGAACTCTTGTTATTTGAAGCAGCAAGAGCTGATGTAATGGATAAAATTGTTAAACCAACACTTGAAAGTGGTAGTATTATGGTTTTAGACCGTTTTTATGATTCCACACTTGCATATCAAGGTTATGGTAGACAAATGGATAAAGATGTTGTTAAAAAACTTAGTAAAATAGCAACTGATGGAATTGTTCCTGACCTTACATTCTATTTAAAAATTTCTCCAGAAATTGCTTTTGAAAGAAAAAAAGGCAAGGAACTTGATAGGTTTGAACTTGCTGGTTTGGATTTTCACAAGCGAGTTGAACAAGGATATGATGAAATTGCAAAAGAAAATGCGAATCGTTTTGTGATTATTGATGCCACTCAGGATAAAAATGATGTTCACAAACAGATTTGTGAGGCGTTTATGGAGAGGTATAATGCTAGATAGTTTAGCAAAAATAAAAAAACAAGATTTGTCACATAGTATTATGCTCATAAGTCCTGATACTTTTGCTCTCAAACAAGGTTCGCTTTATATTGCAAAATTATTAATGTGTGAGACACCAAATTGTGTCGGAGAATGTACAATTTGCCAAAAAATAGAACACAACAATCACGCAGATGTGATGATTTTTCCAAAAGAAAAAGACTCTATAGCTGTTGAAGAAATGCTCAGCATAGTTGACAGCGTGCTTGTTTCTCCTTATGAGTCTGATAAAAAGGTTTATATTCTAAATTCAGCAAGTAAAATCAATCCACTAGCTCAAAACAAACTTCTTAAAACACTTGAAGAACCTCCAGAAAATGTATATTTTATTCTGAATGTGGAGAGTGAAGCGAAAATTCTGCCAACTATTTTGTCGCGGTGTCGAAAAATTTATTTGGAATCTTATGAAGCGCTTGAAATTGAAAAGAAGTTAGAACCTTTCAAACTATCTGACTCGCAAAAAAATGAAATAATTGCATATTCTCGAAATTCAATTCAAAAAGCTCTAGAATATGCTGAAAAGGATAATTTTTTTGATATTCTTGAATTTGTTTATGATATTTGGCAAAATATGAGACATTCTTCACATATGCTAAAGTTTGCAAGCAAATTATACTCTTTAAAAAATGATTTCAAGATACTTCTAAACTTGTATGGCGAGGTTTTAGAAGATATAGTTTATGAAAAACTTGGAGAATTTGGTTTGGTTAAAAACAAGTCCAAAATGGAGTGGTATAAGATTGTTGCAAATGATTTTTCTTGTGGTGCTCTTATAAAAATTGCCAATAACCTTCCAAAAATTAATCAAAAACTCGAAAGAAATTGTAACATTAATATAGTAATAGACAATTTTTTGTTAATGGTTTTAGAGGAGAGAGTAAAATGCCAATAGTTGTGGAAGTAAAATTTACGGAAAACGGAAGAGTTTTTTACTTTGATGCAAGTTTGTTTCCAGATTTGAAGAAAAATGACAGAATTGTTGTTGATTATAATGATGTTGATGAATTTGCTGTTGTTGTTTCAAAACCAAAAGAAAAAAATGTTTGTCCGCACAAACTTCAAAAAGTATTGCGTGTGGCTACAGAAAAAGATATTGAGTTAAATGAAAAATGGTTAAAAAAATCAATTGATGCAATTCCTCTTGTGGAAAAATCAGTGCAGAAATATGGTCTTGTTATGAAGCTTGTTGATGTGAAATATAATTTTGGTGGTGGCAAGCTTTTGATAACCTATACTGCTGATGATAGAGTAGATTTTCGTGAACTTGTTAGAGAGCTTGCGAGTATTTTTAAAACAAGAATAGAACTTAGACAAATTGGACTTAGAGATGAGGCTAAACTATGTGGTGGTTGTGGGCCTTGTGGTCAGGAACTTTGTTGCCGAAGATTTTTGTCGGATTATCCACAAGTAGCGATAAAAATGGCAAAGACGCAAGGACTTGCTCTTAATCCAAGCAAAATTAATGGTGTTTGTGGAAAACTTATGTGCTGTCTTGAATATGAATATCCAGAGTACAAAAAGGCACAAGAAAAGATGCCACCACTTTCCAGTATTGTTGAGTGCCCTGATGGAGAGGGGGAAGTTGTTTATCACGACTTAATCAAAGAAGAAGTCGTTGTAAAGATAATAAAAGAAGAAATTTATGAGCTAAAAAGCTTTAAACCAGAACTTGTAAAAATTAAGGAGTAAAAATGGTAAAACTATACATTGTGGGAACTCCAATTGGTAATTTAAAGGATATAACACTGCGTGCGCTTGAAGTGCTTGGCTTTGTTGATGTTATTGCCTGTGAGGATACGAGACATTCTCAGATTTTGTTAAAGCATTACGAAATCTCAAAACCACTTTTCTCTGTGCAAAAATTTAATGAAAAAAAGTCATCGCAAAAGGTTATTTCATTACTAAAAAGTGGAAAAAACGTTGCATACATTTCTGATGCTGGTATGCCTAGTGTTTCTGACCCGGGATTTGTGCTAATGCAAGAGGTAATGGCGGAAAAGCTTGAAGTAGAAATAATACCCGGTGTAACTGCAATTACGACAGCTATTGTTGGGAGTGGATTAAAGACTGAAAAGTTTGCATTTTTAGGTTTTTTACCCGAAAAAACTTCGGATAAAAAACAAGTTATTCAAACATATGAAAATGTTGATGCAACGCTAATTTTTTATTCAAGTTCTCACAATATTTCTGACGACCTTGAGTTTTTGTTTAAAAGTTTGGGTGGTAGAAAAGTTGTTGTTGCGAATGAACTTACAAAAATGTTTGAAAAGTATATTTGTGGAGAACTTGGAAAGCTTATTATTCCTGAGCCAAAGGGGGAATACGTACTGTTAGTGGAAGGTGTAAAGCCGGAAAGTCCACTAAATGAGCTTTCACTTGAAAAGCACTTGGAGTATTACATAAAACAAAACTTTTCAAAAATGGAAGCAATCAAAAAAGTTGCAAGTGACAGAAAAGTTGCAAAAAGTGAAATTTACAAACACTTTATAGAAAGTAAGGAATAATCTTACATAATCTTACATAATCTTACATATCAGACAAGAAAAGATTGCACCTACGGCGGTACACAAAAGAGCTACTGGAATTGCATACAGTAGTTTTTTTGTTTTGGTTTGTGAAAAATAAACTGTTGCAACATAAAATACTGTTTCACTACTTCCCATAATTACTGATGCGCATCTTGCGATATAACTATCTGTACCATATGTTTTAAAAATATCTTCGCAAAGTGCGACACTCGCACTGCCACTAAACGGGCGGAGGAGGACTAGCTCACTTAGTTCTGTTGGGATTCCAACTGCACTAAAAACTGGAGCAAGAAGAGACGCAAAATTTTCAGCTAGTCCACTTTCTTTAAAGAGTTCAACAGCAACAAAAATGGAAACTAAAAAAGGAAAGATATCTATGCACAAGTCAATTGCACTTTTTGCGCCATTTGTAAAAGCGGAGTAAGCATTTACTTTTTTCTTCCACGAATAAAAAAGTAAAAAAAGTAGCATAACTGGAATAATAAAAGCACTGACTGTCAATTCTTCCTCCTAATTAAATGTAAAATTTCTTTGAAAAATTTGAAAAAAATAGTTATTTTAGTGGTAAAAAATGATTTTTTTAGCTAAATTTTTAATTTTTTTCTGTTTTTAAGATGTGTTTTTGAAAAAAGTTTGACGAGTAGTATTCCTAAAATTGTTGTAAGTGATGTTGCAATAATTGAAGGTAAAATTATGTCACTACTAGTTGTTGAGCCATAATTTGCTCTGAGTCCAATAATTGTAGTCGGTAAAATTTGTATACTTGTTGCGTTTATTACCATAAGCATAATCATTGCTGTAGAAGCTGTTTCGCCACCATTTAATTTGTCAAGTCCATTCATTGCTTTTATGCCCATTGGTGTGCAGGCATTACCCATTCCTAGAATGTTTGTGGAAAGATTCATTGCAAGAAAGCTTTTTGTTTGTGTGTCTATGTTTTTTCCAAACAAAAAGTCAATAACTGGACTAAGTAGTGATGAGATTTTGTCTGATAATTTTGTTTGGTCAACAATTCCAAGGATTCCAAGCCATACTGCGTAAATCCCTACAAGTTTTATTGAAAGCATAACTGCATTTTCGCCAGCCCTCATCATTGCGTTTAGTGAATTTTCAGGGTTTAGTATGCAAAGTGCGATAAGGCTTGAAGCCATTATAACAAACCAAATTCTTTTCATATTTTAATTTATGAATAAAAAAAATATTATATGAAAAACTTTGCACTTTGTTTAAAAATGTTTTATAATATATAAAAATCAAAAGGAAAAATAAATGTTTATAGACACGCACGCACATATTAATCACGAGTTACTAAAAGATAAAAAAATAGATGAAATTATGAAAAATGAGAAATTTATTATTTGTCCAAGTTTTGATATTAACTCTTGCAAAAGTACTCTTGATGTTTGTAAAAAGTTTAAAAATGTATTTGGTGCATTAGCAATTCACCCAAGTGATGTCGGGGACTGGAATGATGAGACATATAACTTCTTGAAAATAAATTTAAAGAATGAAAAAATTGTTGCTGTAGGTGAATATGGGCTTGATTATCATTATTTGCCATATGATAAACATTTGCAAAAGCAAATTATGTTAAGTCAGCTTGATTTGGCAAAGGAAGAAAAACTGCCTTCAATTTTCCACATTCGTGAGGCCTTTGACGATTTTATTTCGATAATAAAAGATAATCTAACTAATTTTTCGGGCGGAGTTGTGCATTGTTTTGATGGAAACTTAAGTGATGCTAAAAACTGTTTGGATTTAGGGCTTTTAATTTCATTTACGGGCCTTGTTACACACAAAAAGAAAGATGATTTGCGTGAGGTTGTAAAGTATGTTCCAGTAGATAGAATTATGCTTGAAACAGATAGCCCATATCTTGCTCCTGAACCTTTTAGGGGAGGTGTTTGTGTGCCTGATTACGTTAAAAAGGTTTATGAGCTGGTTTCGCGAGTAAAAAATATTCCTTTGCAAGACCTTGAACAAATTGTTGAAGAAAATGTAAAAAATTTTTTTAAAAAGGTGAAAATTTAGTGGATATAAAAAGTAAATTAAAAGAGCAAGATTTTAAATTCAAACATAGTCTTGGGCAAAATTTTATTACAGATACAAACTTGTTAGAAGCTATCGTTAGTGACGCGAGGGTAGAAAGCAAAGATAATGTGCTTGAAATTGGTGTGGGGGCAGGGACACTCACAAAACAAATTTGCCAAAAAGCAAAAAAAGTTGTTGGTGTTGAAATTGATAAAAGTCTTGAACCCATTATAAATGATAATTTAAAAGATAATAAAAACTTTGAACTTAAACTGGGTGATATTCTAAAGTATAGACCAGATGAGATAAAAGATTTTTTTGACGGGCAGAGATTTAAGGTGGTGGCAAATTTGCCTTATTACATATCAACGCCAATAATATTTTATCTGATTGAAAATGATTTCAATCTTGAGAGTTTGACAATAATGCTCCAGCTTGAGGTTGCTGAAAGACTTGCTGGGAAAATCGGAACAAAAGATTATGGTGCTATAACTGTTTTATTAAATGCAATTGGTGATGTTTCGATTACGCGGAAAGTTTCTAAAACGATGTTTGTACCTCAGCCAAAAGTGGATTCGGCTGTTGTTAGGTTTGATGTTAATAAAAATAAATATGATGTCGACTTTAAAAATTTGTCAACAGTTGTTAAAGCAAGTTTTGCAATGCGCAGAAAAACGCTTTGCAATAATATAATGAAAGGTTTTAGTCTTTCTCGCGAGGTGGTTGAAACTATGCTTGAAAATTTGGGTATAGATATTACCATTAGGGCTGAAAACTTAGGAACACAGCAATTTGTAGCTCTTTGTGGTGAGATTGTAAAATTAAAATCGTAAAAAATCTTCAAAAAAAGGCAAAAAATTAAATTTTGTCTTTTTATTTTTGTTCACTTTTCTTAGTAAAATGAATATATAGTTTTATTACAAGGAGGCTAAATATGATAAAAAAGGTTTTGGTTATGAATTGTGTTTGTGAAGGAAAAGTTCAAACAAAGGGGCTTCTTAGTTTAGAAAGTTCAAACAAATTGTGTGGTAAATTAAAACTTTTTAATATTGAGGGAGATTGTAATTTATTTTTAAAGATAGGTGATAAAAATTTGCTTTTTGAAAATATTGAAAACACTGAAGATTACTCATTCGACACAATTTTTCATAGCCTTGATTTACCTGTTTGTTCAATTGTAACAGATGGGAAAGAAATACTAGCTTATGGTAAAACAGAAAGCTTTAAAGGAGATTATCAAAGTCTTTTAGATGAGTTTAAAAAGCTAGATAAAAGAGAAAATGTGATAGAGCTTAATGACGGCCTTGGTGAAGAGGTAGAAATACCCTACGAGTTAAAGATTCAATCGCAATCAAAATCAAGGTCTACCGCTGAGCAAATAGAAGATGCCGACAATTTTTTTGAAATGGTAAAACCTCAGGTAGATGCACTGTTTTCAAAGTCGGAACATTTTTCTAAACTTGAAGAGGAAATGGAAAATACAGAATGGGTAAAAGTTCCATATATTAGCGAAACAAGTGACCATTATATTATTGGGAAAATTTTTGAAAATAACAATGTTGCGTTTTTATGTTATGGAATCCCTAGCGAAAGTCGTGACGAAAAAGCACCAGAAAATTTATCAAAATATTGTCAGTGGCTTCCTCTTGATTTTAACGCGCAAGATGGAAGAGGCTATTGGGTGATGTATCAAGATGCCAAAACAGGAGAGAATGTTGAAATGTAATCTAAAAACCCATTTTTTAAATTAGTAGTGTGGATTTATAAAAAGTAAAAAATATGCTTAGATAAGGCATATTTTTTAAATACATAGAAATTTTTTGATTTTTGACTTATAATTTTAATTAGAGATTACTGTAAAAATTATTACTTTTTTTGGTCTTGTCTTTTGCGATTTCAATCCAAAATTTGTCAAAATCTACTGGCTCAACAAAATCATCTGGCTTGAAAAATGTGTGATTAAAATTAGAAAAGTCCTTATAATGTTTGTTTGTGACTATTGGTCTTGGCATATCAAAGTTATGGCAAATGTCTGTTAGGTATTCTAAAAGATTTCGAACATCAAATCCTTCCTTTACTTCATAAATTAGATTCTTTTCAATTCTTTCGTTTTTTATTATTTTCGCCCAAAGTTTCATTTTTTTACTCCTACTCAAACAAATATATCACAAATTTTGTAAAATTCAAACAAAAAAGCATAATATATTTGATTTTTTAACAAAAATTTAGTAAGATTTACTACATAGGAGAAAATTATGGATAGTAAAGTAGTAGCTTTGGGGTGTAATGATTATAATCAAGAAGATGTTGATAATGCAATTAAAAGAGGTTTTGAACTCATAGGTGGAATAGGCCAGTTTGTTAAAAAGGGGCAAAAAGTTGCGTTAAAAGTAAACCTTGTTGCAAAAGCGTTGCCTGAAAGTGCTGTAACAACTCACCCAGCGGTTGTTCTTGCTGTTGCAAAAATGATTAAATCAGTTGGTGCAGAACCTTTTATTGTTGATAGTGCTGGTGGTGGATATAGTTTGTCCGCTATGATGCCAATTTATAAAATGACAGGTATGCTTGAACTTAGTGAAAAGTACGGAATAAAAATTAATGATAATTACGAAAGTGCTGAAGTTGAAGTTAATGGAAAAGTAAATAAAAAGATGACATTATTAGATGCGCTTGTCAAGGCTGATGTAATTTTTAACTTGTGTAAGCTCAAAACACACGGATTTACTGGAATTTCAAATGCTGTGAAGAATATGTATGGAGCAATACCTGGCCTTTTAAAAGTAGAATATCACGGAAAATTTCAAAGCTTAAAAAACTTTAATGATTGTTTGTATGATATACATAATTATTTTAAAAACAAACTATGTCTCCATATTTCAGATGCTATTGTTGGAATGGAGGGGGCGGGACCAACTCAAGGTAAACCCAAAAAAATAGGAGCAATTCTAATGGGGCAAAACCCAGCTTGTGTAGATGTTGTTGGTTGTAAAATAATGGCAGTAGACCCACTGACTATTCCTACAATTAGTCAGGCTATAGAAAATGGTTATTTAGATTCAGACCTAGATTTTGAGGTTGTTGGGGATAATGTTGAAGATTTTATAATTAAAGATTTTAAGAATATAAAACCAAACGATTTTACGCCATTTGCAAGTAGTATGCCCAAATTTTTACAAATACCACTAAATAGGTGGCTTACAAAAAGACCAAAAATACCTTGTAGAAAATGTAAAGGTTGTGGCAAGTGTATGGCTCATTGTCCGATGAAAGCCATTGAGATGAAAGAGACAAAAAAAGGTAAAAAGTATGCAAAAATAGATTATATGAAATGTATAAGATGTTACTGCTGTCAAGAGCTTTGCCCTTTTGGTGTAGTAAAAATAAAAGAAGGTTGGCTCTACAAACTTAGACATAGAAAGGACAAACAAAAATAACTTAAAAGTTGTTTAAAATAGTAAAATTTATGATAAATACTGTAAATTATTGAATAAGATGCAATAAAATTTAGTACGGTGACTGTTTATTGGTTTTATTGTGTTATTATAATAAAAAGTGTTTTATGGTAAGTAAAGGTGGTGTAAAATAAATTTTTTGAAATTTTTTGCAAAAAGTTGAACTTAAGTCTGTCAATGTAAAGCACGAGAATTTTTTCCTCTGTAAATAAAGCATTCAACAAGTTTAAAATTAAGTATAAAAAGAAACCTGAAATTAGGTTTCTTTTTTAAATTTTAATTATTACTATTAGTTTGTGATGTTAAGAATTTTCATACTAATTGTTCCACTATTTATAGACTCGTAGTGAACAATGTCACCAACTTTTGCACCAAGTAGTGCCTTTCCTGCTGGTGATTCGTTACTAAGTAATCCGTTGAGTGGGTCACTTTCAGTTGAACCAACTATTTTATAGGTTACCTCTTCATCAAAAGTTAAATCCTTTATTTTTACCTTACAACCGACTGAAACTTGACTTACATCAACTTTTTTACTTATGACTTTTGCTTTTCTGATTTTTTCTTCAATTTCTAAAATCTCGGCTTCGGTTGCACTTTGTTCATCTTTAGCAGATGCGTATTCACTATTTTCACTAAGGTCACCAAATCCTCTTGCTATTGCTATTTTTTCAGAACATTCAGCTCTTTTTGTATTTTTTAAGTAATCAAGCCTTTCTTGTAATTGCTTTAGGCCTTCTGCGGTTAGCCAAACAATATCTTCCTTTTCTAAGTCTTTTACCATTAGTCTTAAACTCCTTGTTTTAAATAAATCACGCACCCAAACATTGGGTGCATTTTGCAGTATTATATACTAAGGGGTGAAAAAAGTCAAGAAAAAACCGCAAAATATTTTTATGATTTGTAAAAAAATATATGCATTATTTTATTATCTAAACACAAAATTTAAAAATAAAAAACCATCAGGCTATTGAAGTGAACCCCATTTTTGCACCATAAAAATAAAAACCATTTTAAAATGAATATCTCCTTATAATATAATTCATATATTAGATATTTTTTGTGGCTGGTCAAGAATATCAAGTTCTTGTAGAAGAATGAATGGAATTTTACAAGACAAAAATAAAAAAAGAAAAATTTCAATTTTTCTTTTTTTATTTTAAGTGACCTCTACGGGTATTACTTCACATTTCTGTGGTGTAAATCTAGAGATGCATTTCTCCAACAGTAACATTTCTTGATGCACGGTCTTGCTCTAAGAGTTCCGTTAAAAGGTTACGAACTTTGTAGGGGTCCTTAATTCTTACAAATCTTAGTTCAGGAGTTGATTCGTCTTGAGAATAAATTGTGATTGTTCCTGTTCCCCAAAATTTGTTTGAAAAACTTTGGAAAACTTTTATGTCAGTTACACGGAAAAGATTAATTTCTTCCACCTCCGAGTGTAAAAAACCAACATCAGTGATTATTTTTATCCATTTTCCTGGTTTTTTTATAACTCTATATCTCGTAAATGACCAAGGAAGCCCACACCAACGTTTGCGGTCTTTCCATAAAATTTCAACGCCTGAGTAATTTCTTCCTCCCATTTAGTGCACCTCTTAAAAATTTTGCCCTTATTGTATCACAAAACGCAATGTAGTGTCAACCATCTTCTTCGAATTTAAGAAAAAAATATTTAAAAATAGTGCTTATTTTGTTTGACTTAGATTGTAAAATTTAATAAAATTATAGTGTAGAAAATTAGCTTATTTTGTAAATAAAAAAAGTTACTTTGCTAACAATATTCCAAGGGAAAAATAGGAGTCCGTTATGAAGAAGTATTTTTCACTATTTTTAATAATTCTTTTTGCCTCAGTATTGGGACTGGTCGGCTGTGGAGATATATATGCAAATATGAAAATTTCGGTTTCAGAAACCGACATTGTTTTGTATGTTGGAGAAGATGAAGAAACAAATAGTAAGCAAATCTCCGTTTCTGTTTCCGGTGTGGAAGATGAAAATATTGTCAAAACATTTACTACACATTTTGATAATACAGGTGTTGCAACTTCAGGTGAGTGGACATATGAAAATGGAAAAGCTTTTGTGACCATTTATGCTTTAAAAGATGGTGTTACAAACTTGACGATAAAAAGTTTGGATAATAGTATCAGGGTTACGAGTGAACCTGTGAAGGTTACTGTGATTCAGAAAGTGGAAAGCCTAACTTTAGACTCAACAATAAAAGCCAGTGTTGCAAAAGGTGAAAGTTTGAATTTAACCAATTTGGGAAATATTGGATTTTTCCCAATAGAAACAAGTGAGACACAAGTTAAATATTCATTTTTAATAAATGGAAGAGAAAGTACCGAAGCAAATGGTGGAAACTTGAAACTTCAAGAGGTTGATGGTGATATGATATTATCAGCAACTATGTCTGCAGCTGTAGGAACATATACGATTTTGGCAACTAGTTCGGAAGCTTCTACTTCAACAGATGTAAAACTTTCAAAAACTTTTAATGTAATGGTTTATGATGGTTTTTCTTCTGACGGGATTATTGTGCAAAATGTTAGTGATGCACTTTTGGATAATTTAAGCACAGTAAATTTGGTTGAAAATTATGTTTCAAGTGGAGCACCTAACGCAAAGGTTTACAATTCAAAAGTTCTAACAATCAGTGTGAAAGATTCAAGTGGAAATACTGTTACACAAAATTTAAAATATCGTTTAACAGAAAAAGTAGGAACAACAATTGGGGTGGTTGATGTTCCTACAAAAAATGGAAATGAGTTTTTTGAAAACGGAGAGTTTAAAGTAATTGCATTAAATTCAGGCTCAGCAACTTATAGTGTTGAAGTTGCTGTTGTTGGTGATGATGGTGAGGTTTATTTAACTAAATCTCGTGACATTACATTTGAAGTTGTTAAAATTGCTGAAAAAGTAAAGATTGAAACGGATACAAATTCACAAGAATTCGTTATTGACCAAAATTCCGATATTATTTCATTAAACGTGTTTGAAAAAGCAAGTTATAAAGCTGGAATAAATGGGAGTAGGGTTAGGGTAGTTGTTTCGCCAAATGATGTCCAAGATTCTAGATTTAAAATTGTTCTTTCTAGTTTGACTACTATAGAAAACAATCAAGAGGTGCAACATACTGAAAAACTTGGTAATGTTGCAGACGTGGAAAAATTTGTTGTTATAAAAGATGTTAATGGAAATGAGCTTAGTTTTGGAGATTTTCTTACCAGTGGAAGTGATGTATTTATTTCTTTTGATAGCTTTAAACTTGGTAACGCAAGATTGAAGAATTTTCAAGTTTCATTTGAAGCAAACTCAGAAAATTCAATGCCAAGTTTTAGGGCAGATTTGTTATGTAATATTAGCACTAGCGTAGAGGAAATCATAGCACCAGATGACCACATTATGAAAGTTGGTTCAACGCAAAATTTTGTTTTTAAACTCAAAGAAGGATTTATATCTCTAAAAGATAATTTTAGTTTTAAACTTTCTGATACATCTGAAAAAGTTTGTATTATTGATGTAGATAATATTCAAACTGGTAGCACAATAACAGTTCCAATTACTGCAGTAGGTACGGGTGTTTGTACCCTAACCGTTGAAGAAAAGGGTACATACATTGCAAGTAGGGTTGTAAAAATAACTGTAGTTAGCACTTCGGATTATGTTTGGCTTGGTTGCGATAGTGCTTTAAAGACATTCCTTGATGAGGATAATCCAATCTATAATGATAAAACAGAAGAAAGTAAAAGTATTTATACATTAAAAGAAGTTGTGGTTAATGCAGGATATGGTGTTGATATAAAAGTTTTATCTAGTCCACAAAATGCAACAATAAAAAGCATTGAACCAGAAGAAGAGGGGGACGGCGGTGTAATTTCAAGCATTGTAAAAACAGAAAACTCTTTTAATATAGTAACAAAATCAAAAGAGGGTCAATCTGTTTGTAATGTAAAAATTGTTTACTACCAAGAGCAAGATGGTGTGGTCAATGAAGTTTCAGTAACTAGAAAGTTTACAATTACAACTTACTTGCCTGTAACATCTTTTTCGTGGGACGGCTTTGAAAAAACAGTTATAGATACAACGCTCTATAATAGTGCTGGGCTTAGTGAACAAAATAGGCAAAAAAGTGGAATTGGTTTTGTTGATTTGGTTCCAGTAGTAATTTCTCACTCAGAAAAAGTGTATACAATTAATTATAATTTTTCTCGAAGTATCAGTGGACTTAGTTTAGAGTTAATTGATGAAAATGATTCACTCAAAGGTGTGAGAGTTGTTGCAGATTTAGCTCAAACTACTGTAGAAAATGTTGTTTTGTATGTGACTTTAGAAGATTATATAAGAACTTATGATATTATCTGTAATATTAGCATTGTTTATCCAACACAAATTGATAAAGTTACACTTCTTGATGGTAGTCAAGAGATATATCTGGAAGCTGAGGCTAAAGAAGATGAAAATTATCATTCACAAAAAATAGAAACAATGACGGAGCCTGTTACTGCTTTTGATAAAGCGCTAAGTTATGTTGTTTTTGATTCGCAAAATAAAATTTATGCTGTTTACGATGTGGGTGATGAGGTCGTTGTTAAATATAACCAAGATGTGAATTTCTTAAATGTTCCACTTAGGGTTAGTGCCAAGAATGGTGAGGTTTTTGTTTCGGTAAATGAAACTCTTTCACCAATTTTGGGGTTGTACAAAATTCGTATTTTACCAAGTAGTATTTTGAATGTTGGATTTGATGATGAAAGATGGCAATCCAAGTTTGAAGACATTTCGGCTGATGAAATTTCTGTAATAGTTGTGAATGGAGAAGAGGCAAACCCTTACCGAATTTCAAGCGAAGATGATTTTTTAAACATTCAAAACAAAGGTCTTGATAAACATTATGTGCTTGCTAATGATATAACTTTAACTGCTCCGTTTGTTCCATTTAGTGGAATTTTTACAGGAAGCTTGAAGTCAAGGCAATACAATGAGTATGACACGAATACTTTTACAATTTCAAATTTGTATTTTCAACTTTCGATTAATCAAGATAATGAATTTACAAAGGTTGGAATTTTTGCAAGTATTGATAATGGCGCTTCTATTGAAAATATAAAAATTGTTTATGGACTTAGTCAGATAGAAATTTCATATCTAAACAGTACAACTTTTTCGTTTGGTGTTTTAGCTGGAGAAAATAGGTCCACAAACATTGTGGGACTGCAAGTTCAGGCAAAATCGGAAAACGATATTATTTACATCAATGACAATGGGCTAAGTACTATTTCGCAAGATAGAACTGCTATTGTTGGTGGAATATTTGGTTTAAATACTGGAAGGGTTAATAATAGTTCTGCAGAAGTGTATATAGACTCTAATTTTAAAGAGTTAGTCCCTGTGGCTGGAGGTTTTGTCGGTGAAAATAGAGGAGGCAGAATTGTTGGAAATGAGGATTCTAATTCTGCAGTATTTTCAAGACTAGAAGTTCAAAGTGAAAAATCAAGTCCAAACATTGCTGTTGGTGGACTTGCTGGAAAAAACTCTGGTTTTGTGACAAATATGGACATCGAAACCATTATTAACTCTGCTAATATTTCAAAAGTTGGCGGAATAGTTGGTTTTAATGAAGGCACTCTCGAAAACTTGTATGTTGTTCCAAAAATTGTGGCAAAAGATTATGTAGGCGGAGCTGTGGGTATTACAAGTAGAAACTCAAAACAAAGTAATGTTTACGTTGAATTTGCTAGTAGTTTAGATAATTTAACTGCAATTTCAGCTGAAAAATATGTTGGTGGATTTGCGGGCTTTTTACTAGGAGAAACAACATTTAGTTATGTTAATTCGTTTGTGAATTTAAAACTGATCGGAAGAAACAGTGCTTTGCAGGCTGGAACTTTCTATGGCGACATTGTTGCTGATACTTTTGTTGGCGGATTCGCTGGTCAGATTGGTGAAACAGGCTCTAAATCACGAGTGCAGTCCTGTTATGCTAAAGTAAAACTTTCCGTAAACAGTACTGATAATAAAACGAATGGAACGAGCGGTGGGTTTGCTGGTTATTTTTACTCAGATAGTAGCGATATATCTATTTCGTATGCTTACGCTATCACAGATATTGCAGTAGATGTAAAACACCAAAACTTTACTCAGGTTGCTGGCTTTGTGGGAGGAATCAACTCGACTACTGGACAAATACTTGAATGTTATAGCGTACTTGGTGGTGGAGAAGGTTTAATTTATTCGAATTCTGAAGAAAAATCTGGAAACTGCTTTATTGGTGAAATGATTGGTGGTAACAAGTCTATAATTTCAAAGTGTTATTATGCTGATAATAAAGTTTCACAAAGTGATGAAATAAATTTGAACCAAGACACTTTTGGTGTGTTTAAAAGAACTTTAGATGAAATGAAAAACTTGGATTTCGAAAACATAACACACACTTATATTGACTGGAGCCCGGATTTTTGGCTAGATAAAAGCGTTACGCTTGGTTTTAATGATAATTTCCCTATTTTAATGAAAAATTTAGAAACAAAAGCTCCACTTTTTAGTTCGGATTTAACATATGTGAGATTAACACACAATCCTTCACAAAAACTTGAAAGCGAATTACTTCCAAAGTTTTGGTCATTTAGTTACAAGACAAATACATCTGAGACAGATAGTTTTGATGATGACCTTAGAATGGTTGTAACTTTAGAAAATTTAAGCCAAAGTCAACTCCAGTTAACAGACTTAGTAACTATGCAGATTAGTGAAATTTTTGGTGGACAGAGGGCAAGGTTAAAAGTCTCTTCAAGTGATTCATCTATAGTTTCAGTTTTTATGCCAACAACAAATTTTAATGATGCAGTTTTAACCTTTTTAAGAACTGGAACTGTTATATTAACAATTTCTTCACTTAGAGATGTAAGCTTATATACTTCTTTCCAAATTTGTGTAATTAGTGGCTTTTCGAATTACAGCATTGAAGATGCAAATGGAAAGGAAATAGAACATTCAGATACTATCATTGTTAATGTTGGAAAAGAAACTGAAATTTACCCAATTTTAGGGTCAAAAGTAGATTATAGTTATAATTATGGTGTTATTTACTCTGCAAACCCATTATATGATGCGTCTGACAATTGTATTATTTTTATGAAAGATTCAAACGGACAAGTGGTTTGGGTTAACTCTGGAGAAAATTCTACTGCAAGTTTAGTTTTAAGAGCGAATGAACCTCACATAATTTTTGGAAATACTAAAATTGATTTAGTAACTCTAACTGCAAGCTTGTTTGCAAATTTGGCTTTCTACGATGATGATGTGCTAGTAAGCTACCCAATGATTTTTGATGGAACAAACCCAGATTTGCCAGAAAATTTCCAAAAAACTTTTAGCTTAAAAGTACTTAAGGGAGTTACTGATGCAAGGTTAGATACATACTCTGCAGAAGTCGAAAATGCACAAGAAGTCCCTGTAAAACTTGTTATTGAAACAGATACTGCAAGTGATGTTATAAGTAACTTAAACACATACGTAAAGCTTTACAAAAATGGTGTTATTGTTGATGATGTAAATGATTATTTAACTCTGATTGATAGTGGTGTAAATAGTGTTACATTTGAAAGTGTGTTTAGCTATGATAAAGTAAGGCTAACTGAAAATGTCGAACAGCTTTGGACTTTTAAAATTTGTGATGAAACAGGCGCTCTTAGTGATGAGTCTATGTGGAATGTAAAAAAAGTGCTTGATTTTGATTTGGTTTGGCTTCCTACTCAGGTTAAGGAGTCTGATATAAAAATTTTACACTATCTTGAAAAAACCGACTTTGATGTTGACAAAGGTGATGATGAGGCTAGCTCGGATATTGGAAGTGGAAGAGTTGGTGTTTTGAAAATAGAAATTTCTCCAGACTTTGCTGACTATGATTACATAACAATTTCAAGTTCTACTAGCGAAAATGATAAAGTAAGTCTTGAGCATCTATATAAAAGAGGAAGATTTTTAATTTCAACTCAGGAATATTCTTCATACCTTGACGATGGTTCACTAAAAATCACTAAAGAAAATAGTGATAATAGTGTTTATTATATGACAACATTTATTTCTGCTGGGCTTCCTGTTGGTACAGCGTTTACTCTTACAATAAATGTTTATAAAAATGGTGAAAAGGAACCTGTGACAACAAAGACAAAAGTTCTTACCTCATCTTTTGCTCCATATGTTACAATGACGACAACATCAGCGGGTAATATGATAGCAAGAGGTTCGGATTTAAATGTGAAATTACAAGGAGTTACTTCAAACTCAACAATTACATTTGAAATTAGTGGGGTAGAAAGGGCTTCTGCAATTAATTCAGAACTTCAGACAGTTGTTGTTAAAGATGCTGAAACAAAAAGCTTTCCGCGTTATGAAAATATTTCTGGAACAATTTCGCTAAACCTTTCTGTTTATGCTGGAATTTTATCTAACGCAAAAGATGGAATGTTCACTATTAGGGCGACAGTTGAATCATATGATGGTAGTTCTAAAATCATCACTTACAGCGAAATCACTTTGTACCTAGTTGATTATATGATAACAGAGATTTCTGCAAAAGACTCAACAGATGGTGTCTTAGAGTCTGTTATTCAATATGGCTACACACCTCTTCAGCTAAATTTTGTTGCATCTGTAGGTACTGCTGAGGAAGCTGAACAGAGGTTTAAAGAATATACAGGCAATACTTTTATTGATTCTTTCCAAACCGCTTATGTAGCCCTTGCACAAAAAATACAAGATGATATTAGCGAAATTGAAATGTTTGGTATTTCTGGAAAGCCTGATCGAAGTGCTTGGCTTTTTGAAGGAACGCATATTTCCGCTGACTTCACTTACAACTACTTCTTTGTAGGTAGACTTGAAAATTATTTGGGTATAAAAGGTAAAAGAGAAGCAGAAGTTCAGTTTAAAATAGAATTTGCAAGGGCGTATATTCAAGCGGAAACTATGCTTGAATGTAAACTTGACCCAATTTTGGACGAAATTGAGGATTATGTTCTTGGTACACAAGACGTTTATCAAACAGAGTTTACAATCAAATTTGTAAACGGAAGTACCGCTGATGAACCAGAACAAATTACGACAGTGCAAGAACTTATTAATATGGCTCCAAATGGACATTACATTTTAATGAATGACCTTACTCTTACGAAATGGGTTCCTCTTACAACCAAGATTGGAAGTTTAGATGGAAATGGACACGTTCTTTATATTGAAAGCTTTGCTCCAAAAACAAAAAATAGTGATGGAGGTATGGTTTCGGCTGTTAATGTAGGATTGTTTGAAAGTATTTCAACATATACCGAATCAAAAACAAACAAAACCGAGCAAACCAGACTTATTAACATTGTTTTAGATATTTCAAGGACGACCTGGACAAATTTGACAAAAATACAAACAGTGAATTTTGGATTCTTAGTTGGTGTGAATGATGGTGGAATTATTTATAACTGTGAAGTTATAAACACTGTTACAAATCAAGGCCTTGACAGCAGTGATGCCAACTTTAAAGATTCGTGGTATAATTACTATCTCACAGATGTAAATCAACAAAAAACAGAAGAGGATAGTATTTCACTTGACAACTATGTTTATGCAAGAAATATTTTTGAAAAACTTTATTTTCAAGCAAAGGAAAATTATAATTCAACTTTTGTAAGTACATTCATTTTTGTGAGTCCAGAAGTGAAAGGCGAAATTGTTGATGCAAATATTGGTGGACTTGTTGGGCTAAACAATGGATTTATTACTCACTGTAGAGTGGGAAGAGTGTCAGATGAGATTGGTGTAAATACTTCAACAAAGTATGGGTTCAATTTATTTGGTGGCGGTTCGCTTGGTGGATTAGTTGGAAAAAGTACGGGAACAATATCTTCAAGTTATTTTGCAAACGGAAGTATTGTAAATATGTCTACTATTATCAACAAAAATGTTATATCAGCAGGCCTTGTTGCGTATAATAGTGGAAAAATTACGACAAGTTATGTTGAGGGTGTAAAATATGAGCCAATTGCACTCGTAAACGAAAATGGATATTATAGAGCAAACATAAATGGAAAAAACTACACGATTATATTAAATGACCTTGCTACAAATAGAGGGGTACTATATCTTAATAGTGTAGAAAAAGCAAGAATTGTTGATGGAAAATTTACTTTAGATGGTTTGGTTTACAAATTGGATACAAGTTCATCAATTTTGGAATACGAACTAAAATCAACAAGAACAACGGGTGCATCAATTTACTTTAATGGTTCGGTAGGTGGTTTTGTACATTCAAACTATGGTGAAATTGAAAACTGTTATAGCAATATAACAATTTCAAGCTCACTTGGTGTTGGTGGATTTGTATATGAAAATGCAAGTGAAAACAGTAGTATAATGTACTCATATACTGCAAGTAGAATAATTTCACCAAGCAACATTACAGGAGCGTTTACTGGTGTTGATAAAAAATTAAATATTTTAAATAGTGGTTTAATTGAAAATTGTTATTACCTAGAAGACTATGAAATTGTACGAAATGACAAAGAGCCTGCAAATGCGATTTCTCAAGAAGATTTGAGTAGTGAAACAGGAGAGAGTCTTAGTGGATTTGTATTTGGTAAAAATGGTGTGTGGACACTAAATACAAGTTTCAATTCTGTTCCACATCTTTATGAGGCAGACAATATTTCGTTTAGCAACCGAATTGTAACAAAAGACGGTGCTGAAACTGAAGGTATATTAACTTACAACTCTGACTTGCCAGGAGCATCTACTAATCCAAGGCTTGTTTATAATGTGGAAACATTTAACTTAGTGTTTAACAATTTAGCTGAATCTTCTGAAAAGTATGTTAGATTTATTGCTGATGTGAATTTTGTAGACACAAGCCCACTATATTCTTCAGGACTAGTGTTTAAAGGAAATTTGCAAGGAAATGGAATGAATATCAATAATTTGACAGTCCTTAGTGACCAAAGTGTTGATATAGGGCTTTTCAAAAAGTTGGATAACGCTACTGTTTCAAACCTTTTGATTACGGTAAACACAATTTCTGGAACATCCTCAAACTCTGTTGGTGGACTTGCTGGAAAGATTAATAAATCTACTGTCAATAACATCAAAATTTTACCATACAATCAAGAGAGTTCAATTAGTGGGTACAATATTACTGGTGGACTTGCTGGAACTTCTACTGGCGAAAGTAAGATTGCAAACATTATCTCAAAAGTTTCAATATACTCAACATTTGATATTGTAAAAGGTCAAGTTGAATGCTATTATAATTTTAATGATATGAATCAAAATGTTTCATATGCAGGTGGTGTGATTGGAGTCTTAACGCAAGAAAGCGGATTTAAAACAAACAAAAATAATCCTAGCATCGTAAATTGTGTAACTTCGGGTGATGTGACAATTAAAGCTTTTGTTGTTGGTGGTGTATTTGGACTTGTTGACACAAATATAGTTGTTTCAAGTGCAAAATTTGTATTAAATGATGAGCAAAATTCACAGCAAAAACTTGAGGCCGATAACATTGCTGGTGGAGTTGTCGGTGAAAATCGCGGTGCTGTTATTTATTCATATATAGCGATGAGCGACTCTAATCAGAGACAAAGTGACCAAGAGTATAACTTAACAGGAAATAGTGAAAGTCAAACAGGGCTAAAAACACTTTTTGCTGATTCTCCAGCTGGTTCTCCAAAAGTAATTGGAGGTCTTGTTGGGCTTAACGTGGGAACTGGTGGTGAAGATGTTTCAGATCAGACTGGTGGAATAGAATATTCATATTCTCGTGTTGATGTTGTAAATGAAAATGCTTTTGTCGCGGGTGGACTTGTTGGACTTGCAATAACTAAAACATCAGAGCTTTCCGCTGGTATTGAAAACTTTTTAAATAATCAATCAATATCTGTTTATGGGACTGAAACGAATTCTGCATTTAAAACTTCATTTGGTAATATTTCAATTTATGCTCAAAGTTTGTACAATACTGGAAAGGTAAAGGCTAAAAATACAGCTGGAGGCTTTGTTGGAATAACGACTGCTCCAGTAAACACAATTCAGGCAAATGCTGAACTTGCTATTATTCCAAGTACGGTAGAATCTGAAAACTTTAAGGGAAGCATCTTTGGAAAAAGTTTATACAAAACACAACTTGCTGGAACTGATGTTGATACCATACTTTTTGTCGATAGCAGTAATATGGCGATTTCAGATAGTGTGGTAGTCACTAAAACTTGCGATAATTTGGTTGGTAATCAAACAAATGTTTATGAACCAAGAGTTTTAGATACCGATGTTAGAGAGTATATACTTGACCAAGTTGTAACGAGTGGTGTAAAAATGTCTGCTGTGTTCAAAAAATTCTCTACATCAAAATGGAGTTTTGATGAAACTTTGGAAAACAACATTTTTCCAAGACTTTCGCTAGGTAAAAGTGTTTCTGTTCAGGAAATATCAAATATTGATGAATTTTTTGCCTACATACAAGGTGGAAAAGGTGGAAATTATCGCATAATAAATGACCTTACATTTGATTTTAGTGGAACAGACAGTCAAGGCGTATCTATAGAACAAAAATTTAGAGATATATCTTCAGAATCGTCACCTGTTAGTGGTTCATTGCAAGGATATGGTACTGGCGGAGAGCCTATTACCATAAAAGTAGTATACAACGACAATGCGCTTCCGGTTTTTGGTTATTTGTCTATGTTTGAATTATCTAACATTAATTTTGAATTTGAAAATGCTAGTTCCATCAACAATATTGAAAATTTCGGACTTCTTTGCTATACAGCATCAAATTGTGGCTTTAGTAAAGTGAAAATTGTGATGGCAAATAGTTTAAATTTTAATAACATTCAAAATTTAGGTGGAATTGTAGGTAAGTCTTCAAGTTGTACCTTTAGAAATGTTTTGACAAGTGTAAAATTCGCAAATGAAGAATTTACATCAAATTATTCAGTTCTTGCTATTGGTGGAATTTCAGGAAGCATCGAAACAAGAAGCACTTTTGAAAGTGTGACAACATCGCTTGATGTAAATGTAAAATCTACAGTAATAGGTATTTCTGAAATAAACATTGGTGGAATAGTTGGACTTGTAAAAGGGAATATTACAGTTGATGCGTATGGAAATTCAAAGAATACAACAAGCGGTAATATTAATGCGGATTCAAATTCAGTGCTATATGTAGGTGGAGTTTTTGCACAACATAAAGTTGTTGCAGAAACGCAAGATGTGAAAAAAGTAGATGCAAAACTAAACCTAGTTGCAAATTCTGCTCAAAATATTTACGCGGGTGGAATTATTGGTTTAGGTACATATACAAATCTTCAAAATTTATATTCAAAAACACAAATGGATATAACAGGAAGTTCTGACATTTATGCAGGTGGAATAGGTGGTGAATATCAAAATAGTCTAAGGCTTGAAAAATCAATTTCATATGTGGGAACTTTTGAAAATTGTAGTGCTAACAATGATATAGTGGTAACAAATAAATCAAATACTGCAAAAAAGAATTTTGTAGGTGGCTTGTTTGGGCTTGTTTATAATAATGTAAATGTTGTAAAAACTTCACAAATTGAAACAA
>DLKQ01000035.1 GCA_002477805.1 Christensenella sp. UBA7584 | reverse complement strand
TATAAAATAAGGAAAGCAAGGATTTGCTTTTTTTATTTTTAAATTTTAGTTGTTAAAAGATAACTAAAAGAACTGAGAGTAATTTTTGTTTTTATTAGAAAGTTATAATTATCTAAATTGTCCCATATTTTAACATTAAAGTAAAATTTTCCATATTATGAATTGAAAGGGTTTTCCTAAAAGAGGGTTTATGGATAAATTTTTTATAACTGGTGGACAAAAACTTTTTGGAACTATTGATGTTGATAGTTCTAAAAATGCTATTTTGCCAATTCTTGCTGCTTCTATTTTGTGTGAGGATAAAATTGTTCTCAAAAAATGTCCCAAATTTTCGGACGTGAAAAATATGTGCAATATTTTAAAGTCGCTTGGGATTGGTATTTTAGAGCAAGATGAAACGCTTTACATAAATGCGCAAACAGCCTCAAATTTTTACATACCTGAAAATTTGGCAAAAGAAATTCGGTCAAGTATTTTTACTTTGGGTGCACTTTTAGGTAGGTTTAAAAAAGCAAAAGTTGCATATCCTGGCGGGTGCGATATTGGTCTTAGACCAATTGATTTGCATTTAAAAGGTCTTAAGGACTTAGGTGTAAAAGTTGTAGAAAGTCACGGATATATCTATTGTGATGGTTCAAAAATGAAAGGTGATGTTGTTCACTTGGATTTTCCAAGTGTTGGAGCTACCGAAAATCTTGTTATGGCTGGCGTTTTGGCAAAAGGAACAACACACATTATTAATGCTGCAAAAGAACCTGAGATTGTTGATTTGCAAAATTTTATAAACGCAATGGGTGGTAAGGTTTCTGGTGCGGGAACTAGTGTTATAAAAGTTGAAGGTGTAAAGCGTTTGCACGGTTGTACTTATACTCCGATTCCAGACAGAATTATTGCTGGAACATATCTTATAGCTTGTGCTATGACTGGTGGAAAAATTACTGTTTGTGGTTGTATTCCGCAACATTTTTCATCTTTATCTAACAAACTACAAAAATCTGGTTGCAAAATTGATATAAAAAATGATAAAATTACAATTGAAAGTTCTGGTATTTTAAAAAGTTGTGGTTTTATTGAGACTGCAACCTACCCAGGATTTTCTACTGATCTTCAAGCACAAATGCTAGCACTACAAACAATTTGCAGTGGAACTTCAATTATAAAAGAAAACTTGTTTGAAACGAGGTTTAAATTTGTTCCAGAATTAAAAAAAATGGGAGCGAATATTATTGTAAATCAGCAAACAGCTTGCATTTTTAGTGAAAAAAAGCTTTTGGGAGCTGATGTTTATGCAACAGACCTTAGAGGTGGTGCTGCACTTGTGTTAGCTGGACTTTGTGCTGAAGGGTACACAACGGTGAATAATGTGTTTCACATAGACCGAGGTTACGCTAACTTGGAAGAAAAACTTTCAAGCCTTGGTGCTAAAATAAAAAGAATAAGTGGTGAATGATGACTAAAAAAAGCAAAATACTTACAATTTCACTCGCTATCTTTGCTGTGATAGTGTTTTTTGTCGTGCTTTCAAGTACAATTTTTTCAGTTCAAAAAATAAATGTTTTGTGGCTTACCGAAACCAAAAATCTAAGCACTATCACCTCTGAGCAAATCATTGAAGATTCAGGTATAAAAAAGGGTACAAATGTCTTTTTTGTCTCAAAGAATCAGGCAATGAGTAATCTTGAAAAAAAATACCCATATATTGAAGTTATAAATATTGAAACGATATTTCCAAATACACTAAATATTCACGCAAGAGAAAGGCAAGAAGTTTTTGCATTGAAACAAAATGAAAAATATTATATTGTAGATAGTTCTTTTAAAATTTTGAAAATTTGGACAAGCTTTAATGAAAATTCCAAAGAAACACCTATTCTAATTAACGGGGATTTTCAAATCACACAATCTGAAGGGGAATTTGCCGATATTCCACAAAGTGCGTCTGCGTTTAAAATTTTAGAAACATCTTTTTATCAAAACTGCTCAGATGATGAAACTAAGTATAACCTTAGTAGAATGAAAGCACTGATTAAAAGTGCAACTTTTAATGAAAGTAAAATTATTTTACAAACTTTTTATGGTGTAAAAATAGAAATATATACTCCAACCCAGTATCAGCAAAAAAAAGTTGCTCTTGCGGAAAAATGTCTTAGTTCACTTACAGAGGTTCAAAAAACAACAGGTACGATTTTAGTTGGGCTCAACAAAGAGCAAAAAATCCAAGCAAGTTATACAACAAGGGTGTAAATTGAATATTTATGCAACGAGTTTTTGTAAAAAAGGAAAAAAATTTGTATTATTATAAAAATTTTGCATTATTTTGTTTGACTTATGTTCCAATTTTATATTATCATATAATATACAAACTTGAAAAAATTTAGCTTTTTTACAAAAAATAAGGTAGAAGGAGTTTACGATGGCTCGAAAAAGCATAGCAGTATTAGATTTTAGTTCAAGTCATATTTCTGTTATGATTGGAGAAAGGGAAATGGGTGGTTTCCTTGGCGTGAAAGGTTTTGGACAGGTAAGTTATGCTGGTTTTATGGATGGAGAATTTTTACAGCCACAAACACTTTCACAAGAGATAGGACAAGCGATTTCTCTAGCAATGGATGAAGCAAAATGTCAAATAACACATCTATACATAGGGGCACCTGCGGAATTTTGTGCTGTTGTTACTAAAAAGGCAAATTTAGATTTTTTCAAAAGGCACAAGATAAACGACAAAGATATTTCTTTACTTTTTGACACTGCGGAAGATTTTGATACTGAGGATTTCACAATAATTAATCGTGCGCCTATTTATTATGTTCTTGATGATGGTTACAAAATTATCAAACCAAAAGGGAAAATTTCGGAAAGTATTGAAGGAATGATTAGTTTTGTAATTTGTAAAAATCAGTTTTTACAAATTGTAAAGCAGGCAGTTGCAAATTTTGGATTTGTAACAAAATTTTTTGGAAGAGAACTCAGTGAGGTGCTTTATCTAATTGGGCCAGAGCAGAGAGATAATTGTGCAATACTTTTGGATTCAGGCTTTTTGTCAAGTAGTGTGTCAGTGACAATGGGTGATGGTCTTGTTGACTTAAAGAGTTTTTCGCTTGGAACTGGACATATTGTTGCAGATTTTTGCGAAGCTTTTGGACTTTCGGTAGATGAGTCACAGCAACTTCTCTCAAAAATTTCACTAACCGACAAGCAGGAAGAAATTTTTGAAATTGAAACTGATGATTTCACAAAAGAAATTGAATCCAGTCAAATTTATGAGATTGTTGAGTATAGGATAAAGCAAATTGCAAATACGGTGAATAAATGCCTTTCACAATGTGAAAACTTGCCTAATTATCTTCCAGTTTTGATTACAGGTGACGGAATTGGTGAAATTGACGGCGCACTTGATGTTTTAAAAGAAGTCTTGAATCGAGATGTTAGTGTGATAAAACCTAGTGATGAAAGATTTGCAAATTCAAAACTCTCTGCACCTGCAAGTTTGCTGGATTTAGCTCTAAAAGAAAATAAAGAGTCGCTTGGAACGCTTATTATAAAGTTTTTTAAAAAGAATTAGTCGGAGGAAAATATGAATAATTACAATGAATACCCATCTGAAAGTCAGGTGAAACCAGTTGTTAAAATTAAGGTCGTTGGTGTTGGCGGTGGTGGAAACAATGCTATAAACCGAATGGTTAATGCTGGTGTGAGTGGTGTTGAGTTTATTTCGGTCAACACTGACAAGCAGGCACTGCAAATTAGTAAAGCAGACTATCGAATCCAAATTGGTATAAAACTTACCAAAGGTTGGGGTGCTGGTGCGGACCCTGAAATTGGATTAAAAGCAGCGGAAGAAAATTTGGAAGAACTCAATCAAGCGCTCAACGATGCAGACCTTGTGTTTGTAACTGCGGGAATGGGTGGTGGAACTGGAACTGGTGCTGCTCCGCTGATAGCATCACTTGCAAAAGAAAAAGATATTCTTACTATTGCTGTTGTAACCAAGCCTTTCAATTTTGAAGGTCGCAAAAGAATGGAAAATGCAGAAAAAGGAATTGAATCATTACGAAAAGTTGTTGATTCGCTTGTAATAATTCCAAATGAAAAACTATTCAAACTTGTTCCAAAGGGAACTTCTATAGTTGATACATTTCGTTATGCAGATGATGTGCTTCGTCAAGGCGTGCAAGGAATTTCGAACATTATTGTTGAAAATTCACTCATCAATCTTGATTTTGCTGATGTAAATACAATTATGAAAAACCGCGGACTAGCACATATGGGAATTGGTAGAGCAAGAGGTGATAGAAAGATTTTTGATGCCCTCTCGCAAGCTGTTTCAAGTCCATTATTAGAAACAACAATTGAAGGTGCAACAGGCATTATATTTAATGTAAAAGGTGGTGTTCAACTACCAATCGACCAAGTACACGAAGCTGCTGACTTAATGAGAGAAATTGTTGACCCAGGCTGTAATATTATTTTTGGTGCAAGTGTTGATGAAAGTTTGGAAGATGCTGTTGAAATTACTGTTATTGCAACTGGTTTCCAAGGTTCAGAACCTTCTCTTCTTGAAAAAGAAGACAAGTCTGAAGAAACAACAGATGATTTGTATTCAAAACAAGAATATGCAAATTTTTTAACAAATCGTTTTCCAAACAGGGGAGAAAAAACTGAATCAAAGGAGTCATTTTTAAGACCTGAACCAAAGCCTGAGCCAAAGTTTGAAGAAAAAGAGAAAAAGGGCTTTTCTTCTAGGGTTGAAATAGATGAGGCAGATATTCCGCCATTTCTTAGAAAGTTAAAAAATAAATAAAGGAGATATATATTATGAAAATGTCTAAAAGTATGGTTATGCAAATTGTAATGGGGTCAATTTCGCTTGTTATGTTAGTTTTGAGTATATTGTGTGTTGGGAAAATTATTCCAACTGCAGGGCAAACACAATGGGCTTGGGGAGTTATGGTTATTTCAACAGGTTTTGTTCTTGTCCAAGTTTTGGTTTATTTCTTGCTAGGAAAAACTGAAGTTATGGGTCTTATATGTAAATGGCTGGTAGTGCTATTTGGTGTAATAATTTTGGTTATAAATATACTTATCTTGGTGCTTTCAGCAAGCACAATATTCCAAGACTTTGCTTCAGGGTGGCTTCAATTTGTACTTGTTTTGATTAACTTTGCTCTTTGCGCAGTTATGATAACATATCTTGTTATGTCAGATAAAGAACAAAAACTTGCAAAGCAAGAAAAAATAGAAGAGAAAGCTGAAGTAAAATAATTTTAAAAGAGCTAATTGCTCTTTTTTTGTTGTAATAGAAACTTAAGTAGTGGCTAAATTTAGGTAAGCAGAAAAAGGTTTGCAAATTAGCATAGTAATGTGAAAAATGAGTTAAATGATAGAGAATAAGATAAAAAATAAAAAAATGAAAATTCAAATATAAAAAAGTAAAAGAGAAATGCAATGTGAAAAACATTATTTTGTGTTGCGAGTACTAAAAGGCTTTGCAGATATACAAAAATCATTTATGTATAGTTGAACTTTTGTTATGCAATAATCAAGTGAAAATACTAACTATATTTGTAATTTACAGCGAAAATCGTTTATTTTCGCTACTGATATAAAAATACTTTTTATTTTGCTAAATGAGCTTATTTTAAACTAAATTTGTTTACTTTTTTGTATATTTGTGCTATTCTTAAAAAAATCAAAAGGAAAATATTGTTTTGGCTTATAAGGAAAAAAATCACATAGAATTTGGAAAACGGGTTGATGACAAAGATAATTTTAACTGGAAAAAAGTTGATACCAGCGAAATTTCATTAAAAAAACCTGTTGTTCTATGTTTTGGTGGTGCTAATACTCGAGATGATAGAGAAGCAAATTATTTGGGTTCACTAACTCAAAAATTGCTCGGAGTTAATGCTAATTATGTTGACATATATTCCGCCTGTTATAAATACGGATTTAATGCGTTCGTTGATGAAGGGTTGTTAAAACTTTTTGAGCAAAATATTTCACAAAACGGGAAAAGACTTGAGTTTGATGAGGCTATAAAAAATATGCGTAATATTAATATTTTTTCACATTGTTTCGGACAGAAAATGGTTGACTTATTACTCAAAGAAACTGCAAAATTTATGCAAAGTCTTGGCTATACAAAATCAGAAACTCAAGAAGTTTTGTCTCAGGTATATCACGTGAGTTATGCTCCGCTAAAAGATAAACCTAGTGCTTTTAGTACTAATGTTGAATTTCGTTCTTTTAGCGATTTTTTCTTAAATAAAAAAAATAGAAATTTATTTGGAGATGAAATTTTTGAGCCATATATCAATAGTTTAACTATTTCTGTGAAAGACAATACAACAAGACTTTTTTCTAATTTTTTTGTTTCAAATAAGAGTGTTGATGACCATCAGCTTAAAAATTTAACAGATTTTTTATATGATAAATCAGCTCCGCCAAGAGCAAAATTTGTTCTCGAAAATTTATCAGTGGCACTAGCATTTGGTGTTACAAATTCTCAAATTAATTTTAAAAATGGAAAATTTGATTTCTTGATAACACCCGAACAGTTCGTATTAGCTATGAGGCCTGCAATAGAAAAAGTAAATCAAAGTAATAGTGAGCAAAAACAAAAGAAGGAGTGGGAAAGAAAAAGAGAAAAGATAAGGCAGGTTACATATGGCGATTCTGATTTAGAATTAAAAAGTATTATTAATGGAAAAATATCCATTGAAGATGTAGAAGATATAGAAAATTTTTCTCCAAAAAAATTAAATATAAAACCACTTAATGAAATTGGAAAACTTACTGAGGCGAAGTATGGCTACGAAAAAAAGATTACGCCGAAGATTGCCCAAGCGGATAACTGTGTTAATTGTATGTGCACGAAAAAATGCTTTATAATCTTGAAAGATGGTGATTTTCTTGAGATTAATACACCTATTTTAGAGGAGAACGAAAAATGGAAAGAAGACTCAGTTGTGAGTTTGAGGTGTAATAAATTTGATACAAATGATGCTGTAATTTTAGCTATAGACACAAAAACAGCTAAAGCTATACTGGAATCCTGTATTAATTTTAAAGAAAAGGAGTTTGAAAGTGTTGATGAACTCTATAATGGGCTTGAAAAGGGGAAGAATAAAAATCTTTCAAAAAAACAAACTCGAATTGTATTTAATGAAATGATGTTAAATGATATAGAAATGAAAAACTTAAAAACAGATCTCACTCTTGATGCTGATGTGCTTAAAAATGAAATTAAACTTGAAAAGGGTTTGATAGTTCCTAAAAATAATGAAGTAAGTTTTTAAAATAGTTCCAAAAATTTGGAACTTTTTTTCATATTATTCCGAAATTTTTCATATTCTTTACTATTAGCAAAAAGGAGAGCTTTATGAAAAATGTTTATGAAGATATAGCCACTCGAACAAGTGGAGATATATATGTAGGTGTTGTTGGCCCTGTACGTGTTGGAAAATCAACTTTTATATCGCGCTTTATGGAAGAATTTGTTATTCCAAAAATTTCCAATAAAAACGCAAAAGTTTGTGCAATAGATGAATTACCTCAGAGTGCAGATGGAACAACAATTATGACAACTCAGCCAAAATTTGTTCCGGCTGAAAGTGTGCCAGTTGAGCTTGAGGGTAATGTTTCGATGAATGTTAAAATGGTTGATTGTGTTGGATATTTTGTTCCAGGTGCTACTGGACACGAAGAGGATAAAAAGCCGAGAATGGTGAAGACACCTTGGAGCAAAGAACCAATGCCTTTTGAAGAGGCTGCTGAATTCGGAACACGCAAAGTAATTACAGAACATTCAACAATAGCAATTCTTATGACGACAGATGGCTCATTTGGTGAAATTCCTAGAGAGAATTTTGTTCCTGTTGAAAATAGAATTGTGAAGGAACTGAAAGAATGTAAAAAGCCTTTTGTTGTTGTGGTAAACTCAAAAGACCCAAAAGCGGAAGGTACAGTTGAACTTACAAAATCACTCTCTAAAAAATATAATGTTGGCGTTGTCGCTCTAAATGCAACCGAAATGGGTGAAAAAGAGGTTGGCCAAGTGTTTGAAAAAGTGCTAAATGAGTTCACTTTGGTTGGTATTGAACTCAAAATGCCTTCCTGGATAACTGCACTTGAATTTGATAACCCAATTATTCAAGAAATCTCTAATGAACTGAAAAAATCGGCTGAAGGTGTTGAAAAAATAGGAGATTTTGATAAAGGTAAAGTTTTGTTTGCTCAAAGTGAAAGATTTGAGCCTCTGATGTTTTCAAATGTAGAACTTGGAAAGGGGAAAATAATCTTTGACCTTGTTCCAAAAAATGGACTTTTCTACGAAGTTCTTAGCCTTCAATGTGGAATGGAAATAAAAGATGACTTTGAACTAGTCGCTCAAATGAAGGGGCTTGCAAAAGCTAAACAAGAATATGACAAATTAAAAGATGCACTTACGCAAGTTCAGGAAACTGGTTATGGCGTTGTACTTCCAAGTATTGAAGAAATGTCTTTTGAAGAACCTGAAATTGTAAAACAAGGTGGTGGTAGGTGGGGCGTAAAACTTAGAGCCACCGCTCCAAGTCTTCATATTATGCGTGTAGACCTTGAAACAGAAATCAGTCCAATGGTTGGTTCGCAAGAGCAGTCGCAAGATTTGGTTTCTTATTTGTCTGAACAAAGCAAAACTAATCCAAATGGAATTTGGGATACAAATATGTTCGGAAAATCTATGCAACAGCTTATGACGGAAGGTCTTAGTGGAAAGGTTAATGCTATGCCTGTTGAAGCTCAAAAGAAAATGCGAAAAACTCTAACCAGAATTGTTAATGAGGGGAAAGGTGGAATAATATGTATTTTACTTTAATACTCTCTATTTATCTTTAACAAAACAGAAATATGGACTTTAGTTAAATTACTGTAATTTTTAAATTTATTGCAAAAAAATTTAAAAATTGCTAAAGATAACTTGCTTTGTGTAAGGATTAGGTTTTAGGTGTAGAAATTTAGAAAAATGGAGACAAACCAAGAACTCAAAAGAGATGATATGTTAAAATGTAAAAAACCAGCACTTTTTGAACAAAATTTTTCAAAGGTGTGGTTTTTTGTTTTATAAATGCTTAATACTTTTTACTAGTGTTGTGTGCAACTTTTCGCACAGTGGCGTTGTAATCTAGCGTTAATCATTATCAGATTTTATCTAGCGTTTTTGCAAGCAAAGGCGAGTCTGCTAAAAATACAATTTTTACAAATTTAGTAATAAAATGAAACAAAAAAGGTTAAAATTGGTTTTGAGAAACTAATTTGCTTGCACAAAAATATCAAATTAGATTTGAAAAGGTTTTAAAACCATTTGCTTTTTGCATAAGATAGTGATATAATATTAAGCAAACTTATTTTTGGAGGAAAATAATTGGAACAAAACAAAATTGAGCCTAAAAAGCAATTTCCTTTTTTTACTGTGCTTCTTTGTGTTTTTTTGATTATTCTAATTGTGGTTTCATTTTTGCCACAAAATGATGACAAAAAAATTACGGCGCAAGAATTTGATACAGCTTTTGCAAATGAGCAAATTGCTGGTGTGTATTTTTATGGTGACACAGTTAGGGGTGTTTACAAACAGGGTTCAGAGAAAAATAAAGTTAAAATTGATGATTTTAAATCAAAAAATGGTGCAGTGTATGATTTTTATTTTACGGTGAATGTATCTCAGGATATTAGTAGTTTGAAAGAGAGAATTCAAGAGTACAATGAAACTAACCAAGCTACACCAGAAAAACAGATATGGTATGACGGTCAACAAAAAGGCGAAAGTTGGCTTTCTAAGATTTGGCCTTTTGTGTACATTGCTTTAATTATTGGTATGGCAGTGTTCATCTTTAGAGCTTTCAACAAAATGAGCGGAAAAAATATGGATTTTGGACGCAACAAAGCTAGAGTAGAAACAAACCTAAAAGTTCGTTTTAAAGATGTTGCTGGGTGTGAAGAAGAGAAGAAAGAAATGCAAGAAATTGTAGAGTTCTTGAAAAATCCTAAAAAGTTTACTGACCTTGGTGCAAGAATTCCAAAAGGTGTTTTAATGGTTGGTCCACCGGGAACGGGAAAAACTCTTTTGGGAAAAGCTATTGCGGGAGAGGCCGGTGTGCCATTCTTCTCAATTACTGGAAGTGATTTTGTTGAAATGTTCGTTGGGGTTGGAGCAGCGCGTGTTAGAGATTTGTTTGAAACAGCAAAGAAAAATAGCCCTTGTCTAATTTTTATTGATGAAATTGATGCTGTTGGTCGTCAACGTGGTGCTGGCCTTGGCAACACAAATGACGAGAGAGAACAAACTCTAAACCAACTTCTTGTTCAAATGGACGGATTTGAAAGCAGTACAGGAATTATTGTAATTGCGGCAACCAACAGACCAGATGTTCTTGACCCAGCACTTCTAAGAGCTGGAAGATTTGACCGAAGAATCACTGTTGGTTATCCTGATGTAAAAGCTAGAGAAAAGATTTTAATGCTTTATACAAAAGATAAGCCAATGGCGAAAAACATAAATTATACTGGAATTGCAAGGCATCTTAGTCCAGGTACTACTGGTGCTGATATTGAGAATATTATCAACGAAGCTGCAATTTTAGCTGCTCGTGGAGAAAGGTCTATTATTACCCAAAATGATATAATGGAAGGTATCATAAAAGTTGCAATGGGGCCACAGCGAAAGAGTGCTGCGGTTAGTCCTGCGGACAAAAAGAATACAGCTTATCACGAAGCTGGACACGCAATTGTTAGTAGAACAAGAAAAAATGTTAAATTAGAAGTTCACGAGGTTAGTATTGTGCCAAGAGGTATGGCTGGAGGGTATACATCACCTTCACCAGAAGAGGATATGACTCAATACACTAAAGAACAACTAGAAGACCAAATTGATGTTGCAATGGGTGGTCGTGCTGCAGAGTTAATTATATACAAGCGTTATGCAACAGGCGCAAGTAACGACATTAAGCAAGCAACAAAAATTGCAAGAGCAATGGTAACAGAGTATGGTATGAGTGACAAACTTGGCCCTGTATGCTATGCTGGAGAGGGGGAAGTATTCCTTGGAAGAGACTTCCAAGCTCACAATAATATAAGTGAAAAGACAGCTGAACTTATTGATAGTGAAATCAAAACCCTTGTTGAAAAAAGTCTCAAAAATGCTATTCAAACTATTGAAAATCACCGTGACCAGCTTGAAGTTATGGTTCAAGTCCTACTTGAAAAAGAAACAATTTATTCAAGCGAAGTTGATATGATTTTAGGGGGAAAGACAGCAGAAGAAGTTATCGAGGCAATCAACAAGCGTGAAAAAGCAAAAGAAAAAGAAAATGAAGAAGCGAGACACTTAAAAGTTCAAAAAGAAGAAGATACTAAAAAAGAAGAAGAGGAAAAATTGAGACTTTTACGAGAAAAAGCAATTATAGCTTTTGAAGGTAAAAAAGAACAATTATCATCTGAAACTGACGATGTAAGCGAAACAGAAACTAAGGGTGCTGAAAAGCAAAAAGAAGTAGAACCAAAAAAAGTTGAAAAGACTGTAATAAGAGAAGAAGATGGTTCTACTCCAAAAGAAAAAAATAAAAACAAAACCAAAGATGGCGACTAAACGCTTGACTATTGACAAGAATTTTATTATAATAGCTACTAAAAGAGAGAAAAACTTATGGATACAAAAAAATTGATTGGATATATTGGGCTTGGTATTATTTCGGCAATGATTATTGTTGTTATACTTCTTTCAGTAATTCCTGTAAAGGGTAAGTATTCACCACATTTTGAAAAACCAACTCAACAAATTACAATTTCGAAATATGACAATAATCAAGAGATGTCTTATTCAATGGAAGCGTCTAATGAAAGCAAAGCTGAAAATTTTAACAAAGTACTAACTGAACTTAACAAACTTGGAAACTACACGGTTATGCAAAGCTTGTTTTTAGGTCTTTCAAATGTCGACACAAGCATTAAATACGGAAAAACAAAAACTTTTACCAGCTTACACCAAATGAAAGAGGTAAAAGAAGGTTATGCGGGCTATTTAATTGAGCTTTCATACAGCGAACCTCAAACATTAAAGAATGTTGATGGCTCTGAATATATTATACAAGATGAAAATCAGGGTAATGTTGGAGAAAATGTAAAATACACAAAACTTGCTATTTTTGTCGATGATAGAAATGAAATAACAGAATATGATGTTTGGGTTAAAACATCGACTTCAAATGGTGGATATTCATATTATCGTTATACCGCTTATGCAAATGTAAAAACACTATATGACTTAGCAAAATCATTCAAACTTAGTGCATCACTTTAGTTGAATAAAAAATTATAAAGAAAAAGAGTTGTTCTTTTTCTTTATTTTTGTTGCAAAGCGATTTTCTATGTGCTATAATTAGTTGAATTAGTATTGTTGTCAAGCAGGCTGATTTGCAAAAAATGGGGGGAAAGCTGTCGTTGGGGAAAACTAGATTGGCTTATTTTTTGTGTGGCAAGCTTGTTTTTTATTTTAACTAAAAGGATTTGCAAAATGAAATTAAAGTTGTTTAGAGTTCAAAATTTTCGTTCTTTTATTGACTCTGGTTGGGTAAACTGTCAAGATGTAACAGCGATTGCTGGTGTAAATGAGGCTGGAAAAAGTAATTTACTTAAAGCACTATGGAAACTAAAACCAGCCTTTCAGTCGGATAATAAAATTTTACATAATGATTTACCAAGAGATAAATTTGAAGAGCTAATGGAATCTGAGGAGTTGCCTGAATTTGTTTCTGCAAAATTCAAACTTGAGCCAAGAGATTTGGGACTGCTCAAAAAATATTTTCCATCACTTAAACCTTTTGATTCATGTACAGTTTCAAGGACTCTTTGTGGTAAATATATAGTAGAAGTTCCAATCGCTGTTCCTGACCACGAAGCTCAAAAACTTCACAATTTTCTCTTAAAAATTATGCCAGGGTTTATTTATTACAGCAATTATGGAAATTTGGATAGTAATATTTACCTTCCACAAATGCTTGCGAGATTTAATAAAAGCGGTGTAAATGCAATGCTTCCTGCAAAAAAGAGGACAATAAAATTACTCCTTTTGTATGTTGGTATCACGCCCGAAATGTTAAAAGAGGATTTGCCACTTTTATTTTCTGAAGGCTCTGTAAATCATTTAACAGCTACTCAACTTTATGAACTTACTCAGAAAAAAGAAGAATATCAAAGACTTTTTGATGAGGCAGGTGAGAGGCTTAGTAGAGAATTTTCAGCAATGTGGAGACAAGGGAGTTACAAGTTTGAATTTACTTTTGAGGGTGAAAATTTAAAGATTTGGGTTACTGATGGCAATGGAAACAAAGCTCCTTTGGAAGAAAGAAGTGTTGGAATGCAATGGTTTTTATCTTTCTTTTTGGTATTTTCTCTTGAAAGTAAGCTTTTTTATACAAACACAATACTTTTGCTAGATGAAAGCGGAATGACTCTTCATAGTTTAGCTCAGCAAGATTTGATTCATTTTATGGAAGAGCTCTCTAAAAAGAATCAAATAATTTATACAACACACTCAAGTTTTATGATTCCGACACAGCATTTAAATCGTGCAAAAGTTGTTTACAAAGATAAAACAGGTCATAGCATTGTTTCAAACGAACTAAAACTTAACGAAGAGCACAGTAACGAAGCTTCACTTATTCCAGTGCAAAGTGCTGTTGGAATTGAGGTATCAAAATCAATTTTGACTAATTGTGACCCGGTGATTGTACTTAGTGAAACTGACCAGTTCTTATTAACTGCAATGAAAAATTTTATCTCAGGAACAGGAAAACTAAAAATTAAAAATGATGTGGTTTTTGTAAGTACTGGAGAGAACGGAATTGATGGAACAGCTCAAATACTTTCTGAGGGTAGGGAGCTACCTAAGATATTTATTACTGAAACAAGTCAAGAGGTTATAGGACAAAGAATTTTAAAAACAACTTATTCTAAAAATGAACAAAATGTTGTTTTCTTAAGCCAGTTTGGTGAATTTGAAACACTTGAAGATGTGTTCCCTTACGAAATTTTTGCTCGTGGTGCTGGGAGTTATCTAATTAGAGTCTTAGATTCTCATTTTGAACTTGACACAGGCTTTCCGTTTGTTAGTCAAGTTGAAAATTATGCCAAAGAAAATAAGCACAATCTTCCTGCAAATTTTAGGGAAGAAATCGCAAAAAGAGTGAAAACATACCTTTACAAGAATTTTGAGAATTTAAAAATTTCAAGACAAACAAAAAAACTTTGGGCTAGTATTATTGATTCATTAATTGCAAATTAAGAGGTGAATAAATGTTGGTTATTGATTTTCCATCAAAGGAACTTTTGGTTACAAGTGTGAAAAATGGTGAGTTTTCGCAAGAACTTACTGTTGTTTTGTGCGATGCTTTTAATTTGACTGCAAATTTAAGTAGTACTAATAGATTTAAAGTAGGAGATTTGATTATTGGTTCTGCAAAAAATGGACACCTCATTGCTGAAAAAAGCAAAAGACAGGGTTCGCCAAAAGAAAGACTAGACAATATTTTTCGAATTTCAAATAATATAACTAAACGAACAGAAGATTTGATTAATAACAACAAGCCGACTTTTAATTCAATGTCTAACCTGAGAGAAACCTATATCCAACTTGGTCTTGCTTGTGTTGGAGTATTAATAGAAGTTGAACTTGATAATAAGGGGCAAAGAATTGTTTTGGCAACATTAGCACGAACGATAGTCCGCGATTCGAAAAAACAGTCAGATTATAGAGTGGGTAAATACGGAGAAATGGAAAAAGTGCCAGAAAAAGCTCTAGATGTTCAAAAAAGTATCAAAAATCTTCGTGATGACATAATATCCGTGGAAGAAGTAGCAAAAGGCTGTAGTTTTAAATTAGAGGGTAAGAAAACGAAACAACAAACTTTGGAGTTTTTTTAAAATAAAAGGAAGTGTATGAAAAGAATGCAAAGGTTACAAATTATGGTTTAATGTTTTTGCTAAAAAATTATCAAGAAACTAAGGATATGAAGTATAGATTTTATCTAAAAAAACAGATTGAACTTGAAAAAGAGCATATTGAAAAATACAAACAATCAAAATTAAAAGACAAAATTTTGACCTCTACGCAAATTTTAAAATCAAAAAATAGAATCAAACTTATTGATAATGCTTTGCTTGAAAAAAGGAAAAACAATGTAAAAAAGTGCAATTTTGCACTTTTTTATTTACTTTTTTAGTAAAATTTGTTAAAATAATACTTATTAGAGGTGAAAATATGACAAAACGAAAAGTTCTTATTGGAAATGCTTGGACATATGCAAATAGTGACATACACTTAGGACATATCAGTGCCTACATCAGTGGAGATGTGCTTGCACGTTATCATAGAATCTTAGGTGATGAAGTTTGTATGGTTAGTGGAACAGACTGCCACGGTACACCAACTACAGAACGTGCAATAAGAGAAAACACAACACCAGAAAAAATTGTAACTCGTTATCATGAGCAGTATGTTGAAGTGTTCAAAAAGATGGGGTTTAGTTATGATTGTTACACGCTTACTGCTTCTCCATACCATCACCAAAAAACAAAGGAAATGATTTTAAGGCTGAATGAAAATGGTTTTTTGTATCCGAAAACAGAACTTGCTTCATTTTGCCCAAAGTGTAATAAATTTGTTTATGATAGAGAAGTGGAAGTTGTCTGCCCAAAATGTAATAATGTAAGTAAGGGAGACCAGTGTGACCATTGTGGTTTCGTGTTTGAAGCAAAAGACCTTTTAAAAAGTAAATGTCGTATCTGTGGAAGTCAAACTGAAATAAAAGAAAATACAAATTTGTATTTTGCGCTTTCAAAGTTTGAGAATGAAATGAAAGAGCATTTTGAAAAATGTAAGCATTTATGGAGAAAAAATAGTGTAAACGAAACAGAAAAGTTTCTAAGAGAGGGGCTTGTTGATAGGGCTGTAACTAGAGATTTGAACTGGGGAATAGATGTTCCATTGCCTGGTTATGATAATAAAAAAATCTATGTTTGGATTGAAGCTGTCTGGGGTTATGTGACAGCCACAATGAAGTATTGTGAGGAAAGACAACAAAATGGTGATAAAAATGCCCCAAAATGGGAAGATTTCTGGATAGACCATAAAGATAATAGCAATCTTATTTATATGTGCCACGGTAAAGATAATATTGTTTTCCACACAATAATTTTTCCAGCACTTCTTACTGCTTGCAAGCAAAATTTCTTTTTACCTAATGTTTGTGTTGCAACAGAATTTATGAACATTAACGGAGAAAAAATAAGCAAAAGCAAAGGTAATGGTTGGCCAATGCTTCAAATGCTCGAGAAATTTGACCCTGACAGCTTGAGGCTTTTTGTAATTTCAAATGGGCCAGAGCGTAAGGATTCGAACTTTACTTTTGAGGACTATCATTCGCTTCATAATGGGGAGATAGTGAATAAATACGCTAACTTTGTAAATAGAACTCTTAATTACAAAGGGCTTGAAGGTTTTATTCCAGCGGGGCAAGTTGATGAAGAAATTAAAACAAAAGTAGAGCAAACATTTAAACTTTGTGGAAAAGCAATTGAAGCAACAAACTTTAGAGAGGCTGTTTCATATATTTTTGATTTAACGAGCGAAGCAAACAAGTACTATGATACAAAACAACCTTGGATTCTTGCAAAAAATGAAGATAAGACAGAGTTCAACAATGTCATTGCAACTTGTGTTTATCTTATAGCAAATCTTGCAACACTTTTTGAACCTTTTATGCCTTTTAGTAGTAAAAAAGTAAAGGATTATCTTGGAATTACAACTTCTAAGTGGGAAGCAATTGATTTTTCTGCTGGAAAGAATTTTGGAAAATTTGAACCTCTTTTTAAACGTTTAACAAAAGATGATGTTTTGTAATTTGTAAATCGTAAAAAACAAACAACTCTAAGGCCCAGCCAATTTTAAAACTAGTGAAAAAGTAACAAATTAGCTTAAGGTATTTGAAATTAGTGCATTAGTGTAATAATACACAAAAGCAAACCATTTAATCGGTTTGCTTTTTATTTGTAACATAAAATCACCAGAAAATCTGGTGGTTTTGTTTAGGTTTACCGATGAGTAGATTTAA
>DLKQ01000037.1:29616-29863 GCA_002477805.1 Christensenella sp. UBA7584 | reverse complement strand
CACCCTCTCAGGTCGGCTAACTATCGTCGCCTTGGTGGGCCATTACCTCACCAACTAGCTAATAGTGCGCGAGCCCATCCTATACTGACCGTAGCCTTTTACCCCTGCACCATGCGGTGCTGTGGTCTTATGCGGTATTAGCAGCCGTTTCCAGCTGTTGTCCCCCTGTATAGGGCAGGTTGCTCACGTGTTACTCACCCGTTCGCCACTAGGTATATTGCTATACCCCGTTCGACTTGCATGTGTT
>DLKQ01000037.1:0-29553 GCA_002477805.1 Christensenella sp. UBA7584 | reverse complement strand
CCGCCAGCGTTCGTCCTGAGCTAGGATCAAACTCTAATGTTTTAATCTAAGCTCAAAAACTAAAATCACTAACGTAAAATAGTTTTTGTTCTTGTTTATGTTGACATATATTATAATTAATGTTATTCAATGTCGGAATTGACAAGACCGAAAAAACCTTAATTTGTAAGTATATTCAGTTATCAAAGTACCCGTTATCATTTTTAGTTTATCCTGTATTTCAAGGGGTCGCCTCAAGTGATAACGATGTCATTATAACAACATATTTTGATAATGTCAACGGGTTTTTACAAATTTTTTTAAATTTTTTAGTTTTTTTTGCGAAAAATGGCCTTTTTTTACTTTTTCCCTACAAACCCACCCGGGTGTTCATATCTATTTCGAGTGTTTTTTGGGCTTAGATATTGAGTTTTTTGATTTTTCTAATATAATTATTTATATAAAAGGGAAACAAAAATATGGTATATGTGGATAAAAATTGGGATACTAAAGATGAAAGTTTAAATTTTGAAAAAATACAAAAAACAAAATATGATTGTTCAAGAAAAGAAGAAAGACAAAGATTTTATGATGAACTAGTAAAATACAATGAAAAAGTTTTACAAAAAAAGAGCAATCAAAAAACATTCATAATGTTAACCCCAAAAAAGCTAACACTTCGAAAAAACTTAATGAAATTATGTGAAGCAAATAATATTATATGATAAGTTTATAATAATCTATTATATATATATTATAGTAAGAGCCCCAAAAATTGGAGCTCTTTTTTATTTGTTTTTAGCAAAAGCAAATATTTAGAATAAATTAAATAAGTAAACCTCTTCGTTTTTTAGTTGGTTTCCTGAGCATTAGTTGTTAAGATTTTACTTGGCGTTGATGCAAAAGTTAAAACGTAAACCATTTTAACACCTGCATCTTTAAGACACTTGGCACAAGCATTTGATGTTGCACCTGTTGTAAACACATCGTCAACAAGCACAACAGTTTTACCATTAAGTTTATCTTTATCTAAAACCGCGAAAGTCTTTTTTATATTTTCTTGTCTATCCTTGAAACCAAGTCCAGCCTGTTGCTGTGTATCCTTTTTCTTTATCAATACATTATCTAAAACAGGAATTTTTGTCCGCTTAGATAGTTCATTTGCCAAAAGCTGTGCTTGATTATAACCTCTTGTCTTCATTCTTCTTTTTGTAACTGGAACAAAAATTGCAAAATCGACTTTCCAGTTTAACTCTTCAAACCTTTTCGCGAGCAATGCACCAAGGGTTCTTGAAAAATAAGGTTTGTTGTTATATTTGAAGTTCACAACAATCTTGGCTACATCACCTTCATATGAAGCAACACTTCTTGCTATATCAAATTCTCTTTTGTGACTTTTACAATTCAAACACAAATTAGAAGATTTTAGTTTTGAACCACAAAGTTTACAACACTTTTCTTCATCTAGAAATTCCAATTTGCCCAAACAATCATCACATAATTCAATTTCCTGTTTCCCAGGTAAGTCTTTACCACAATCAATACATTTAATATTAGAAGGAAAAAGAATAGAATCCGCAAACGATACAATTCTTTTTACAAAATTTTTAAATTTTGAATTTTTAGTTTTTCCATTTAAGTCTATTTTCATTTGTCACCCACTAAGTTAATGCCTCAACACTTGCAACTTGCTCATTCAAGAATTGCTTTAACGCACTATATCTTGTTGCTGTATAATTGTTACGAATCATTGTCTGAAGATGGAACTTTTGTCCAACCAAAACAACCATTTGTTTTGCCCTAGTAATTGCAGTGTAAAGTAAATTTCTTGTTAATATTGAGGGTGCCCCCCCAATCATTGGAATAATAACAACATCAAACTCACTCCCCTGACTTTTGTGAATAGTTATTGCGTAACTAAGTGTTAACTGACTTATTTCATTACGAGGATATTCACAAACTCTTCCATCTTCAAATGTAACCTCAATTGAACCTTGTTGAATATTAACATCAGTAATAAAGCCAATATCACCATTAAAAACCCCTTCACCGAGTTCTAACATTTTTCCATTTAGACGCTTCCACTCAAGGTCATAGTTGTTTACAGTTTGCATAACCTTATCGTGAATCCGAAAAGTTGTATTACCAATTAAAATTTCAGGGCTTTTCATAGTTGAAGGATTAAGAACTGCTTGAATCATATTATTCAAATTATCAACACCACATACACCATTACGCATTGGTGCAAGAACTTGAATTTTTGTTGGTTCAATATTTAAAAATTTTGGAATCCTTTTGCACTGCATATTAACAATTGTACGCATAATATCTTGAGGTTCTTTTTTTGCCTCAAAGAAAAAATCTCTACAAGAGTTATCTAAAATTGGCATTTGACCATTGTTTACTAAATGTGCGTTTTGAATTATGAGGCTCGTTTCTTCTTGCCTATAAATTTGAGTTAAATTTACATAAGGTATAAGTTCTGATGCAATAATATCCGCTAGAACATTCCCCGCACCTACGCTTGGAAGTTGATTTTTATCTCCGACCAAAACAAGTTTTGCACCCGCTTTTAATGCTTTTATTAGATTGTATGCAAGATTTACATCAACCATTGACACTTCATCAACAATAACAACATCAAACGGAAATTTATTGTTTTCATTATAAAGAAAAACCTGATCCCCCTTTCCAATCTTCGTATGGTCAACCATTAACGCCCGATGGATAGTTTTCGCTTCGCACCCACAACTTTCACTAAGTCTTTTTGCTGCTCTTCCTGTTGGGGCAAGGAGTGCAACATTTTTTCCAAGTCTTTTGAGTAAATTTAGTATACACTTGACTATTGTTGTTTTCCCAGTTCCTGGCCCACCCGTTATTACACAAACACCTTTATTAATAGCTAGTTCAATTGCATTTTTTTGATCGCTATGAAAAGACATTTTGTTTATCCGCTCAAACTCACTTATTTCAGTAGACAGGTCTAAATGCAAAATTGGTGCTTGAACTTTTAGAAGTAAAAGCTTTTGTGCCAATTTTTTTTCGATAACATAAAATTTAGTTAACATAACAGCATTTTTGTCATCTAATACAAGTTCTTTTATAAGTCCATCTAGCACCATTTTTTCAAGTATAAGTTGAATTTCATCTTTTTTAAAAGAAACATTAATAAGTAGCAATTTTTCCAAATTTTCAAATAACAAATCCTTTGGCATATAAGTATTTCCGTCGTACTCACTACTTTCGTTAAGTGTATGTAAAATTCCAGCCCTAATTCTAAAATCACTATCTTCCGCAATACCCATTTTTTGAGCAATTTTATCCGCAGTCCTAAAACCAATTCCTTGCACATCTTCAACTAATTTGTATGGGTTTTCTTTCAAAATATCTTTAGTCTTGTTCTGATATGTTTCATAAATTTTAACGGAAAGGTGCATTGAAATATCATAACTTTGCAAAAACAGCACAGCATCTTGCATTTTTCTAAGTTCAAACAAGGTTTTTCCTATTTCCGCAGCCTTGCTTAGACTAATCCCCTTAATTTCAGCAAGTCTTAAGGGATTAAACTCTATTACATCTAAAGTTTCTTCCTTAAACCTGTCTACAATCGCATTTGCAGTAACAGGACCAACACCACGTACAAGACCACTGGAAAGATATTTTTTAATTCCATCAATTGTTGTTGGTTCAGTTATTTCAAATGACGAAACAGAAAATTGTTCCCCCCATTTAGCGGAAGAAACAAATTGTCCATCAGCAACAATGAGTTGACCTTCTCTGAGAGCTGGCATTTTACCGACTATAGTCACAAGTTCTCCGTTATTATCAACATCTGCCACAGTGTAACCGTTTTCAACATTTTGAAAAACAATGTTTTCAACAACACCTTTTACAATCATAACAACCTCTCAAATTACATCTTGCTCTATGACAGCCCAAATTTTTTCCAAATTCACCTTTTTTTCACTACTCACATCAATCAAATCATCAACACCAAGTTTTGTAAAACTTGAAATCATCTTCTTGTTTTTTTGAAGTTCCATTTTACTAAGTTTATCTGTCTTTGTAAGTATTACGCTAAAAGGAATTTGAAAAGCATAAAGATAATCAAGCATTTGTAAATCCTTTTCCGTTGGCTTATGCCTACAGTCCAGAAGAACAAAAACTCTCTTTAAATTGTGACTAAATTCAAGATAAGTACCAATGAGTTTTTGCCAATTTTTCTGAGCCTCTTTACTTGCTTTTGCATAACCATATCCTGGCAAATCTACAAAATAAAACTGGTTATTTATCTTAAATATGTTAACAAGCCTAGTTCTACCAGGAGTGCTACTTGTTTTTGCAAGTTTTAATCTGTTACACAAACCATTTAAAAGAGAAGATTTGCCAACATTACTTCTTCCAACAAAAGCAAATTGCGGTAAATCAAACTCTCCTAATTTATCTGCCGATGCGACACTTTTTACAAACTCTGCTATTTTTATAATCATTTTTCACCTACTATTCAAGTGCAAAATTTAACACTTGCTTTATATCATCAACTAGATGAATAATAAGTTGCTTTTTAATTTCTTTTGGCAAGTCATCAAGGTCTTTCTCGTTATCTTTTGGAAGAATTATTGTTTTAACACCAACTCGAGATGCAGCAATAAGTTTATCTCTAACACCACCAATAGCAAGAACTCTTCCTCTAAGAGAAACCTCACCTGTCATTGCAAGATGTTCTTTTACTTTTCTACCCGTAAAAGCTGAAACGATAGCAGTTGTTGTCGCAATTCCAGCACTTGGACCTTCAACCCCTCCTGGAATGTGTGGTATGTGAATATGTAAACCAGATTTTGAAAATATTGAACTGTCTAGTCCAAGTTCTGGAGCCATACTTTTCACAAGAGAATATGCCGCTTGAGCACTTTCTTTCATAAGTTGCCCTTGTTTTCCTGTTAATGTTATTTTACTATCACCTGGTATAACACTAGCTTCAACTAGCAAAGTATGACCAATACCAACAGAAGTAACCGAAAGCCCAACAACTTCACCAACATTTCCACCTTGGAACATTTCAGGTTCGTGTGCGAAATCATTTCCCAAAAACTCTTTCAGATTATTTTCGCAAACTGCTGGTAATTTTTCAGCACCAACTTGAATAGCCGCGTATTTACGACAAATAGTTCCAATTTCTCTTTCAAGTCCACGAACTCCAGCCTCATATGTATATTCGTTGATAATTTTACTCAAAAGCTCTTTTGTAAATGGCACTGTTTTTACTTTTAAGCCACAAAGTTTTTCCTGTTTTGGAATAAGGTATTTTTCAGCAATTTGAATTTTTTCAATTTCAGTGTAACTTCGTAGTTCAATCACTTCCATACGATCCAAAAGTGGCCTTGGAATAGTGTTTAGTGTGTTTGCTGTCAGAATAAATAAAACTTGCGAAAGGTCATATGGAATTTCTAAAAAATTGTCTTTAAAATGATTGTTTTGCTCAGGGTCCAGAACCTCTAAAAGTGCACTAGACGGATCTCCCTTGATATCTCTTGTAAGCTTGTCAATTTCATCAAGAAGAAATACTGGATTTACTGTCTTTGCTTGCTTCATTCCAGCCAATATTCGTCCACACATAGCGCCAACATATGTCCTGCGATGTCCTCTAATAACACTTTCATCACTAACACCACCGAGTGCCACCTGAACAAATTTTCTACCCATAGCGGTAGCTATTGAGCGTGCAATAGAAGTTTTTCCAACACCAGGTGGCCCAACAAGGCACAAAATTTGCCCACTAACCTTTCCAGTAAGTTTCATAACAGCCAAATTTTCGATAATTCTATCTTTTACCTTGTCAAGAGCATAATGCTCCTTGTCTAAAACTTTTCTTGCCTGAACAAGGTCAAGATTGTCAGTTGTTTTCTTATTCCAAGGAAGTTCTAAAATAGTTTCAATATAATTCTTTATATATCCTATCTCTGGAGAACCAAATGGCAATCTTGAAAGTCTGTTTATTTCCTTTATAACTTTTTCTTCATCATCTTTAGGAAGTTTTATTGCTTTTACACTTGTACGCATTTCCTCTATTTCATCAACTTCGCCATTCAGTTCTTCGTTTATGACACGAAGTTGCTCACGCAAATACATTTCCTTTTGACTTCTACTTAAGTTTGCATTAACCTTGTCATCAATTTGCTTACGCCACACAAATCCACCAATGTATCTTTCCAAAGAATCAGAAACAATATCAAGTCTTTTCTCAACATCAACTTCTTTCAAAACTCTTTGTTGAACTTTTATACTTTTTGTTAAAAAATGAATAAATAAGTCCGCAAATATAGATGGTGACAAATTACCATAAAAAAACCTCTCTTCAATTTCGACAGGAAAGTATTTTTCAAACTTAGTAATATCACAACATTTTTTCTTGAGTTCATTCATCTTTCTGTATGCTTCAGATGTTTCAGCATTTTTATCATCAACAACTTTGACACGAACAACAAATGGAGACATCGAATAGACCTGTTCAATCACAGCTCTATCCTCACCAACAAAAGTCACTCTCAAACTCCCTTCCGCTAATTCAATCCTGTCCACCCTCGCAATACAAGCGAATTCAAACAAGTCTTTTTCAACTGGGTGCATTGCCCCATTCTTTGTTGTCACTAAAAGAATCTTACCTTTTTTATTGAAAATTTCGGTTACTATCTGGCCTTCCGCACTACCATTTACATCACACGTAACACTTACTCCCGGCATAACCACCAAGTTAGTTAAATTCAAAGCATCTAATTCTCGTATTTCCTGAGCTTTTTCTTTGAGCTGTATATCTTCATTCACTGCACTCATATTAATCTCCTAATGATAAATCATTATATTATAAATTATAACGCATAAAAAATCAACAAAAATATTGATTATTTAAAATTTTTATTTTTTCATTAAAAATTGCTTGCAATATTTTAGTTGCTATATTATAATTTATCCAACTCTATTATTGGTAGAATTGTCTTTCTACTTTTTGGAGAATTTGTTTCTATAAAATGGAGAATTACAAATGAGTGTTATTTTTACCGATAGCGGTTGTGACGTTTTACCTGAATATTTAGAAAAATATAGCATAAAGGAAATTTATATGCCTTTTTGTCTTGGGGACCGAGAATATACAAAAAGAGGAGAAATATCTCTAAACGAGTTTTACCAAAAATTAAGAAACGGAGTTCAAGTAAAAACAAGTTCTCTTAACCCACAACTTTATAAGGAAATATTTACACCAATTCTTGAGGAAGGAAAAGATATAATTTATATACATTTCTCAGGTCAAATGAGTGGAACTTGGAATCAACTTGCTGTTGCCACTAGCGAACTTAAACAAGAATTCCCAGAGCGACAAATTGATGTGATTGATTCACAAAATATTAGCGCGGGAGCTGGACTTTTAGTTGTTGAAGTTGCAAAGCGAAATAGTGATGGAATGCCACACAAAGAACTTGTTAATTGGGCAAAACAAAACCGAAATCAGTTTTCAACTTATTTCTTTGTAGATGATTTAAAACATCTCAAAAAAGGTGGTAGAATTTCTGCCGCAACCGCTTTTGTCGGAATGGTACTCAATATAAAACCACTTCTTCATTGCGCTGACAATGGAAAATTAAAAATTATTGGGAAAGCAATTGGAAAGAAAAAAAGCTTGCTTGAACTTGTGTCCTATGCAAAAAAATATGGAAAAGAACTTACAAATTATCCATTTATAATTCTCCATTCAGATGCTCCTGATGATGCTGAAGAATTAAAAAATCTCGTTTTACAAAATCTTGGTTCAAACCTAAAAATTAGCATCGGAGAAGTGGAAACAACAGTTGGTACACATTGCGGTCCAGGTACTGTTGCATTATTCTTTCACGCTCCACAACTTATAATAGAATAAGAACTTTCATCAGTTTATTTTAATATACTACTTTTAAAGGAGTAAACACAATGACTGATGAATTTTTTTATGAATATAAACAACGAACAAAAATTGAAATCAAATCACTAGAAGAAAAAATTACTAATCAAGAACTACAAATTCAAGGATACAGAAAAAAACTGCATTTGTTAAAAAAAGAAAACGATACACTAAAAAAGGAAAATTCGCTACTTAAAAAAGAAATCGCTAAAAAAGAAAAAGAAGAAGAGTTTAGTTTTTAAACTCTTTTTTAAATTCTTTGAGCACCTTATTTTCAATTCTTGAAACTTGCACCTGAGACACACCGAGCTCATTTGCAATTTCGTTTTGGGTTTTGTCTCTATAGTAGCGCATAATGATAATCTTTCTTTCTCTTTCATTAAGATTTTTTATGAGAGATTTTAAAACCATATGATCAAGAATCTGCTCACTATCCTCGTGGCTTTCAATACTGTCCCCTAGTGTAAGCCCACCCTCATCTGAATTATCAATTTTCGCAGACAAACTCACTGGATACACTCCTGCATCAAGGGCAAACACAATTTCTTCGGTATCTACATTAAAAGCTTTTGCAACTTCTTCGATAGAAGGATTTTCTCCCTCATTTTGCTTTTTGTCTATATACTTTTTTATTTGAATAGAAAGCGCTTTTATAGCTCTACTAACCTTTACAGAACCATCATCACGCAAAAATCTTTTTACTTCCCCCGCAATCATCGGCACTGCGTATGTTGAAAACTTAACGCCAAAATTTGCATCAAAATTGTTGATGGCTTTCACAAATCCAACACACCCTAACTGAAAAAGGTCATCATATTCAACACCTTTATTTTTATATCTTCTGATAACACTTTTTATTAAGGGATAATTTTGGCTGATTAAAGCATTTTTTGCATCAATATCACCAGTTTTAGCAAGCAATATTAGCGATAAATTTTCGTCAAACATTTTCACCAGTTTTTGCCATCTTTTTTGAAATCTTTTTTGTCATATTAACAATAGTTCCACCATTTTTCCCACGTAAAAGCTCAAGCGAATCCATAAAACTTTCCATAACAGTAAACCCCATTCCAGCCCTTTCTTCATTCGGTTTTGTCGTAAAAAATGGTTCTCTAGCCTGATTAAAATCCTCTATTCCAACACCATCATCTTTAACTGAAATAAAGACAGAGTCAGTTCCAAGACCAACAAACACTTCCACTTTCCCTACTTCACTAGGGTATGCGTGCACCACACAGTTTGTAACAGCTTCACTCACTGCTGTTTTAATATCTGTAATTTCATCAAGTGTAGGATTTAGTTGAACGCAAAAGCTTGCAACCGCACTTCTCGCAAAGCTTTCATTCACAGAAAGTGAATCGAATTTTAAACACATTTGATTTTTATAATCCATTTTTCTCTCCTAATTTATTTTCGGCATAATTTCATATATTGCCGTCATTTTTAATATTTTATCAACGTGTGATGAGGGATTGGAAATAAATATGGGAATATTGCGTTCTTTCATTTTTTTATACCTACCAATAATAACTCCTATCCCCGTTGAATCCATAAAGTCAAGCTCACTCAAATCAAGAATAACCTGTTTGCATAAAGTGTTGAAAAGTTGCTTGTCCATAACCTCTCTAACATATCCCGCAGAATTTTCATCAAGTTCACCACACAAACTTAAATAAAGTGTGTCCTGTATAACTCTTGCATTAATTTGCATTTTAACCTCCACATACAAACTAAATTCTACCTTATTTTAATGCGAATAAAATTAAAAAAAAGTGCGTTTAATCACTAAAAATTGCACTTTTTGACAGAATCTTAATATATAAAAATATTTTTAGCATTTACAAGGCCACTTCCACAAGAATTTTTATCATCATCAATAGTTACTGCACTCGCCATAATAAGCCCCTTTACAAAATTGGGCGAAAGTTTGGGATTTTCCCCCAAAATAAGCGCACACATACCAGCAACAAAAGGCGTGGAAACCGAAGTCCCAGTCATTTGCGTATAGAATTTTTCACTATTATCTGTTGAAATTATTTCTAGTCCAGGTGCCAAAATATCAGGCTTTACAAAATCAAAAGCAGGACCGCGAGAACTAAATGACGCAACTTTTACATCTTCCAAACTATCTATTATGTCACAACTCCCCACAGTAATCACACTGGGACACGCCCCTGGACTCTTAATTGTATTTGGCTGAGGACCATCATTACCTCCCGCACAAACAACAATGATCCCATTTTCCCAAAGAACTTTTACTCCTGCAATTAATGGGTCATTTTTACTTAGTGGAACACTTCCAAAACTCATACAAACAACTTTTATATTATATGTGTCCTTGTTGTCAACAATCCACTGCATAGCTTGCAGAATTGTCACACCCTGCGTTTCACCATTTTTATCCAAGGCTTTTAGAATAACCAAATCACACCCAGGAGCTACACCCTTAAATTTTCCATTATAAACTAAACCACTTCCGCCCAGAACTCCAGCCACAAAAGTTCCGTGTCCATTATCATCATATGGTGAAGATTTTCCACCCACAAAATCCTTGAATACAACGATTCTGTTATGTCCCATACAAAAATCAAGATGAGGATAAATTCCAGTATCTATCACAGCGACACAAACACCACTTCCCACAACCCCCATTGAATGTAAATCATTAATATCAAGGTCATTTCTGGCTTTGTTTAAAAAAACGCTTGCATTTTGGACACTTGAAACATATTCAACAAAACAAAATTGTGAAAGCTTAAAAAGGTCACCGCTTTTTATCTTTATTGCAACAGCATTTAAAAAAGGAAACTCTGCTACGATACAGTTTTCTCCAAAAGTATCTAAAAGTTTCTTCTTTGCCTCCCAAAAATTTATCACCCAAACTATGCAACTAAAATCTTCTTTTTTTAACGCACTAACTTTGTTAAGTAAATTAACATCAATTTTTTCAATCATAATCAGTCCAAATATTTTAACAAATTATTCATATACTCTTTTTGACTCTCATCAAGAAATGGAGCGATATGAATAGCTACCTTCTTGATTTCATCAGGGTTGAAGGTGCCATCAGCTTTCTTTTGCTCAATTAATTTAAAAAGTTCAGATAACATTTCTCCTTCATTCATCTGACCATATCTTTTTAAGAACTCTTGAATTAAATCTCCATAATCTTCATTTATTTTATGTAAATCACTCTCAGATATTTTTTCTTGATTTGTACCCTTTTTAACATCAGTTTTTGCAAAATCTTTTAAATTCATATATTCCTCCTTTCACTTATTACTATATGCTTTCATATATTATAATGATAAAGTTTTGGAGGTTTTTGTGGACTTAAATTCATTTTTACCAGTTGTACTAAAATTACTAAGCTCATTTAATCAGACGACACCTAACAATATAAACTTAAATCAAGAAGTTCCAACTAATGAACCCTCTATCACAAATTTTAATGATGCTTTCTTTCAACTTCCAAACTACAATTTTAACGAACAAAAATCGCAAAAAAACACACAACAGGCACAGCAACCACAAAATGCAAATAAAACTAATTTCGATATTAACAATATATTGGAAATAATAAAAATACTTTCAAAACTATTTCCACAAAAAAACAAAAAAGAGGAAAATACTCAAGCGGATATAAAAGAAGATTACCCATCATACATATCAAGCCTAACTCGAACAGACAAGTATAATTTTGAATAAAAAATTAAAAAAAGACCAAATTGATATATTAATTAACACTTTTTTTCTATTTTTTAAAGCTATTTTTTGCAAATTAAAAAAGATGCTATGACCGCATCTCGCTTTTATGTTTATCTAATTTTTGTAATATCATAATTATTTGTAATGTAACAGCATCTTCAAAATTTCTCACATCTAAACCCAGAAGTTTTTTTACTTTTTCAATCCGATAAAGCAAAGTATTTCTGTGCATAAAAGTTTTTTTACTTGTTTGACAAACATTCAGATTGTTTTCAAAAAATTTTTCTATAGTTTCAGTAAGTTCTTGATCTTCCAAAAAAGACATCACATTCTTGTTTGATAAAATCGTTTTATATTCTTCCAATTTCGAGCTCCAAGTTTCTGACATCAATTTTGCAAGAAGTCCTGAACATATTTCATCTTTATTCCCACTCATTATCAATACTCCCCGAAACCAAGGCTATTTTTCTACCCACCAAATCCTTGCAGGCATCAAAGTTCTTGCAACTCATAATCACAATCTTGTTTTTATTGTCTGCTTCAACAAGTTTCCTGAGTGCGTAATTTAGTCTCTCATTCATCTTAACATCTTCATTAAAATCTATGTCATCACATAGCAAAATATCAATATTTCTAAGTGCCAGCCTTGCAATTTGAACAAGTTTTCTGTCACTTCGACATAGTTTACCAACTTTTTCATTTTTGAGATTTTCAATACCAAAACCATTTAAAGTTTCGCATACTTTTTTATCGCACAAACTTTTGTCAATTCCACGGATTTTTAATGCCCACATCAAATTTTTATAAACAGATTTACTCTCAAAAAAAACAGCCTTGCTAGATAGGTACCCCAAAGAAACACCTGATTTAAAATCAACCTTTTGAATTGGAGTATTGTCAATATAAATTTCACCTTTCTGAGGTTTATCAAGCCCAGCAATAATTCTTAAAAGAGCTGTTTTTCCACACCCATCTTCACCAACAATAGCAACCCTTTCGCCATCTTTTATGGTTAAATTTATATCATAGAGTGCATAGTATTCCTTGTTGTAACCTAAAAATATATTTTTTAAAATTATCATATTAACCTCACTATTATGTTACACTAAATAAATAAAAATTTCAAGCAAAATTAACGCACTATTTCAAAATTGCTCACATTTTGCTTGAAAATACTAGCCAATATAGTTTTTATATGATATAATTTGTATGTTAATCAATTTAGAGAGGTTTAAAATGGATTTATTTGAAAAATGTGAAAATTATGATACTGCAAAAAAAGCTAGAGAAATTGGCTTTTACCCATATTTTCACTACTTAAACAGCGGACAAGACATTGTTGTAAATATGGAAGGACACAGAGTTATTATGATTGGCTCAAACAACTATCTTGGTCTTACCAGCCACCCAGAAGTTATTGAAGCAAGCGTAAAAGCAACTAAAAAATACGGAACAGGTTGTTCTGGTTCTCGATTCCTTAATGGAACACTTGACTTACATATGGAGCTTGAAAAAGAACTTGCTAAATTTTTACGTAAGGACGATGTAGTAACATTTGGAACAGGTTTTCAATCCAATCTTGGAATTATAAGTGGAATCTGTGGCCGAAACGATGTTATCGTTTGCGATAAAGAAAACCACGCCAGTATTTATGATGGTTGTAGGCTAAGTTTTGCAAGAATGGTAAGATATGAGCACAGCGATATGGAAGACCTTGAAAGACAATTACAAAACATTGAAAAAGACAAAGGAATTTTGATTGTAACTGACGGAGTTTTCAGTATGGGCGGAGACCTTTGTAAATTACCAGAAATCGTAAAACTTGCAAGAAAATATGGCGCAAGAGTTATGGTTGATGATGCTCATAGTTTTGGAGTATTTGGAGAAGGTGGACGCGGTACAGCATCTCACTTTGGACTTGAAGATGAAGTAGATATTATTATGTGTACCTTTAGTAAATCACTAGCATCTATGGGTGGTTTTATGGCAGCACGTAAAGATGTTTGTGAATATGTTAGACACAACTCAAGACCATTTATATTCTCAGCATCAATGACACCAGCTTGTACTGCAAGCGCACTACAAGCACTTAGAATTTTAAAAAGAGAGCCTGAAAGGTCTAAAAATCTTTTAGACATAGCAGACTATATGAGAAATGCACTAAAGAAGCGAAACATTCCAATCAGGCCAAGTGAAGCACCAATTATTCCAATTAACACTTATGATGATTGGAGAACATTTTTTGCCTGCAAGACTCTTTTTGAGCGTGGAGTATATGTAAACCCTTGTATCTCACCTTCTGTACCTGTTGGAGAAGCAATCATAAGAACAAGTTATACAGCAACCCACACAAAAGAGCTTATGGACGAAGCTGCAGACATAATCCAAGATGTATTTAAAGAGTTACCTGATTGTGAATATTTTGAAAATTTGAGAAAAAAGCAAGAAGCTAAAAATAATTCAAAATAATAGAACATCACAAAGTAAGTCAAAAACTAACTAAAAAAGGAACTTACTATCAAAGTAAGTTCCTTTTTTGCTTATAGAAAGAACACATTTTTATGTTATTTTTTATAACTAATTACAAAAGTTCTAGACTTTTTTCAAATACTTTTTTAAAGTCGCTTTCAGCTTCACTCGCCAATTTGAGTTCGAAAGCAATATCAACAGATGCAACAGTTTTGATAATAACAGAGTCACCTAAAACATCACAGATTATATCTGAAATATTTCCTTGTCCAGCACAATCAAAAGAAGTTGCAATTCTAAGAAGAACTGCGAGCTTTTTTATTGCCTGAAGATCATCATCATTCACAATATCTTTATACCTAACCCATTGAGAGAGGGAAAATTCATCAGCATATTGAGTCCCTGCAATAAATGCTGCCAAAACAATATCTTTATGTGAAGCTCCACAAAGCTCTGAATGAAGAATTACATTAAAAGCATCTTTCCTAGTCTTGTTAAATCTAAGCCTTCCCCCACTATTATACATATAACTTGCAATTTTAAGTGGCTTAATATACATTCTCGGAAGCCTATGCATTACCCTCAATTGTTTAAAAAGCAACATTGCAAGTTCAAAAATATGTGCGCCATTATTTTGATTTTCTTGATAGAATTTTTGGTTTACTTCCAAACTATACCCAAGCAAATCCTGAACAGGTTTATCATTTGCTGTCTGCACACAGTGGTTAAACAGAATACCTCTTGAAATTCCAGCAGTGCTCACATAATAATCAGACACATCAAAAAAGTCAATCAATGCTTCTATAATACTTAAGCCACAGGCAATATTCCCAGCACTGATTTTTGAAACACCCTTAATTCGCGCATCTTTATCAAGTTTTAAGCCCAAAATTGCCTTGTAGACATTATCAAAATCTTTTCTATTCATTTGATAACAATTTTCAATATCTAATGGATATTTTCTACCCTTTCTACTAATCTTGCCTACACTTTCAAAAACATCGCCCACACCAATAAATTGAAATTCTGTTGTTTCAAGTTCATCAAACCAATCAACTGTTTTTAGCTGTTTAAAGAAGAAATCTCTAACTGTTTTACACTGAGCTTCGAAATTAGTTTTTCCGTCCATAAAAAGTTTACATAATGTATTAAAACCAAAAGGAATTACCTGAACGCCAACAACATTTCTTCTTAAATACCCAATTATTCGTGTCTGTTCTGGGTCTAAAGAAAAAATCATACCCTTGGAAACATCAAGCGAATTTACAACTCCCTTGTGTAAAATCGAAATTTCATCTTCTTCAGAAAGTAGTTTAAACTTAAAACCAGAAGAAAGCTCCATTTCATCAAGAAAGCCATAATGATTTTTAGCCGAGCGTAAATCAAAAGTTGCATAACCAACACATTTTTTAATACCAAACGCATCACAAAGCTTTCTGTATAATTTTACCGTTTCTTTACAATGTGCGATTTGTGTAGGTTTGATAAAACCATCTCGCTCAATATCCTCATAAAGATGTAACTCTTCAACAAATTCATCAAATACTTCAAACATATTAGGGAAATGCCACGCGAACTGAAGCTTTGCTTGATATGGAGTTATTTCAATTAAGGCAATTTTTTCTTTTTCTTGCTTTATTTCATTGACCTCTTCAATATTTGCACTTTGCTCAATTTCTTTACTCAATGTCTATTCCTCATTTTCATCTATTTTGATAGCAGAACAAGGACATACAGTTTCACAAGTATGACACTTGATACAAATATCTTTGTTGATTTTTGCGTGTCCCGTTTCATCAAGTGTTATAGCATTAACAGGGCAAACACCAACACAGGTTCCGCAACCAATACATTTTTCTTTATCAACCATTTTAATCCTCCATTTCTCGCAATATAACACGATTAAAAGTTATTGTCAAGAGGGAAAGTCAAAATTTTACAAATTTAAGGCGTTTATGCCTATTTTTAGACAATTACCTACTAATACCACTCTTTATAACAAATTAATCCACCACCATACTTTGTTGAGTTTAAAAACCGAAAAAACTTAAAAAATTTTTATGAAGTAAAACTATAATACATATTATAAAAATTAAATTGGTTTACTACACCACTTTTACACCACTTTTTAGCTAAAAATAACTAATTTTTTATAGCTTTAAAAAACAAAAAAGAGTTCCAGCAAATTTGCTGAAACCCTTTATTTATCTAGGTTTTACTATGGTGCGATCGAGAAGAGTCGAACTTCCACGGTATCTCTACCACAAGATCCTTAGTCTTGCGTGTCTACCAATTCCACCACGACCGCATATCTAAAACAGGGTTATTATAACACACAAAACCAAAAAAATCAAGCATATTCATATGAAAAGTTTAAAAATTTTAAATCTCAAGTAAATATTGAACTCAAAATACAGCAATAAAAATATAAAATCTTTGTCTAACTTGTGAAACTCACATCATTTAATTGGTTTAAAGTTTTTATTACTGCAAGTTTTCATTCTTTAACCTAAAATTATTAGACATCTTACGCAAACAAAACTGATAATTATTATTATTGCAAATTTTACTAAAAACAAAATCAGCAATCATTTTTTGTCCCATCTCATTTGGGTGAATACCATCATCGCACACAAAATCAAGGTAATTGTTTAAATTTAAAAATGCGGACCGATAATCAAGAAAAATAGCATCAGTTTTGAGCGAATTTTTCAAACATTCAATATTAAAAAGTTCCTGATGCCTTGCAATATTTTGAACATCACATTTTAAAAATTCCAAAATCTTTTTGCCGTCATATTTTTTAGAAAGTACATTTTTAAAGTATTTATTTGAATCCATAGGAAATAGACTACAAACAACCACCTGAACACCAAAAGACCTTAATTTAAAAATAGTATCTGAAAGTATCTCGCCAAATTCAGAAAGCGAAGTCTTTGGAGAATGAAAACTAGCAGGAAACATTTCAACCTCATTCCAATTGTAATCGCTATCATTTCCACCTAAAGAAATAACTACCATATTTTCGTCTTGCATATTGATTTCAGACAAATATTTCTCAATAGCCCCCTTGTCCACAACCCTTTTTAAAGTTTGTCCAAACACTGATTTATTGTCGATGTTTAGCCCTAAATTTTTCAAATAATCAACAGCAGATGGTGTTACTCTTTCAATCTTTCCCCCATCAAGATAGAGACCTTTTGAAATTGAATCACCAAAAATTGTTATTTTTGTGTTATATAAAAATTCCATATTATCCTCTCCTTCCTTTTTACTGCACTAATATAATATTTGATTATTTTACTCAACACAAGCGAATTTATAACCAATTTTTTCTACTAATTTTAATATAATTTGTAGAATCTCCAAAATGTACTCTACTGGTAGTAGAATTTTAAATTCTATTTTTTATATACGTAATTTAGTTGCTTTTTTAAGTAAAGTTATGTTAATATGAAAATGTTATGGAAATAAATGAAGTTATAGCCAAAAATTTGATTGCATATAGAAAACAAATGCAATTAACACAAGCAGAATTGGCGGAAAAAATCAACTATTCAGACAAGTCTATATCAAAATGGGAACGCGGTGAAGGTGTTCCTGATATTGCAATTTTAAAACAACTAGCAGACTTTTACGGAATTACCGTAAATGATTTTTTAATTGAAAGTGGAAATATTAAAACAATAAAAAGAAAATCTTCTGTTGCAAAAAAAAGAATTACAATTCTACTCCTTTCTATTGGGCTTGCTTGGCTAGTTTCAATTCTTTTGTTTACGTCGTTAAATTTGTTTAAAAATCCACTTACCAACAAAGCGTGGATGTGCTTTATTTATGCACTGCCCGTATCTGCGATAATTTGCACTGTGTTTGCGGGAATTTGGAAATGGAAAATATTTAGTTTTTTCTCAATATCAGCAATTTTTTGGACAGTACCTCTTTGTTTATATTTAAGCATAGATGTTTTACACTCATGGCTTTTGTTTTTAGTGCCAATAGCCCTAGAAATTTTGCTTATTCTTTGGTTTTTTCTTAAAACTGAAATCAAAGATAAGATATTACGTCCAATAAAAAAGAAAAAAGCAGAACAAATAAAAGAAATTAAGGAAACAGATAATGATTAAAATAATAACAGACTCAACAGCATATTTACCAAAAGAATTTGCAAAGGAAAATGATATAACAGTTTTACCTCTTACTGTAACAATCGACAATCAAGAATTTTCCGACACAGATACAGCACAATATGATGTATTCTTCGAAAGAGTTGAAAAGAGCAACTCACGACCACAAAGCAGTCAACCGAATGTAGAACTAGTTACTCAAGCTTTTAAAAAAGTTTTAGATGAAGGAAATGAAGCAATTGCAATTTGCATTTCAAAAACGCTAAGCGGAACAGCCAGCACTTTTGAAATGGTAAAAAACGAACTAGATACAGAAAACAAAATTTCAGTGATAGACAGCGGAACAGTTTGCCAAAACATTTTTCTTTACATAAAACAAGCTTTAAAAATGGTAAATAGTGGTAAACCGCGTGAAGAAGTTTGCAAATATTTAACAGATGTTCAAAAAACAAGTTTTGTAAGCTTTATTCCAGAAAACTTAGATTCATTAAAGCAAGGTGGGAGAATTGGAAAAGTAAATTATTTTATAGGTCATCTACTAAAAATAAAGCCAATACTTTTATTTAAACAAGGAATCTTAACTTGTACAAAAAAAATAATAGGAATGAAAAACGCAATTACAGCATTAATAAAATCAATTCCAAAAAACATTAAGGAAATTATGGTGCTCAAGATTTCAAAATCTATTTATTACGATGAACTCAAGCAAAGTGTTGAAAAAGCATTTCCAAATATACCACTAAGTGAAGGAATAGTTGGTCCAGCAGTTGGCACGCATGTGGGTAAAGCTATTGGCATAAGTTGTCTTGTTGAAGAATGAAAATACGAAAAAGGAACATACTACCTAAAAGGAGGTTGTATGTTTTTTGTTTTCAATATACTTGCTTTTATAATAACACTTGTTGGTTCACTAAACTGGGGACTTGTTGGAATTTTTAATTTTAATCTTGTGGAAGCAATTTTTGGCACAGGTAGCGTTATGACAATAATAACTTATATAATCGTTTTAATTTCTGCCTTATGGCTTGTCTGCGCTACATTTATTGAAAAAGGTAGAATATCTTTTAGAAATGTAGACAAAAATAAATAAATTATAAATAAATACCTTATTAAAAGCACCTCCTAAATATTTATAAGGAGGTTTTTTTAATAAAAAGTTTTAAGTTTACACAATAATAACTAAGCATCTAACGAGCTGTAAATTAATCTATACAAAATATCTCAAAACACATAAATTAAAATAAAAAACCAAGTTAATCTTCCTAACCACCTTACTAACTATTTGCATAAAAAATTTCTATGATATATTGAGATTTCTAAATAAAATAATTACCAAAGAGAGCTTTTTATGAAAAACAAGTAAAAATAGGGAGAATTTCGTTTTCTTCCTATTTGTAGTTTTTGGACATTAACTTTTAGTACTGAGGCTCTATAATTCCAAATCCTCCCATTTTTCTTTTGTACATTATGTTCACCTTACCTGTTTCATTATTCAGGTAAACATAAAATGCGTGGTCACTATTTTCAAGATACATCTCAGCATCTTCAACAGTAAGAGGAACTATGTCGAATTTTTTAGTTTTGATAACAGAATCTATAGATGGCAAAACATCTTTGTCTTCCTCAAAATATAGCCAGTCTCTTTCATCAATAGCGGTCTTTTTGTAAAGTTTATCTTTTAATTTTGAGCTATATTTTATAATTTGTTTTTCAACTTTTGGTAAAGCCATATCTATGTTTTGATACATACTGTCACCAAACACTTCGCTTCTAAAAAGCAATCCACCATCTTTAATAGTAAGTTCTAACTTGCAAAGGTCGTTTTCTTTTCTACAGAAGATTTTTACTTCTGCCCTCTCACTAAAATAGCGTTCCAGTTTCTCTACCTTTTTCTCAATTATATTTCTAAGTTTATCACTTACTACATAATTTTTTGCTGAAATTTGAATATTCATTTTTTTCTCCTTATCATAAATACCATATATTTATTTTAGCATAAAATTTTTATTTTAGCAAACATTCTTAACCAATTTTTTAATTTGAAGTTCTAATTTTTAATTGCCCATTTTGCTCATCAATAGTTACCTTAGCACCAGGGCAGATTTTACAACTTAGAATCTCGTCGGCAAGTTTATCTTCAATTTCTTGTTCAATAATTCTCCTAAGCGGTCTCGCACCCCACTCAAAATTATACCCTTTTTCAACAAGATACCTTAGTGCACTTTCGGTCAATTTTATTTCAATGTTTTGATTTCTAAGTTTGTCGCAGAGCTTTGTTATTAAAATTTTAGCAACTTTTGCTAGTTCAATTTTCGTTAATGTTTTAAACGTAACAATACTATCTATTCTATTCAAAAATTCTGGCCTAAATTTAAGTTTTATCGCAGAAAGCAAAATATGTTTCGCTTCATCATCTAAAGCCTCTTGCTCTTCTTCACTACTATGAAGATATTTGTCTCTATTTTTTTTATATTCTGGATCATTCACTCCAGCATTACTGGTCATAATAATAACTGTATTCTTAAAATTAACAACTCTTCCGTGACTATCGGTAAGCCTTCCATCATCAAGAATTTGAAGTAAAACATTAAAAACATCTGGGTGAGCCTTTTCTATTTCATCAAATAAAACTACGGAATATGGCCTGCGTCTCACTTGTTCTGTGAGTTGCCCCGCTTCTTCGTACCCAACGTAGCCTGGAGGAGAACCAATAATCTTACTTACCGAATGAGCCTCCATATACTCGCTCATATCAAGCCTAATAATGTGATTTTCATCATCAAAAAGAGCTTCTGCCAGTGCTTTGCTTAGTTCAGTTTTTCCAACCCCAGTTGGCCCAATGAACAAAAATGTCCCTATTGGTCTATTTGGTGCCTTTAACCCAGCCCTTGCTCGACGAATAGCTTTTGAAATTGTTACAACAGCTTCATCTTGACCAATTACACGCTCGTGTAAGATATTTTCCAAATCAAGTAATTTTTCCTTTTCGGTTTCGGTAAGTTTTGAAACTGGAATTCTTGTCCAAGAGCTTACAACCCTAGCAATATCATCAAAACCAATTGAAACCATTTTACTCTGCTTTTCTTCTTCCAATACCCTTTTCAAATTTTCTAACTCTTGGGATACTGCACTAATTTTATCACGAATTTCGGCAGCTTTTTCAAAATTTTGAGCAATAATAGCTTCCTTTTTATCTTGGTCAAGCCTTTCAAGTTGTATTTGCTTTTCTTTTATTGGAACAGGAGTTGTCATTCCATTCACCTTTGCTCTTGAACTAGCTTCATCAATGAGGTCAATTGCTTTGTCTGGTAAACTCCTATCCATAATATATCTATCACTCAGCGATGCGGCAGCCTCTATCGCTTCATCTGTTATTTTTACTTTATGAAATGCTTCATACGAATCTCTAATGCCTTTTAGTATTTCAATTGTTTGCTCAACTGTTGGTGGATTTACAAGAACAGGCTGAAATCTTCGTTCTAACGCTTTGTCTTTTTCTATAAATTTTCGATATTCATCTGTTGTTGTCGCCCCAATAGTCTGCAATTCTCCCCTTGCCAAATAAGGCTTTAGCATATCAGAAGGATTTACCTCCCCTTTTTCGCCACCAGCTTGAGCTAGAGTGTGTAATTCATCAATGAAAACAATTATATTTCCGCACCCAATAATTGTTTCTATTGTCTCTTTTAATTTTTCTTCCATACTTCCTCGATACTTCGTTCCTGCCATAAGTGAACCAATATCAAGTGAGAATATAACTTTGTCCCTTAAAAATTCAGGAACAGCACCTTTCACAATTGCATGAGCAAGCCCTTCAACCACAGCACTTTTTCCAACACCAGCCTCACCAATAAGAACTGGATTGTTTTTTGTTTTTCTACATAATATTTCAATAACTCTTTCTATTTCCTCTTCTCTACCTATAATAGGGTCAATTTTATTTTCTCTTGCTTTTTGAGTTAGATCAACACCAAGAGAAAGCAGTTTTTTTGGAATACAGCTATTTTGCTGTTCACTTCTATCTAGCGAAATAACATCTTCTTCTCCTAATGAAACCGAACTATCTTTTAATGCTTGAAGCAAATCTTCTCTCAAATTTGAAATATTAATTTTAAAATCCTCTGTCAAAAATGAAACAGCCGTATTATCACTATTTAGAAGTGCAAACATCACGTGCTCAGTTCCAATAAAATCGTGCCCTAAAGTATTTGCAACATTTTTAGCATTTCTAAGAACTTCCTTTACACGGGGCGAAAGCTCTATTTGCTGTACATTTAAGCTTTGAGATTTTTTTATGTGTTCATCAAAAACTTGCAAATAGGTATGCTGATTGACCCCATATTTTTCAAGTAATTTACTTGATAAACACTCGTCCATAGAAATAATTCCGAATAGTAAGTGCTCAGTTCCAAGTTGACTTTGACCACTTTGAGTAGCAAGTTCTCCAGCATTTTGCAACGCATATTGAACTAATTGCGTAAAACCATTGTTTTGATACATAACTAAACCTCCTAAATGGCTTTATTTTTAACTTCATTTAAAATAGTTTTTATCGCCAAATCACAATTTTCATAAATTTCATTAATTGAGTGTCCAATGAAAAATGAACCATTTTCATAAAGAACTTTTCCTGCAACCATTGTCATAACCACATCAGAACTCATTCCTGCATAAACAAGGTGTGAAATTAAATCATTTTTAGGTTGCCAATGCGGTTCTGAGGTGGAAATTCTAATTATGTCTGCTTGATAACCTTTCTTTAATTGTCCAATCTTATCATCAAGATAAAGTGCTTTTGCACCACCTCTTGTAGCCATCAAAATAACATCTTTTGGCGGAAGCACTGTTGGGTCTTTTAACAAAACTTTTTGCGAGGTTGAAGCAAGGAACATTTCTTTAAACATATCAAGTCTATTGTTACTCGCCACACTATCCGTTCCCAAGCTCAAGCTTATCCCGTGATTTTTGTACGAATATATAGGAGCAATTCCACTTGCAAGTTTTAAATTGCTTGACATATTTATACTTACATTAACGTCATTCTTTTTAAATATTTGCATATCTTCTTCATCAACCCAAACACCGTGAGCTATTGTTGCAGGATAATCAAAAAAACCTAAATCTCTCAAATATTTAACAGGCGTTTTTCCCGTGTTTTTCTCGCAAGTGCCAACTTCATTCAAGGTTTCACAAAGATGAATTGTTTGTGGAAGACCATACTTTTTAGCCAAAAATGTACAATCAATCAACCCATTTTCATCAAGTGAAAAAATGCTATGACTTGAAACAAAAAAACTGATTAGTGGACTGTTTTTGTTTAGCATTGCATATCTATTTTCCCAGTCGTGTCTTCGTTTTGTCTTATCCAAACCATATTTTACATCAATATGTATAGCGCCTCGCATTCCAGCATCTTCAAAAGCAAGAAGAGGACTCTTTTGGTGAAAGTAATTATTTAGCACACAAGTTGTACCACCTCTCACAAGTTCAGCAATCGCAAGAAGTGTCGACCAATACATTTGCTCCGAAGTAAAACAATCTTCAAGTGGTTTTATTTGGTCTTGCCACCAGCTCGTAAAACTAGTTCCTTCAGCAAGCCCTCTAAAAATTTGCATAGGCAAATGAGTGTGCGAATTCACAAACCCAGGCATTATTATATCACCAAAACAGTTTACTTTTACATCAGCCATAAAACCATCTTTTTCTTTCCCAACATAAACTATTTTGTCGTCTTCAACCCAAACTTCTCCATTTGGAAAAATATCAAATTTATCATTGCAAGTTATTACATAGGCATTATAAAATCTAGTTTTCATTAATTTCCTCCTGATTGTAAATTATATTATACACCAAATGATAAAAAATCACAATTATTTTACACAAATAAAGCACATATTTCTTGTAAAAATTATTTTTTCAATATTTAAAGATAATTAGTAAAAAATTTGCATAATTTTAAACTTTTTACTAAAAATAATTATGCTATTTTATTTGATTATTAATAAAAACAATGCTAAAATAAAAGCATAAACTTAAGGAGGAAAAAATGAAAAAATACAATGTAGTTCAATATGGCTGTGGAAAAATGGCCAAATACACAATTCGCTATGTTCTTGAAAAAGGAAGTAAAATTGTTGGTGCATTTGATATTGACCAGTCAAAATTTGGAACTGATGCTGGAGAATTTGCGGAATGTAAAAAAATTGGCGTCAAAATTGAAGATGCAAAGTTTGTAAAAGAAAGATTGGCAAAACTAAAACCAGACATAGTAATTGTTACAACTATGAGTTTAATTAGCGATGTGCAAGACATTCTTCTCATATGTGCCGAACTAGGAATCAATGCAATTACAACGTGTGAAGAGGCTTTTTTTGCACAAAACTCTCACCCAACACTTTGTAAAAAGCTAGATACGATTGCTAAACAAACTGGTTGTACAATTTCAGGCAGTGGTTACCAAGATGTATTCTGGGGGAATCTCATTACCACAATTGCTGGAGCAACTCATTCAATCAAAAAAATTCGTGGTAAAACAAGTTACAATGTTGAAGACTACGGAATTGCCCTTGCAAGAGCACACGGTGCAGGTCTTAGTTTAGATGAATTTGAAAAAGAAATAGCTTCTGCAGATAACATAAGTGAAAAAAGTAGAGCAGAACTCATCAAGCAAGGTAAATTTTTACCAAGCTATATGTGGAATACAAACGGTTGGCTTGCAAGTCAGCTTGGTCTAACTGTTACAAAACAAACACAAAAATGCGTACCTCAAACTTATAAAAAGGCCCTAAATTCAGATACTTTACAGATGAAAATTCCAGCAGGAAATGCAACAGGTATGAGTGCTGTTGTAACAACAGAAACAAAAGAAGGGATTATAATAGAGAGTCAATGTATCGGAAAAGTATATGCGCCAGAAGAATTTGACAGCAACGAATGGACTATTGAGGGAGAACCAAATACAACAGTAGTAGTAAATCGCCCTTCAACGGTACAACTCACTTGTGCTACTGTCGTAAACAGAATTCCAGATATTGTAAACGCACCTGCTGGGTACACAACAACAGACAAGCTACCACGTGCAACTTACAAAGTTAAAACATTATAAAAAAATAATAACACCTGATATTAAAAAGCAAAAACCTTAAAGTAATAAAAACACTAACCTAAAAAAACTAACTTCCAACTCACACATTTTTGGAAAATAAAATTATTCTAATTCAAAATACCTTCTACGATAATTAAATCATAGAAGGTATTTTTAGTTGGCAATAAAAATATCTCACTTGTTAAGCAGCTAATAAATAATTATTTTAGTTTATTTGCATTTATCCTCTGCTATAAAAGATTAAAATTTTTTTGATATTACTATATATTTTCCCACGAGCTCATACACGTAGCTGTTTCAACTAATATTTTTACTCAAAGCAAACAACTTGTTTAAAATCTTCATCATATTCAACAACACGATTTAGTTTTGGAATAAAAGGCTTATTGCCGCCAATATATTCAAGTTCACCACTAGTTAATTTTTCTCTCAGTTTATCTTCAGTCACAAAATTAAAGTTTTTTTCGCTTTTATTATAGATAAAGTTGTACAATTGCTCGTTTTCATTGTTAACATTTTTCCCTAAAGTCAAAACAGTGGTCAGACTTGATTTTTGATTTTCATTTTCTTTTAATATTACCAGATTCACATTATTTCTAAAATTTTTGTCCTTAAAAATGCGTTTTTTTAATTCTAATAGATAAAAAACATCTTCGCAATCATTCAAAGTCTGATGCTTTACATTGGATAGCATTATGTTCAAATTATCTTCAAAAAGTTGTTCCTTTTCTTCATCTTCAAAAATTGGAACATAATTTTTTATACAATCTTCAAACTTGACAATTTCCGTGCGTTTACCCAATTTCTTTGCTAGGTTTTTCTGTCTATTCTGTTCACAAATCAAAATTCTCATACTCTGAACAATATCTTCAAACTCTTGCCTTGTTTTTTGAGAATCGTTTTTACAAACAAGTCCCCGCGTTCCACTATTGATTTTTGTTAAAAACAAATCATTCCGCAAAATAGAGTTTATCGCATCAGCTTCAACAATAAACTTTCCAGTTTTAAAGCTTAAATTTGCGTGTCCGCCTCCAAATTTATTCTCATATCCGTAATTATTTATCGCCAAATCAACACCAATTTCACTCAATAACTTTGCATAAATTGCATTAAAGTCATAACAAACCACATCATTTAATTTTGAATTTATCTTGCAGAGCCTTGAAAAATCTTCGTGTTTTTGTGCACTATTCCCCGTTTGTCCATTGATATAAAATTCACCATCATATGTTAAAATATTACATAGTTTAATATAGATAAAGACACATTTCTCAACCACAGACAAGTATTTAGGCATTTCACCAAATACCTCATCTTTTAATTCAGAATTTAGTGTAATTTCACTCAAGAACTCATTATCAATTTCATTTGAATAGTGAATAGCAACTGATTGAAAGTCTATTTTTCTTTTTTTAGTTACATCAAGAATTCTTTCCTTAATATCTTTTGGGATAAAACAATTAACACAAATTTTCTCTTTTTCTATAAATTTTTCAAGTAAATACAAGTATTCTCTTTTATCGCAACCAAAAAATTTTGACTCTGCATTTTTAAAAAATTTATCATATTCTTTTTGCGAGCAAATTAGTAAAAAGTATAAATCTTTTTTGTGTATGGAAAAATTCTTTTGTCCAATAGTATATTCAAAAATACCATCACATAGCTCTTCTTTATGGTTTTTTATATCAATAATATCCAAAAGTGTGCCGACTCTTTCTTCACTAATTTTATTTAATTTTTTACCTTCAACCAGCCCACAAAACTCATCAGCAAGCGAAGCTTTTGTTATTGAAAACATACGAACTACTTCATAATCCTTAACAAAATTAAAGCAAATATTATCGTCATTTGTTTTTAAAAGAAAATAAAGTTTTTCAAACATATCTTTATCTTCAATCACATTTTTCACAAAAAAAAGCTTTTTATCATCAAACTCTTTATTACTTTTTAATAGATGATTTTCTGGCACAAGCAATGTTCGAATTATTTCTTTCTTTAGCCTTGGATTATTTTCAGAAACCTCTTTTTCAAATTGCGTAATCATTTTTATTCCTCATTAAAATTTTACCATCTGACAAACAAAAAGTCAACATTGAAATTTATTTTTTTCACCACCTTTACACCAATATTATATATAATAAGTAACTAAGGATTAAAACAAAAAAAAATTTAAAAATAAACTTTTAAAAATTAAATTATTTTTTAGCATTTTTTCTTGACATTTCATAAAAAATAATGTATCATATGTAATATCACAAGGACATCGGGGTGTAGCGCAGTTGGATTAACGTGCATGATTTGGGATCATGAGACCGGGGGTTCGAGTCCCTCCACCCCGACCATTTAACTTCGAAAGTTAATGTGATAGTGACACACAATTTTTTGTGGCTCAGTAGCTCAGTTTGGTTAGAGCGTCGCCCTGTCACGGCGAAGGTCGAGGGTTCGAGCCCCTTCTGAGTCGCCATTACCTAATTTTTTAGGAAAAAACTTAGGACACTAAGGGACTTTAGCTCAGTTGGTTAGAGCATCCGGCTCATAACCGGACGGTCCAAGGTTCGAGTCCTTGAAGTCCCACCATATGCTCCGGTAGCTCAGCTGGTAGAGCATTGGACTGAAAATCCATGTGTCGGCGGTTCGAGTCCGCCTTGGAGCACCATTATCCATAAACTGGCCGTTCATATGCTGGCGTGGCTCAACGGTAGAGCAGCTGACTTGTAATCAGCAGGTTGGAGGTTCGATTCCTCTCGCCAGCTCCATTTGGGAGGTTTCCAGAGCGGCCAAATGGAGCAGACTGTAAATCTGTTGTCGGAAGACTTCCGGGGTTCGAATCCCTGACCTCCCACCAACACAAAATAGCGTAGCTAAGCCAAAAACTCATTTATTTACAAAAACTGAGTTTTTTCTTTTTCTTACCAAATTTTTAACTTTTTTCTAAAAAAGTGGTGTCAAAAGTGGTGTCAAAATTAGCAATAAATTTTTTATTGTGCTTTGTAATAAAAATCTCCATATAAATTTAAATATCTTGTTTAGTAATTGTCCTATCGTGAAAATATAATTATAAAATTATTATTTGCACAAAAAAAGAAAATCCTAGAATCCTCTAATATATTCTTTTCTTTTTTATTACCCTCTTCAACAATACAAGCTCCAACTGTTAAACAAAACTCTCGCTTTTAAACTTAAAAAAAATCATTTAAACATAACTAATCTAGACTAGTTTTCTTAATAAATAAAAAAACACCAGTGTACCTGGTGTTTTTTCAAATAACAGGTAAACCCCTCTGTTACTTGCAATACGAAATCGTGTTTTTCAACGTTACACTTCTTCTTTTCTATAATTTTATTTCTTTATATTTTTTTTATTTCTTTATTTCTTTATTGTTTTTTCTTAGTCCATATTAATTTTATTCAACTCTTTTCACTTAACTATGATTGCTAATTGGTAAGCCTTTTCTGTTCATCGGTAAACCTAAACAAAGCCACTAGACTATCTGTGGTTTTAGAGTACAACAATAAAGAAATTTTTTCGGCATCTTATTTCTTAAAAATACTATCGCAATACGGACAGAAAAATTCATTTCCCCTATCTTCAAGCTTTCCACCACAATTAAAGCATTTTTGCAAGGATTTTCTTGGTGCTTTTTTCTCATTTAATTCAAGTTTCTCACCATTATACAAAAAACCAGTAATATATCTTTTGTTAATACATTCTGTTAACATTTGTTTTACAGAATTTTGGTCTATTTGTAGATGTTTAGAAATTTCTTCATTTGTTGTTAAATGTTCATCAACAACAGCTGTTACAATTCTACTAAGTGAACACATTTTTCCAAAATTTATCCAAAGCAATGGTGTTCCGTAAAACCCAAACAAAACAAAAATAATACCTACTACCATTAGTAATATGCTTTTACTTGCGAACATTATTATTAAAGGAATTCCAGCCACAAACATAACTGAAAATAAAATTGCAAAAATTAAATACACATTTTTTGATTTATCTATCTGACTCATATATGTATTATACTATGTCTTTTACAAAAAGTAAACAAAATTTAACAATACAACGCAAGTTTAGTTGCAAAATATATCTAAAAGTTGTATAATGAAAGGGTTATGATAGAAATTAAAGAAGTAAAAACAAGAAAAGAGCAAAAATTGTTTGTGGATTTTCCAATCAAACTTTATGAAAACTGCCACTACTATGTTCCAAATTTAAGATGCGATGAACTAAATTT